>NZ_JBFRBH010000001.1:1608435-1930122 GCF_040932485.1 Gymnodinialimonas sp. 202GB13-11 | reverse complement strand
ACGCCTTTTGTCAGCAACGGGCCGCTGATCGGGGGAAGCTGCGTGTAGAGCCACGAAAACTGATCGCCCATATTCTGCGCATCGCCGCGCTGTTGGGCGGAGCGGAAGCGCGCATGGTTGCCCGATGACAGGCTGCACCAGACGCCTAAGAAAACTTCGCTGTCGGTGTCCTTGACCGGAATGGGCAGGAATGCGCGAAGCAGGAAATTGCCGTCCCGGCGCGCATAACTATCGGTGAGCATTTCCATGTAACCCAGCTCGAACGTCTCGTCCTCCTTCGGTTCGGGTGGGTTCTTCCAGCCGAAGGGTGCGGCGGGCCAGAATGCCCCGTCTGCGGCGCGCCATTCCTTGTCACAGCAGGCGCAGCGATAGGCGCGGTCCACCAGCCTTCGCGCCAACTCCGCCTCGGGCAATTCCGGGGCAGGGCGGTCACGGCGGAAGAGTTTGCGGATCATTCCGCGGCCTCCAGAAGCTGGAATCCTTTCGCAAGCTGGTCGGTCGGCCGCACCGGATACGCGCCCGAGAAGCAGGCGTCGCAATAGGCGGGTTTCGCCGGGTCGCGGCCATTTGCTTCGCCCACAGCGCGGTACAGGCCATCGAGCGAGATGAATTTCAGGCTGTCCACGCCCAGATGATCGCGCATTTCATCCTCGGACATGGTTGCGGCCAGCAGCTTTTCGCGCTGGGGCGTGTCGACCCCGTAGAAGCAAGGCCAAGCCGTCGGCGGAGAAGCGATGCGGAAATGAACCTCAGCCGCGCCCGCATCCAGGATCATTTCCTTGATCTTGCGCGATGTCGTCCCGCGCACCACCGAGTCGTCCACAAGGATCACACGCTTGCCGCGAATAAGTGCGCGGTTGACGTTCAACTTCAGGCGCACACCCATATTGCGGATCTGTTCGGTCGGCTCGATGAACGTGCGGCCCATATACTGGTTGCGGATAATTCCCATGGCGTAGGGAATGCCGCTTTCCTGGCTGTATCCAATCGCCGCTGGCGTGCCGCTGTCAGGCACGGGGCAGACGAGGTCGGCTTCAACTGGTGTCTCCTTGGCCAATTCCACGCCGATCTGGCGGCGCGTGGTATAGACCGACTGCCCGCCGATGATGCTGTCAGGGCGGCTGAAATAAACATGCTCAAAGATGCAGAACCGCGACGGGCGCTTTTCGAACGGCCGGAAGCTCTCGATCCCTTTATCGGTGATCACCACCATCTCGCCGGGTTCAACATCCCGCAAGTATTCGGCGCCAATGATGTCGAGGCCGCAGGTCTCGGACGAAAGCGCATAGCCATCGCCGATCTTACCGATCACCAGCGGGCGCACGCCGAGCGCGTCGCGGCAACCGATCAGCTTGGTGCGCGTCATGGCGACGACCGAGAACGCACCTTCCACGCGGCGCAGCGCGTCTTTCATTCGCTCGGGGATCGTTTTTTGCAGGCTGCGCGCCATCAGGTGAATTATGCATTCACTGTCGGACGAGCTTTGGAAAATCGAGCCGCGTTCAATCAGCTCGCGCCGCAATTCGTCCGCGTTGACGATATTGCCGTTATGGGCAATCGCCGCGCCACCCATGGAAAACTCGCCAAAGAAGGGCTGCACATCGCGGATCTGCGTCGCGCCCTTGGACCCGGCGGTAGAGTAGCGAACATGGCCGATCCCGAGGGAGCCGGGCAGCGTTTCCATGACCTTTTGGCTGGTGAACGTGTCGCGGACGAGGCCGAAGCGATGAGCGGAGTGGAACTGCTTGTCAGCATCGCAGGTGACGATACCACCCGCTTCCTGTCCGCGATGCTGCAAGGCGTGCAGGCCAAGGGCCACGAAATTCGCGGCATCCGTCACGCCAATGACGCCGAAAACCCCGCATTCTTCGCGCAGTTTATCATCATCGTCAGGCTCGAACGGATGGCGGGGAAAAGCTGTCTCGTCCATCGGGCGAATCTCCGGTGCCGGGGCTTGCCCCTGCATAGTGGGATGGGGCGGCAGTGTCACGAAAGGATCACAAACGCATCGCCGCCGATTTGGTAGAACAATGGACCGTCGCCACAATCTGCGGTAGTCTGACGCACAATTGAGCGGAAAAATGCAGATTGGAACAGGCCCATGCGATTGTTCATTTTCCTGGCCGGGGCGGCTATGGCGTGCAGTTATTTCGTAACATGGATTGAGCCGCCCTTTGCCGGGCAGGAGCTTTCGCCCAACGCGCTGATCGGGGATGGTCTGCAAGACATGATCGTCGATGGCCCGTGGCAGGCTTGGGTGTTTCTGGGGGGATTTGCGGCCGCTGGCCTTGCGGCGCTGACAGGGTTGCTTGGGCGTGGCTCGGGCCTTTTCTGCCTGTTGGCTGGTCTTTCGCCGGTTGTTCTCGGCATTCATTTCTACAGCCGGGCCGACGAATTCCGGGCCAATCTGGGTTTGCCGTTCGAGATTGATTTCCAGAACGCGGAGCAGGCTTATGAACTGCTGAGCGACTTCATCCGGGCCGGGCTGTGGATGTATCTGGGCGGCGCGGCTGTGTTGTTGCTAGCAGGGCTCGCAATGACGCTGGGGCGGCGCTGACCGCACTTGCGGAGAGGGTTACTCGGCGGGAGCAGCTTCTTCCTCGCCACCCACCAGCGCCTCGTAGCGGTCTTGAATCCAGCTTGGCATATCGGTTGGGATCTGCGCCTCGATATCTTCTTGAAGCGTCGAAAAGACTGCGGCGGAGCGGCTGTCGGAAATGGCCGGGATAGGCTCATCACCGACAATGCGGTCATAGGCGATCAATGCAACCACAACGAGCAGCACTCCACGCGCTACGCCGAACAGGAATCCAAGCGCTGCATCAATGCCGCCAATCGCGGATCGTTGCACGACAGACGAAAAGAGGGGCGTGAAAAGTGACACGACCACAAGGGCCACAACGAAGACGATGGCAAAACTGGCAAGGATACCCAACTCACGGCTTTCGCCGATGAAATCGCCTAGGTAGGGGATTTCCGAGATAAGGGGCAGAGCGTTCGGCGCGAAGATGAACGCCACGAAGGCCGCTGCGATCCAGCCGGCAATCGACATGACCTCCCGCACGAAGCCGCGCGCATAGGCCAGAATGGCCGAGATCACGATGACGCCGCCCACGACGCCGTCGAAAATGGTGAAGCCGTCCATAGCTGCCCTCTACCTCTTCGTAAGTCGCTTCATCCTGCCCCGAACACATCGCCCACAAAAGTGGGGAGGTCCGCCATGGACTGGACGGCAACACCCGCATTATCCGCGATCCGGCAGCCTGCCGGTGCGATTGCGGAGGAAAAACCAAGTTTCACGGCTTCTTTCAACCGATTTTCGGCCTGAGACACCGGACGGAGCGCGCCTGACAGCGAAAGTTCCCCAAAAACCACGGTTTCGCGGGGCAGGGCGCTGTCTTCGCGGGCGGAAAGAAGAGCGGCGGCGACGGCGAGATCGGCGGCGGGTTCCGATATTCGCATCCCGCCCGCAATGTTGAGGTAGACGTCGAGGCCTTGGAACGAGATGCCCGCGCGTGCTTCGAGCACAGCGAGGATCATGGACAGGCGCGAGCCATCCCAGCCGACCACGGCGCGACGGGGTTGGGAAAGCGAGGACGGCGCGACGAGAGCCTGAAACTCAACCAGAACGGGCCGCGTGCCTTCGATACCGGCGAAGACAACTGATCCGGGGGCGGGTTGTTCGCGGTCGCTCAGGAACAGGGCAGAGGGGTTTGGCACTTCGGCAAGACCACGACCCGTCATCTCGAATACGCCAATTTCGTCCGCCGGGCCGAACCGGTTCTTCACCGAGCGCAGGATGCGGAATTGGTGCCCGCGTTCGCCTTCAAAGTAGAGGACGGTGTCCACCATATGCTCGACCACGCGAGGGCCTGCGATCTGGCCTTCCTTGGTGACGTGACCGACGAGCATCACTGCGGTGCCGCGGCGTTTTGCGAAGGTCGTGAGTTCATGGGCTGACGCGCGGACCTGACTGACGGAGCCGGGTGCGCTATCAACAGTGTCGAGCCACATGGTCTGGATCGAGTCGATGATGGCGAGGTCGGGTTGCTCGGCCTCAAGCGTGGTCAAAATATCGCGTAGGTTAGTTTCAGCCGCGAGCATCACCGCGCTGTCGGAAAGACCAAGGCGCTCGGCCCGCATACGGACCTGCGCGGTGGCTTCTTCGCCAGAAACGTAGATGACTTTCAGCCCTTGGCGCGCAAATGCAGCGGCGGCCTGGAGCAGAAGGGTGGATTTGCCGATGCCCGGATCACCGCCCACTAGCGTTGCGGAGGCCGGGACAAGCCCGCCGCCGAGGACGCGGTCAAGCTCAGCCACGCCAGCCGACTGCCGGGGCGGCGGCGCTTCCTTGGTGCGCAAGTCTTTCAGGGCGAGCTTGCGGCCCTTGGCCGAGCCAAGCGCGGCCTTTCCGGGGCCTGCACCAAGCGGCGCTTCCTCACGGATCGTGTTCCATTCGCCGCATTCATCGCAGCGACCGGACCATTTCTTGTGGGTCGCGCCGCAGTTTGAGCAGGTGAAGGTGGTGACGGGTTTGGCCATGGGAACGGGTCTTAGCCGGGTCTGCGGGCAAGGGAAATGGGCAGAATGGTGGATTTCCTGACCTCGCACCTTGGCGGGCAATAGGGTTTTCTGTCGGCGATCGGGGCGATCACAAAATACCTTGGGGAATATCATGACATCGACAAAGACACTGGCGGCCTTGGCCGTGGTGGGACTGTGCCTGCCTGCGGGGCAGGCGGCGGCGCAAAATCTGCAGCGTGCGCTTCTTCCATCCGGTCCATCGCAGGATGTGCAACTGGGCAATGCTGCCAACACGATGGGGGCGCTCAATTCGACGCTCTTGCGGGGCGAGCCGCAGCGCGGTGGAGCGGGGGCGGTTGATGTCGCCTCGCGTGCGCCGACGCTCGGGTTTGGCGGACTGTTGCCCAGTATGAATGACACGCAGGTCAGTTTCTCCAGCCAGGGGTCGGGCAGCGTGGTTTTGGTGCCGTGGGTTGAGCTGTCGGGCTTGCAATCGGAAGATAGTCTGCGCCGCTACACAGCAACAGTGCTTGAACTGGGCCTAGACGGCGAAATGACGCCAGAGCTGACCCTTGGTGCCTCGGTCGCATTCGTGCAGAGCGATGTTGAATCCGTTCTCGATTTTTCAAACGACACGGCAGAGGCGACGGGACAGGTCTTGACCCTTTCGGCGCTCTACGAACGTGGGGGCTGGCATGCCGATGCAGCCTTGCGCTTTGGACGGTACGATTACGATCAGGTCTTGCTGGGAACGGCTGGCAGCGCGGAAAGCGACGCGACGGTCCTGCGTGTGTCCCTTGGCTACGACGTTGAACTTGGCACTGGCGGCACCATCACGCCGACTCTGGCGTACCTCACAGGCCGAGAGGAGATCACCGGCACTGGCGGTGGTCTGGCCGGTGCTGGCACACGCGAAGTGACCTTCTCGGAGACCTCGATTGGCGCTGTCTACAGCCACGAGATTTCCGGCATGGGATCTGTCTCGTTCGGGCTGTTCTCGGATAATTTCAGCCTGGATGGGGATGCCGGGCCGGTATTGATCGGCAGCGACCGTGAAGGGCAATCCGGCCGGGTCGAGCTGGGCCTTGATCTGGGTATGAGCGAGATGGCCGATATCTCGGTCGGTGTCAGCTATGGCGGCATCGGCTCAGACATGGAGACGGTCCAGGGCGCGTTGGGCGTGTCCTTCCGTTTTTGAGGGGGCGGTTCTAATGCTCTACCCCCGCGCGGCTTTTGCGGCGCGGGCGGTTAGCATCGAGATGGCAAGTGAGGTGAGAACACAGGCCGTGAAAAGCCACAAACCCCATGCTGTTTCCACCCGCCCCACGGCAAGCCCTTTGGCCAGCGTGATGTAGACGGCGATCAGGAAAACGTCGGCCATGGCCAGTTTGCCAGCAATCTCAAGCGCGGGCAGCAGGCGGGCAGGCGCTTTCGACAATTGTATCAGTGTTAGGCAGATGGTTTTGACCATTGGTGAGACCAGCGCAAAAAGGGCGACGATAGCAACAAGCGCCCATTCGCCATCCTCTGCCAGCGATCCGAGGCCGGATAGGATCGAAATTTCCGACAGGCCGAAGAGGGGCAGCAGGCCTGCGCGCATGAGTGGCGCGAACCACGACACTGGGAACAGCACCAGCAGGCAAAGATTTGCTGCGATGAGGGCTTTGTGCATGGCGGGCCTTCGAATGTGTTGCCATTTCGATCTTGGGCGTCAGGCCGGTTGGCGCAAGGGGGAAGGTTTGGTCCCTTTTGTCAAAAGGAGCGGGCGTTGCCCGCACGCCTTTCGCCTCGCGTCGCCGCCGGGGGCGGCTTTGGCTCAGGTCCGGGGGGCGTTGCCCCCCAGACCCCCAAGCATAATTCGAGAACGAAGAGGGGTGGGTCAGCGGACTTGGCGGGTGAAGATGATCAGCACGGCAAGAACGATGGTCATAAAGAGTCGGCTGATGAGATGCGGCCGGCTCGGCGGTGGCTCCATATCGTGGAGCGCCATGTGCGCGCCGTACGCAAGACCGGCGGGAAAGAGCAGGGCGATGAAAGCCACCACCGAGGGCAGGCCTATGAGGGCACCTGCCAACACCGTTAAAACCAAAAGGATCATAGCTGGGACCAAATGACCGAGCAGGTCGGTCGCGGCGGCGATGTGCTGGCGGCGGTCAAGGCGGGCGGCGCGGAGGGCCCAATGGGCGAAGGTGAGCGCGGCGTAGACCCAGAGCGCCGTCGCCGTGGCCTCGATCAGCGCGATTGGGCTCATCGGGTGAGCATGTCCGGTAGGATGGCGGCGCTCAGCGAGAAGACCAAAAGAGCTGCGCAAACTAGTGTCGCGGTGTCGATCCAGCGGGGGCGCAGGCCGGTTTTGATCGCCGAGCGGATCCATGTGACGACGGCCCAGGCGATGGCGAAGACCCAGAGGAATGACCAGATGCCAGTGACGCGGAAGCTGCCGGGGACGAGTGAGAATGTCTCGGCCAAGGCAAGCGCTGCGATGAAGGCAAGCTCGATCAGTAGCAGAACGTGGAGCGACCGAAGCTCTGGGAAGGCGCGCAGTTTCAGGATCGCCCCGAGCGCCATGAGCGCGGGCAAGACGCGCATGGTGGCGGCGCCGAGGAAGATCATCGCCCAGGTGAAGGCGCTGAAGTTCAGGGGAATGTCTTCGGGCGGGATGTTGGCGAATTGATCCATTGGCTTAACGTAAGGTCTCAATCGGGCCAGTTGCAGAGCCGGAGATGAATTGGCGCAAATGTGGGTCTTGGGCCGTATCGAGGTCGGTGGCGGGGCCGTGCCACTGGATATGGCCCGCGTGGAGCATGGCAACCGTACTGGCGATGGCGCGCACAGATGACATGTCATGGGTGATGGTGATGGTCGTGGCCCCCATCTCGGACACGATTTCGCGGATCAGGTCGTTGATGACGCCGGACATGATCGGGTCAAGGCCGGTGGTGGGTTCATCAAAAAAGATGATCTCAGGGTCGGCGGCGATGGCGCGGGCGAGCCCTGCGCGTTTTTGCATGCCGCCCGACAGCTCGGACGGGTAGAGGTCGGCGGTTTCTGACGGTAGGCCCACGCGCCCCAGCTTGGTGATGGCAATCTCACGCGCCTCCTTGCGGGGGCGCTTGCCGGGGCCGCGCAGAAGGCGGAAGGCGACGTTTTGCCAGACGGGCATGGAGTCGAATAGGGCGGCGCCTTGGAAGAGCATCCCGAAGCTTTCGAGCGCCGTGTCGGAGGCCGGTTTGCCGTCGATCATGATGGTACCCGCATCGGGTTTGATCAGACCGAGGATACATTTCAGAAGCACCGATTTGCCGGTGCCCGAGCCGCCGATAACCACGAGGCTTTCGCCTTTGGCCACATCGAGGGTGATGCCCTTTAGGACATGCTTCTGGCCGAAGCTTTTGGTCAGGTCTTTGAGGCTGATCTTGGCGGCGTCGGTCATGCGGAGAAGAACGCCTCCGTCAGCAGGTAGTTGGCGGCGAGGATGAGGATGGAGGCGGAGACGACGGCCTGCGTAGTGGCGCGGCCCACGCCGCGCGCGCCGCGGCCGGAATTCATGCCGTGGAAGCAGCCCATCAGCGCGACGATGAACCCAAAGGCCGCGCCTTTCAGAAGGCCCGAGGTGATGTCCCATGTCTCAAGGAAACCGGTGGTGTTGGACAGGTACGCGGCCTCGTTGAACCCCAGGCGCGTGGTGGAGACGAGGTAGCCGCCGAAGATGCCGATGCTGTCGCCCACCGCCACGAGAAGCGGCAGGGAGAGCGTGGCCGCGATCAGGCGCGGGACGGTGAGGTATTTCATCGGGTTGGTGGAGAGTGTGCGCAGGGCGTCGATCTGTTCGGTCACTTTCATCGTGGCGATCTCAGCCGCGATGGCGGATGCGACGCGTCCTGCAACCATGAGGCCACCCAGGACAGGGCCAAGTTCGCGGGTTATGCCGATGGCAACGATCTGGGGGACCACGGCCTCGGCATTGAAGCGGGCGCCGCCGGCGTAGATTTGCAGTGCGAGGGCGCCGCCGGTGAAAAGTGCCGTAAGGCCGACCACGGGGAGCGACAGCCAGCCGATGGTGAGGAACTGTTGCGCGATCTCTCGCAAATAGAGGGGCGGAGTGACGAGGTGGCGGAGCGCGGAGAGGGCGAAGAGGGTGACCTGCCCGATGCTCGCCAGCAGGGAGAGGATTGTCCGCCCAAGCGCACCGAAGGGGGCGAGCAGGGTCACGCTGTGACCTTGCGGGCGTAGCGCGATCCGAGGGCGGTGAGGATTTCGTAGCCGATGGTGCCCGCGGCCTCGGCCAGTTGGTCGACGGATTGATGGGGCCCGAGGATATCGAGCGCCTCTGGCGGCTCCGCGCAATCGGTAACGTCGATGGTGAGCAGGTCCATGGAGACGCGGCCGACGAGGGGGCAGGGCGTGTCGCCATACCAGAGCGTCGCGTTGGATGACATGGCGCGGATAAGACCGTCGGCATATCCAGCGGATAGCGTGGCGATCTTGCGGGGGCTGTCTGCGACGTAGGTGGCGGAATAGCCGACGGCGGTGCCCGGCGCGATATCGCGAATTTGGATCACCGGCAGGGAGAGGCGGACGACGGGTGTGGCGTCGGTGAAGGGGAAGCCGCCATAGAGGCCGATGCCGGGGCGGGTCATGTCGAAATGGTAATCAGGTCCCATGAGAGTGCCGCCGGTCGCGGCGAGGGATTTGGGAGTGCCGAGGCCCTCAGTCAGCGCGCGGAAAGTGCCGAGTTGCTGGCCGTTCTGCGCATGCGCGGGCTCATCGGCGCAGGCGAGGTGGGACATGAGTAGTGTGGCGTTTGCCGCGTGGGCGCGGGCCTCAGCCCAGTCGGCGGGTTGCAGGCCGAGGCGGCTCATGCCCGTGTCGAGTTGCAGACCGAAGGGCGCGTTCGGGAGGGCCTTCTGGTGTCGGGCGATCTGCTCGGGGCTGTTGAGCATTGGGGTCAGCGCGTGGTCGCGGATCAGGGCGGTGTCGCCGTCCATATGGCCGGAGAAGACGTTGACGGTGGGCTCTGCGCCAAGGGCTTGGCGGATCGTTACGCCTTCCTCGGCCGTGGCGACGAAGAAGGTGCGCGCGCCTGCTTTGGCAAGGGTCTGGGCGACAAGCGCGCTGCCGAGGCCGTAGCCGTCGGCTTTGACGACAGCCGCCGTCTCGCGCGCCGATTTCGCAGCCAGCGCGCGGTAGTTCGCCGTGAGGGCGGTGAGGTCAATATGCAGGGTTCCTGAGGCCATGATGCGGGGATGGGGCTTTCGGCGCGGCGGGTCAAGGGAGAGGTGCGGTTGCGAGGTTGCAACCGTAGGTTAAGGTGCTGAAAAGTATGAGAAAGGAGATTTTCGCTAACGAAATTTTAGCGATTTGACGCCCGTGTTTCTTAGGGCAGAACTTGCACACCCTTTTCGGGGTGGTCGCGGTAATGGGCTAGCCGCGAAGCGAGGTCGCCCAGGTGAAGCTCCAGCTTGTGGCCATCGGGGTCGAGGAAGTAGAGCGAAGCGCCCTCAGATCGGTTTTCCTTCCAGAGCGGAGCGTGCGCTGAGATGTGTTCGGTGAGTCGCGCGAACTCGGCGGGCGCACAGGAAAAGGCGATATGTGTGTCGTCGGCGCGCGGGGTGAGCGCGTCGGTTGCCTCGAGGCAAAGCCAGATCGGGCCGAGCTCAAGATAGGCGGAACGGGCGCTGGCGGTGCGTTGAACCGCGCCGAGGACGTCGGTGTAGAAGGCCACCGACCGGGCGAGGTCGGAGACGGCGAGGGTGATGTGATTGAGGCCGGTGATACCCATGCTTGCAGAGAAGGGGAGCGCGCGGGGGTGGTCAAGGCGATAAGGCGATTGCGGATCGGTGGCGGCTGCTGGATACGGGTGACGGTTCGGAGAAAGGGCAGAGGATGCGCTACGCGATTGCGTTTGGGATTTGGCTGATCCTGTCGGTCCTCGTCCTTGTGGCGATGGTGCGACTGCCCTTCGACGTGACGGATCAGTTCTTCTACGCACGCTCGGTGCCGGAGCTGGCGTTGGCGGTGATCGGGTGGATGGTCGCGCCAAGTCTTCTGGCACTGGTTGTGACGCTATTGGCGACGGCGCGGCCCTTGCCGCGCGCGTCCCAGTGGACGCGGAGCCTTTTCGGCGCGTTCGTGATCCTTGGGGGCATGTTCACACTCTGGCTGGTTGTGCTGAACGGGGTGAACCGTGCGCCGGGAGGGGGCGCTGCGCCGGTGCTTGTCGGCCTGATGGTGGTGCTGGCGCTGGTGTTGCCGGGATTGAGTTACCTGCGTGTGCCGGTCGTAGTGTCTGAAACGCCACTGCGCTTGGCATCGGGGCCTTGGTGGAGCGTTCTGGCGATCGTGACGTCTGTCATGGTGATCTTCGCAGCCGTGTCTGTCGTGTTGCCACCGACGGCCATCGCCAGTTTCGCGGAGGCACGGGGCGGGCATTACTACACATGGTTGAACGTGGTCGGACCGGCGATGCTGGTGTCGGTCGCACTGTCTGGTGCAGTTGGCCTGGCTCTGAGTTGGGCGCGCGCGCTGGCCGCAGACGCCACGCCACCGGACAGCGATTGACACAAACGGCCGTGACGCGGGGCGCGCGCAAGCTATGATCTGAGTGGCCGATGCGTCACGGGGGCCATGTGTCCGTTCTTTCCATCCTGAAAAACCGCAACTTCGCGGGGCTGATTGCGGCCAATACGATCCTCGGGTCCGCCTTCCCGATCCAGATGATCCTCGGCGCGTTGGCGGGGTTGATGTTGGCTCCGTTGCCGGTTCTGGCGACGCTTCCGGCTTCGGTCCAGACTTTGGCCGGGCTGTTGGCGGCGGCGCCGATCTCGATCCTGATGGGACGGATCGGGCGGCGCGCGGGGTTTGCGCTGGGCGGTGTGCTGACGCTGGTCGGAGCCGTGGCCGCGGTGCTGGCGCTTTATATCGACAATTTCGCGCTGCTGTGTGCGGCGCATTTCCTGATGGGGGCGGGGTGGTCGGCCTTCCAATACTTCCGCTTTGCCGCCGGAGAGGTTGTGGCCGCCCCGCTGCGTCCGGTGGCGATCTCTCTGATGCTGACCTCACTTCTGGTGGCGGCGCTGGTGGGGCCGCAATTGTTCATCGTGGCGCGCGATGCCCTGGCCCCGGTGCCGTTTGCGGGGGCGTATGGCGTGATCGGGCTGGTGGCGCTGGTGGGTTTGGTGCCGCTTCTGGCGGTCAATATCCCCTTGCCGGAGCGCGCGCCGGTGACGGCGGGGCGGTTTTCGGCGCTGGCCGCGTTGCAGCGTGGGCCGGTGCGGCGCGCAGTGGGGATTGGCGCTGTGTCGCAGGGGATCATGGCGTTTTTGATGGTGCCGACACCGATTGCGATGATCGCCTGCGGGTTCAGCGATGTCACGGCGAGTGACGTGATCCGCTGGCATATCGTGGCGATGTTCGCACCGAGTTTCTTCACTGGCTTCCTGATCCAGCGCTTCGGGGCGCAGCGGATCGCGGTGAGTGGCCTTGTGATCATCGTGGCAGCGGCGGGGTTTGCCGCAAGCGGGATCGAGGCCGTGCATTTCTACGGCGCGTTGATGGTGCTGGGCGTGGGGTGGAATTTCGGCTTCATCGGGGCGACGGCGCTTTTGGCCGATGCGTTAGCCGACGAGGAAAAGGCGGCGGTGCAGGGCATCAACGACACCTGTATCGCGCTGGCTTCGACGCTTGCGTCGTTCGCGGCGGGGGCGGTTGTGGCGGGGTTGGGCTGGACGATCCTGGCGCTGGGGGCGGGAGCGGTCGTTTGCCTGGCCCTGGTGCTGCTGGCGCTGGATCGGCAGGCGGCGGTTAGGGCCTGAGCCGTTCTGGGCTTTGGCCAGTCGGCGGGGTAGGAATAGGCGATTACGGGAGGGTGCGCGCATGGCGAAGAATGCTTGGAAAATCGATGTGATCCCCGGCGACGGGATCGGCAAGGAAGTGGTGCCGGAAGGTGTGCGCGTGCTGGAAGCTGCGGCGAAACGCTTTGATCTTGGGTTTGATTTCAGGGACCACGATTTCGCGTCCTGTGACTACTACGCGGCCCATGGTGAAATGATGCCGGGGGACTGGAAAGAGCGGCTGGCAGGCTCGGATGCGCTGTTTTTCGGAGCGGTAGGCTGGCCCGAAACGGTGCCGGATCACGTCTCACTCTGGGGCTCGTTGCTGCAGTTCCGGCGGGAGTTCGATCAATATGTCAGCTTGCGGCCCGCCCGCGCGATGCCGGGGGTGCCCTTGCCGCTGGCAGGCAGGGAGCCCGGAGAGATCGACATGATGATCGTGCGGGAGAATACGGAAGGGGAGTATTCGTCGATCGGGGGGCGGATGTTCCCCGGGACGGAACGGGAAGTTGTTATACAAGAGACGGTGATGACACGCACCGGCGTGGATCGCATCCTGCGCTATGCCTTTGAATTGGCGGCGAAACGCGGTGGACATCTGACCTCGGCCACGAAATCCAACGGCATTTCGATTACCATGCCCTATTGGGATGAGCGGGTTGAGGAGATGGCCGGGGAATACCCCGATATCCGCGTCGACAAATACCATATCGACATCCTGACGGCTCAGTTCGTGTTGCACCCGGATTGGTTTGATGTGGTCGTGGCGTCGAACCTGTTTGGCGACATTCTGTCGGACCTTGGCCCTGCCTGCACGGGCACGATTGGGATTGCACCGTCGGGCAATATCAACCCCGAGGGACTGTTTCCGTCGCTGTTCGAGCCGGTCCATGGCTCCGCCCCTGACATTGCGGGCAAGGGCGTGGCGAACCCGGTGGGCCAGATCTGGGCGGCGGCGATGATGCTGGAGCATTTGGGCGCGCCGGAGGCTGGGGCCGCGATTGTGACGGCGATTGAGCGTGTGCTGGCGGAGGAGGCGTTGCGGACGGGCGATCTGGGCGGACCGGCGGACACGGTGACGTGCGGCGCTGCGATTGCCGATGCGGTGGCGGAGGGGTGAGCGCCTCAGCCTTTCTGGAGGGGTTCGCGCTGCGCCGGGTGGCGGTGCCGGGTGTGGAGCTGTGCGTGGCGGTGGCGGGCGAGGGGCCTGCGGTTTTGCTGCTGCACGGGCACCCGCAGACCCATGTGGTCTGGCGCAAGGTGGCGCCTGCGTTGGTGGCGATGGGCTACACCGTCGTGGCGCCGGATTTGCGGGGTTATGGGGATAGCGGCAAGCCGGACGGGGGCACGGATCACGCGGGCTATTCGAAGCGGGTGATAGCGGCGGACAATGTGTCGTTGATGGCGGCGCTGGGGCATGAGCGATTTTCGGTGATCGGCCATGATCGCGGGGGCCGTGTGGCGCATCGGATGGCGCTGGATCATCCGCAGGTGGTCGAACGGGTGATGGTGCTGGATATCGCGCCGACGCTGACGATGTATGAGCGCACGGACATGAATTTCGCGCGGGACTATTTCTGGTGGTTCTTCCTGATCCAGCCGTTTGATTTGCCGGAACGGATGATCGGGGCGGACCCGGAATATTTTCTGCGCAGACATGTGGATGGGCAGGTGAAGGTTGCGGGTGCGGTCAACGAAGATGTGATAGCGGAGTACCTGCGGACCTACCGCGACCCGGCCACGATCCATGCGATTTGCGAGGATTACCGGGCGGCAGCGAGCATTGATCTGGAGCATGACCGGGCAGATGCTGAGGCGCGGATGGAGTGCCCGCTTTGGGCCATCTGGGGGTCGCGCGGTGTCGTCGGGCGGACCTATGACGTAGCTGCGACTTGGCGCGAGAAGGCGCGGGATGTGACTGGCGTGGCGCTGGACTGCGGTCATGCGATCCCGGAGGAGGTGCCGGAAGCGCTGTTGGCGGAGATCGGACGGTTTCTGGGGCGCTGAGGGGGCTTAGAACCCCTGCGACCCGTCGCCTTGCCATGGCTTGGCGAGGTTGCCGAAGCGGGTGAAGCGGCCCTCGAAGGATAGCTCTACCGTGCCGATGGGGCCGTGGCGTTGCTTGCCGATGATCACCTCGGCCTTGCCGTGAAGCTGCTCCATATCCTGCTGCCATTTTGTCATGGCCTCCAGGTTCTCTTCGCCGGGTTTCTCACGCTCTTTGTAGTACTCGCCACGGTAGACGAACATCACGGCGTCGGCGTCCTGCTCGATTGATCCGGATTCGCGGAGGTCGGAGAGTTGCGGGCGCTTGTCTTCGCGGTTCTCGACCTGACGGGAGAGCTGCGAGAGCGCGATGACGGGGATGTTGAGTTCCTTGGCGATGGCCTTAAGGCCTTGGGTAATTTCGGAAATCTCGTTCACGCGGTTGTCGCGGTTGTTGGCGGAACCGCGCAGAAGCTGAAGGTAGTCGATGATCAGCAGATCGAGCCCTTTGGGCGAGCGCTTCAGGCGACGCGCGCGGGCGGCGACCTGCGCGATGGGGAGCGCGGGCGTGTCGTCGATATAGAGCGGGCAGCGTTCGAGATCGCCGGCGGCCTTGAGGTAGCGGGCGAATTCCTGCTCGGTCAGATCACCGCGGCGGAGTTTTTCGGATTCGACCTCTGCCGCCTCGGAGAGCACACGTTGGGCGAGCTGAGCCGACGACATTTCGAGGGAGAAGAAACCCACGACGCCGCCTTCGACGGTGCCGGTGGTCCCATCCTCTTTCGTGCCTTCGCGCCAGGCCTTTGCGACGTTGAAGGCGATGTTGGTCGCAAGCGAGGTTTTCCCCATCGAGGGGCGCCCGGCGAGGATCAGAAGGTCGGAATTGTGCAGGCCGCCCAGTTTGCGGTCCATATCGTCGAGACCGGTGGAAATGCCCGCAAGCTGGCCCTGCCGATTGTAGGCCGCGTTGGCCATCTGCACGGCGTCATGGAGCGCGCCGAGAAAAGAAGTGAAACCCTTATTCGTGGAGCCGGTTGAGGCGAGCGCGAACAGCTCGGATTCCGCCTCTACGATCTGTTCGTCGGGCGAAGTGGCGTCGCGCATGGCGCGGGCGCGGTCGGAGACGCGGTTGCCGAGGTCAATCAGCTCCCGCCGGACGGCGAGATCGTGGATCAGTTGCGCGTAGTCGCGGGCGGCAGAGGTGGCGATGGCGGAAAGCTGAAGCTTCACAAGATATTCCGCGCCGCCCAGTTCCGCGAGGCCGGGGATGTCAGTGGCAAAGCTTTTCAGCGTGGTGGCGTCGGTTTGCAGACCCTTGGCGATGCGGGCGGCAGCCATTTCAAACAAGGCACCGTGCACCGGATCGTGGAAATGGTCAGGTTTCACGAGGTCATCGACGCGGTCGAGCACGTCATTTGAGGACAGGATTGCGCCCAGAAGTTGTTGTTCTGCCTCGATATTATGGGGCAGGACTGGGCCCGTGTCCTCCGCCGACGGATCGGCGGGCACGTTCGGATTGAATGCGGCGACTTCGTTCATCTGCTCCCCCAAGCACTGGTACACCCACACACGCCGTGCCCCCGGTTCGGGGTTTTTCTTGGGTCTGGCAGGACCTCAGCGCGGGTGGTGAGCCGGGTATAGCGGATGGTCCTGCGGCGGCGTCAATCTGGATATCCTGTGGGTAAGTTGGATTAACGCAGAATTCGCGGAGGCGGTGCTTATATAGTGGGTGCTGGGCGTGTCTGGGTCAAGATGTGGCTGTCAGGGTGGCCTGACGTGTTCGAAAGAACACGCCGTTATATATTTCTGTTAGGGCGAATTGGTCAGGAAAGGCCGCGATCGGTGCGCCAGCCCTCGGGATCGCGAAGGAATCGCTCAACATCGACGAGCGTCTCTTCGGTGAAGTCGCCGCCGCGTCGCGCCTCGGCGATGACGTCGGCCCAGGTGGTCAGCCAATGCAACTCAATCCCATTCTCTCGAAGGGTCGGGATCGCATGGTCGAAAATGTCGTAATAAAAGATCACGGCAGTATGGCCGCAGGTTGCGCCTGTCCGGCGAATGGCTTCGACGAAATTGATTTTGGATCCGCCATCGGTGGTCATATCCTCGACCAGAAGCACCCGTTCACCTTCGTTCATTGCGCCTTCGATCTGCGCGCCGCGCCCATGGCCCTTGGGTTTCTTGCGAACATAGGACATGGGCAGGCCCATACGCTCGGCCACGAGGGCCGCGAAGGGGATGCCCGCCGTCTCACCGCCGGCGATATTGTCGAATGCTTCCAGCCCTGCGTCACGCATGACCTTGCAGGTGAGGAAATCCATGAGCGTGGACCGGACCCGCGGGAAAGCGATGGGTTTGCGGCAGTCGATATAGGTGGGGGCCTGTTTGCCTGAAGTGTGGGTGAAAAGCTGTTCCGTGTTGAAGTGCACCGCCTTGATGTCGAGCAGCATCCGGGCGGCCATGGCGGCCATGGTGGCGTCATCGGGGTAGGAGGAGGGGATCATGGCGGGCCTACTTTTTTGAGTATTTGAAACCAGTGGAAGACAGGGTCAGCCCACAACATGCCAGTGGAGCGGGTGGCCGGGGTCGAAGAGGGTCAAAGGTCCGTCTGGCGTGGTGTATTTGGCGGGGTAGGTCGCGGGCGTGTCGCGTTTTTCGAGGGTGATGGTAGCGTCGTTCGGGGCGAGGCCGTAGCGTGCGGGGCCGTTGAGAGAAGCGAAGGCTTCAAGCTTGTCGAGCGCGCCTTCTTCCTCGAACACATGGGCGAGGCAGGACATCGTGTTGGGTGCCGAGAAGACGCCCGCACAACCGCAGGCGGTTTCCTTTGCGCCATCGAGGTGCGGGGCGCTGTCGGTGCCGAGAAAAAAACGCGGGCTTCCGGAGGTGGCGGCGCGGCGAAGCGCCTGCTGATGTTCGGCGCGTTTGACGATGGGCAGGCAGTAGTAGTGGGGGCGGATGCCGCCCACAAGCATGTGGTTGCGGTTGATCATCAGGTGGTGCGTAGTGATCGTGCCGGCAATGTCGCCTGAGGCTTCGCGCACATAGTCGATGCCGTGGGACGTAGTGATGTGTTCGAGCGTGACCTTAAGGTCCGGGATGTCACGTCGGAGCGGATCGAGCACGGTTTCGAGGAACACCTGTTCGCGGTCGAAGATGTCGACCTCGTGGGTCGTAACCTCACCATGAATGCAGAGCGGCAGGCCGATTTCGGCCATGCGTTCAAGGACGTGGCGCACGTTCTTGAAGTCACGCACACCGGATTGGGAATTGGTCGTGGCCCCAGCGGGGTAGAGTTTGACAGCCGTGATCAGGCCATCGGCATGGGCGGCCTGCACATCGTCTGGATCGGTCTGCTCGGTCAAGTAGAGGGTCATGAGCGGCGTGAAATCCGCGCCTGCGGGCAAGGCGGCATCGATCCGATCACGGTAGGCGAGTGCGTCTTGCGCGGTGACCACTGGCGGCACGAGGTTCGGCATGATGATCGCGCGGGCGAAATGGCGCGCGGTTTCGGGCAGCACAGTCTGCATCATCGCGCCGTCGCGCAGGTGCAAGTGCCAATCGTCGGGGCGGCGGATCGTGATGCTCTGGCTCATGGGACCGGGTGCTATAGCGTTTGAAGAGAGTCGGGAAGGGGCTGCGGGCGGCGTCTTGCAATCAGGAGGCTTGCGCGAAATGTCCGGCAGCGCCTAGGCTTCGGCGGATGACGTATTTCCGAATTCTGGCGCTGCTTGCGCTCTTTGTGATGGCTGTTGGACTTACCCAGACCGCCCACGCGCAACTTGACCCTTGCGATCCGAACCAGCCGCAATCGGCGCTGACGCTGTGCAATGCAGAGCGCCTCGACGCCTGGGATGGGTTGCTGAACGAGGTCTATCAGCGGGTGATCGGTACGTTGGATGAAGCGCAGGAAGAGAACCTGCGGCAGGCGCAGCGGGCGTGGATCACCTACCGTGATCTGACCTGCGGGATGGAGCGGGCGCGGTATGAGGGTGGCTCCATCGCGCCGATGATCGAATTGACCTGTCTGACGCGGCTGACCGAGCGGCGGACGCGTGATCTGGAGGAGTATATGCGGCCCTGACGCGGGCAAAGGAATTCAACAAGGAGGTAAGTGAAATGTGCGATATTTGCGTGATGAACTCGGTGAAGGAGCGGATGCTTTCGCGCCGGAATTTCTTCAAGGGATCGGCGGCGGCGGCCGTTGGGGCCACGGCAATGGGCGCGGTGAAGGCGACGCCGGCCTTGGCGGATGGCCATGGCTCAGTCATCGACATGACCCACACGTTCAGCGAGGATTTCCCGACCTGGGGCGGAGAGCCGGGCATGTCACGGGAGAAGATGTTCGACTTCGCCGATGCAGGTTTCAACCTCTACAACATGACGACCAGTGAACATGCGGGCACGCATATTGATGCGCCGCTGCATTTCTCTGCCGACGGGATGTCGGTCGATGAGATCCCCGTCAGCAATCTGGTGGCCCCGCTTTGTGTTGTCGATATCGCGGCGCGCGCGGCGGAGGATGCCGATACGATGGTCACGCCGGACGATTTGCTGGCGTGGATCGATGCCCATGGTGACATTCCCGATGGGGCTTGCGTGGCGATGCATTCTGGTTGGGCTAGCAAGGCCTCGGGCGCAGAATTCCGGAATGCCGATGGGGATGGACTTGGTCACTATCCGGGCTTCCATATCGAAGCGACGCAGATGTTGCTGGAGACGGGTGCGGCCTCCATCGCCGTGGATACGCTGTCGCTGGATCACGGGGCGAGCCAGGATTTCGCGACGCATTACGCGTGGCTGCCTGCGGGGCGCTACGGGATCGAGTGTATCGCGGGGCTGGATCAGGTGCCTGCCGCAGGGGCCACGCTGGTTGTGGGGGCCTCCAAGATCGCGGGCAGCACCGGCGGGCAGGCGCGCATCTTTGCGATGGTCTGAATGGGGACCGTTCCGCTTTTGAGGGATGAGGAGGTCAGCGCCGAGGCGCTGGCCGTCTTCAATGAGATCCGTGCGGTGCGGGGCACGGATTACGTCAACAATTTCTGGCGCGCCTTGGCCCATGATCCGGCGCTTCTGAAAGCGACGTGGGAGCGATTGAAGGACGTAATGGCGCCGGGAGCTTTGGATCCGTTGGTCAAGGAGATGATCTATGTGGCGGTCAGCACGGCAAATGGCTGCTCCTATTGCGTGCATTCCCACACGGCGGCGGCGAAGGCCAAAGGGATGAGCGCCGAGATGTATGGCGAATTGCTCGCGGTCATTGGCATGGCGATGCAGACGAATGGGATCGTGACGGGGCTTCAGGTGCCCGTTGATGAGGCATTCGAGGCGTGAGGTTCACTGGTGCGATCCTGATGATTGGGCTTGCAGGGTGCGGGCAACAAGTTCTTGAGGTGCCGACACAGACGGGTGTGACCCGGTTCTCAGTTACTGGTCAGTTATGTTTCATAGGATGCCGTGTCACCCTTCGCGACGAACAGGGGTTGGACTGCGTGGGATACGGGCCGATCCCACCCCGTGACGGTGGTGTTCCGAGCGTCATTGAATGCCCCGGACAAGATGCGCTGTATCTGAATGATTGAACCGGTGCGTCGGGGCGTTGAGCTCTGGTGATATGGAAGGAAGGGATGGGATTTGGAAATTTCGAGCGACGTGAAAGCCCGGGGTGCAAGACCGCACCGCGCCATGGCTGCATTGGGTCTATTGCTTGGCAGTGTCTGGCCCGTGGCCGCGGGCGCAACTTGCGCCTCCGCAGACGATTTGGCGGGCGGTATCCGGTTTGAAATGCCAAGCGGGGCCTCTTGGGATTTGTCCGGTCAGGGTGCCGACCGTGTCGCGTATTTCCAGTGGTCGCCAGATTTTCCGACCCAGAGGATGGATTTGACGCGAGACATCTTCATCGTAAGCCTTGTGAGCGAAGACATGGCCGAGCCGTGGCGTGCTGAATTTGCCCCGCTGCCGTCCGCATCACCGTCGCCGGGGCTTACCTGGGAAACGCGGATGTCTTCCAGCGGGCTTGGCATCAACCGCGTGGATGGCATGACATATACTTTCGGTGCAGCGCAGGAGCTTTCGTTCGGCGCTTGTCGCTATACCTACCTTCCCATGACCTTGCAGAGCGACCCGATCAGCACCGAAGGCGACCGCAATGTGTCGGAGTATTTCTACTTTCCCGAACTGGGTGGGGTGGTCATTCAGAGCGACGGGTACGGGAATAGCTGGCCCATAACCGGCATCTCCGCGCGATAGGCGCGACCGGTTAGCGCCGCGTGGAGAGGGTTTCGCGGTAGATCGGATGGGCGTGCAACACCGGGCGCAAGGCGGCGCGCGCTGCCTTTCTATCCAGTGTGCCGCGCATCAGGTGGCGGGTCAGTGGCACAAGTGCTTCGGGCTGTTTGAACGCCTCTGAAAGCGCGTCCCCGGCCAGTGAAAAGCCTATCCGTGTGGTTTGCGGCCCCCGGAACAGAGCGGCCTGTGCGGCATCGGATGGATCGCGCGGGTCGAACAGGATCGTAACCTGCGCTGCGCTTTCCAGGGCCTCGGGGCCGAGAGGCTGGGGGGTGTCTGGATCAGCGCGGCGATCAGCACGGAAGCGCGTCTCAAACGGTGCATGTCTGGCGCTTATGGCGGCTGCCGGTCGGGACAACAGAACGCGCGCGCCCGGCATATGAACGGCGGCGCGGGCGGCGGCGTGGCCGCAATCGGGGCCAGATGCCAGCAGGATGATGTGCTTGAAGCTTGCAAAGAAGCCGTCTGCGGCAAGGCCAGTCAGCATCGCCTCAACCTCGTCGCTGCGGAACCAGGTGCGCCCGACGGACATCAGGGACAAGAGCGACACGTCATGCGCTGGCACGGCATCAAAGCCCAATGGCAACCCCTCGGCCCCTTTGCTCCACAGGCCATCTGCGCGGTCAAAGCTGACCAGAAGCGTGTCGGATTCCTCCTCCACCATTAGGGCGAAGTGGCGTGCATCCAGACGAGAGAAGAGGCCATGATCGGACCCAATGCGCCCCAAATGTCGAACCCATTCGCGGCGTGGATCAATCGGGGCACTTGTATCAGGCATGGGCAGAGGCACTCTGAAAAAAAGGGGTCTTACTACAGCAAATGTGGCCCACCATGCCACGCGGCAAGGTTTTGCGGAAGAGTGTGGCGGGAATGCGAAACCGGTCCGACAATTCGGTGGGTTTTGGTAAACGATCCGTAAACAATTCATTTGAAAGCGACTTCCCCGATGGCTTGACCATCGCACGCCATCTGGCCTTGATGGCAAGGTTGCATTCCGGAGGGGCCATGGCTGCGTTTGAAACGATTGATCGCGTTCAGGAAACGCTGGCAGAGCAGGGTTATGTCTGCGGACGGGCGCTGGCCACGGTTGTGTTCCTGTCCCTCAAACTGGGGCGCCCTCTGTTTCTGGAAGGGGAGGCCGGGACCGGCAAGACCGAGATCGCAAAAGCGATTGCAGCCAGCCTTGGGCGGCGGTTGATCCGCTTGCAATGCTATGAAGGATTAGATGCGTCCAGCGCGGTCTATGAATGGAACTTCGCCGCACAGATGGTAGCAATCCGCACGGCCGAGGCGGCGGGCGGGGCCGAGCGCGGCGCGCTTCAGGGGGAGTTGTTCAGCGAGGACTACCTGATCGAGCGCCCGCTGCTGGAGGCGATGCGCCCTGATCCGGCGGGCGCGCCGGTGCTGCTGATCGACGAAATCGACCGCACCGATGAGCCTTTCGAGGCCTTTTTGCTGGAAGCTTTAAGTGATTTTCAGGTGACGATCCCAGAACTTGGAACGGTGAAAGCGCCCGAGCCGCCCATCGTGATCCTGACCTCAAACCGTACGCGGGAGGTGCATGACGCGCTGAAACGGCGGTGCCTCTACCATTGGGTCGATTATCCCGATCTGGAACGCGAGCTTGCGATCCTGGCCGCGCGTGTGCCCGAGGCGGCAGGCGAGTTGAGCCGCGAAGTGGTGGCCTTTGTGCAGCGGCTGCGCACGGAAGATCTGTTCAAACGCCCCGGCGTGGCGGAGACGCTGGATTGGGCGAAATGCCTTCTGGCGCTGGATGTGATCGAACTGAGCCCCGAGGTGATAGCAGATACGTTGGGCGCGATCCTGAAATATCAGGACGACATCCAGAAGCTGCAAGGTTCTGAAGCGAAACGCATTCTTGATGATCTGCGGGCGGACGCCCTGTCTTGAACGGTCGGTCCTATTTGCCGGTTTTCTTTGACAGAACGGCTGCTTGCGCCGTTAATTTCGTCAGGGAAAAGACGTTTCGAGGACCAAGGACATGAATTCAAACTTTTTCAGCACGGTTGTTCTGGCCGTTGTTCTTTCACTTGGCGGTTGGGTCGGAGAGGCCTCGGCCCAGTTGCGCGACCCTTGCCCGGCGGAATGGGCCGGAGACGGGGATTGCGATGAGCCTAACGGTTTGAACCTGTGCGCCTGGGGCACAGACCCGGTTGATTGTTCCAACCCCAATGCGAATTACGGCGTGGGCGCGGGGTACAGCGCGGGCGTCTATACCACACCGCAGCCGACCCCCATTCCAGTGCCGACCCCTGCACCGGCTCCGGTTCCGGCTTCATGCCCGTTCACCAATGACGGCGATTGTGACGAGCCCAACGGGTTGAACCTGTGCGCCTGGGGGACGGACCCGGTCGATTGCTCGAACCCGAATTCCAACCACGGCTCTGGCCCCGGTTATTTTGCCGGGATCTACGCGCAAAATAACCCGCAACCCGCACCTCAACCGGTGCCGCAGCCTTTGCCGCAACCCACACAACCCGCGATGACGGCAATCAGCGGTGGGGCCTTCGTACACGGCGGCGGCGGCGGCACCTCGGGCTGCCCAAATTACGCTATCGCCAATACGGCGTTCGGACAGCACACAATGTATGCGGGGCAGGGCAGCTACCGCGTGCCGCGGATCACGGCGGGCGGGCGTTTTGCGCTGACCAACTGTTTCCCCGGCACAGGCTGGCGTGGCTTCACGATCACACGGCCGGATTTCCGCTTCTTCTATCAAGGTGTCTCGCAAACGGGGCGGATTACCTTCCAGCTGACCTCCAATGCAGTCGACACGGTGCTGCTGATCAACACGCCGGATGGGCAGTGGTTCTTCAACGATGACAGCAATGGCACCTTCAACTCGACCCTGACCTTCTCGCCCGTGTTGCAGGGCCAGTACGATATCTGGGCCGGGGCCTATAACCTCTCGTCCAACAACCCGGCGGAGCTGTGGGTCTACGAATAAGCGCATCTGCCTAAGCCTTCTGCGCCCCCGGCCTTGACGTGAGGCCGGGGGCGTTCTCTGTTCAGAGCCATGGAACATGCGCCGCTGGAGCTGCCGGACGACCCGCAGCTTACAACCAACATCACCCATTTTGCGCGCGCTTTGCGGGTGGCGGGCCTGCCGGCGGGGCCGGGGCGGGTGGCCGATGCGATCCGTGCGGTGGCGGCGGCGGGGTTCGGGGAACGGGCGGATTTCTATTATACGCTGCGCGCCTGTTTCACGGCGCGGCCTGAGCATCGGGCGGTATTTGACCAGGTCTTTCGCCTGTATTGGCGCGACCCGCGCTACCTGGAACACATGATGTCGATGCTGACACCTGCCGTGCGTGGTGTAGCCGAGGACCGGACGGTCAAATCGGCCGAGAAGCGCGCGGCGGAGGCGCTGCTGCATGGGGTCGACCGCGATGCGCCAGATATGGGCGACGGTGAGGCGGGTGGCACCGAGATCGAGGTGGATACGACGCTGACGATGAGCCGGGAAGAGCGGCTGAAAACGCTGGATTTCGAGCAGATGTCTGTGGCCGAGATGGCCGAGGCCAAGCGGATCATCGCGCAGATGACGCTGTCTGTGCCGCCTTTGGTCAGTCGTAGAACCGAAGCTGCGGCCCACGGTTCGCGGCCTGATTGGCGGCGCACGATGCGCGGCGCCATGGCGCGGGGCGGTGACGTGGTCGAATTTGCGCGCAAGGATCGGCGGGAGCGGTGGCCCTCGCTGGTGGCGTTGTGTGATATCTCCGGCTCGATGAGCAGCTATTCTCGTGCGGTTCTGCACTTTCTGCACGCGGTCTCGAATGCGAAAGGGGCCGGGTGGGCGGAGGTGCATGCCTTCACCTTCGGCACGCGGCTGACGAATATCACCCGCCACATGGGCGCGCGGGATGTGGATGCGGCTTTGGCCGCCGCCGGGGCCGAGGCGCAGGATTGGGAAGGCGGGACGCGCATCGGGGCCTGCCTTGAAGCGTTCAACCGCGATTGGTCGCGCCGGGTTCTGGGCCGCGGTGCGGTGGTCTTGCTGATCACCGACGGTTTGGACCGGGATGAGCCGGAGCGGCTGGAGGCGGCGATGGAGCGACTGGCGCTGTCGTCGCGCAGGGTGATCTGGGTGAACCCGCTGTTGCGCTGGGATGGTTTTGCGCCGAAAGCAGCGGGCATTCGCGCGATGCTGCCCCATGTGTCGAGCTTTCGGGCAGGCCACAACATCGCGGCTTTGGCCGGGTTGGCCGAGGCTGTGGCGCGGCCCGACGATCCGGGGGAAAAAGCGCGACTGACGTCGGCGTTGCGGGCGAGTTGATCTGTTCGCAAATGGAGCGGCTTGCGCCGCACGTGATGTTTTGTGGCTCGCGCCGTTGGCGCGATTGGGGTTCCACCCCAAACCCCGGAAGTATTTCAGACCAGTGGAAGAGCAGGTTGCGCTGCGAGTGCCGGGCGCTAGGGTTCGTTCAGGGAGGCCTGTGTGATGGATGATCTGGAACGGATGCCAGAGCTGGCGTTGGACTGGCATCGATCGGGTAACGGCGCGGTGCTGGCGACGGTCGTGGAAACCTGGGGCTCGGCGCCGCGGGCAGTTGGCTCGCAGCTTGTGGTCTCAGGCCACGGTGAAATGGAAGGCTCCGTCTCGGGTGGCTGCGTCGAGGGGGCCGTTGTGGTTGAAGCCATGGATATGGTCGGCGGCGCTGCCGGAAAGATGCTGGAATTTGGCGTCTCCGATGACGAGGCCTTTGCCGTGGGGCTGGCCTGTGGTGGGCGGATCAAGGTCTGGGTCGAGCCGGTGGCGGCGATGGGGGAGGCCGTGCTGGCGGATCTTGTCGAGGCCCGCGCAGCGCGGCGTGCAGTGGCCTATGAAGTAGATGTGGCGTCGGGTGCGCGGCGTTTGGCCGGGGTCGAAGCCTGGCCGGATCGGTTTCGCGCAGACAAATCGGGCATGGAGGCCGATGTGTTTGTGCACATCCACAACCCGCCGCTGCGCATGATTGTGGTGGGTGCCGTTCACATCGCGCAGGCGCTTTTGCCGATGGCACGGATGGCGGGATATGACCCGGTTCTGGTGGATCCGCGCCCGGCCTTCGGGGCAGCGGCGCGCTTTCCGGGTGAGCGGATCGTGGAGGAGTGGCCCGATGAGGCATTGGACGCGATTGGATTGGATGCGCGCACGGCGGTCGTAACGTTGACCCATGACCCAAAACTGGACGATCCAGCAATTATGAAGGCGATGCGGTCGGAGGTGTTCTACCTTGGATGTCTGGGGTCGACCAGGACCCATGCCAAGCGCGTGACACGTTTGGAAGAGGCGGGGTTTAAGGCAGAGCAAATTGCGCGCATTCACGCGCCGGTTGGCCTGGATATTGGGGCGCAGGGACCGGGCGAGATTGCGGTCTCCGTCATGGCTGAGGTGACGCAAAGGCTGCGGCGTCCATGAAGTTCGGACCGGTTCCGGTGGCCGAAGCGGAGGGGGCGTATCTTGCCCATGGACGCGTTGCGTCCGACCCCGCGAATCCTGAAAGCCTTGTCTACACAATCCCAAAGGGCACGCGCCTGACCGCGCAACATCTGGATGATCTGACGAAGAACGATGTGACGGACGTAATCGTCGCGCGACTTGAGCCCGGTGATTTGCACGAGGATGAGGCGGCGGCGCGGATTGCTGCGGCTTTGTGCGGTCCGGGGTTGGAGGCCGGGGAAGCGGCCACGGGGCGGGTGAATTTGCGCGCGACGTCGAGCGGGATCGTTGTGGTGGATGCGGCAGCGATTGACGTGATCAACCGGATCAACCCAGCCATAACGGTTGCAACAGTGCCGGAATGGGCGCGCCTCGGCCCGCGCGGTTTGGCCGTGACCGTCAAGATTATTCCCTTCGCGGCACCTGAGCAGGACGTAGAAGAGGCCTGTACGCGTGGTGCGGGAGCGGTGCGCTTGCTGGAAGGGCAGATCGCCTCTGCCAGCCTGATCGAGACCAGCGTTGATGCGGCCGAACCCTCCGATAAGGGTAGGCGGTCAGTAAAGGGACGGCTGGATCAGTTCTCCGTCCTGTTGAGTGAGCGCGTTGTTGTGCGCCATCGAGCGGAGATGCTGGCGAAGGCTTTGACGGATGCTCCGGGGGAGTTGCTGTTGATCCTGACAGGCTCCGCCACATCAGATGGCGAGGATGTGGCACCAGCTGCCGTGCGGGCGGCAGGTGGGGAGGTTTTGCACTACGGAATGCCGGTTGATCCGGGCAATCTGCTTTTTCTGGGGCGGATCGGTGAGCGCCCCGTGATCGGATTGCCTGGATGTGCACGCTCACCCGCTCTGAACGGGGCGGATTGGGTGATGGAACGAGTGATTTGTGGCGTCCCTTTGGAGCAGATCGATATTGCCGGCATGGGCGTGGGCGGGTTGCTAAAGGAAATACCCTCGCGTCCGCGCCCACGGGATGCTCAGTAATCGTCGCGGCGCCTGAGCCACGCCATGCCCTTGCCCCCTTCATCGCGACCCTTCGGCAGCAAATCCATCAAGCCATAGGCGGCATTGAATTGCTCCAGCCCGCGGGCAAAGGTCTGGTAGGTCAGAAAAATCTCCTCTCCTTCCTTGGCGAATACGCTCAGCCCCGGGGCCTCATTCACCGGAAAGCCGGAGGATCCGAAATTGTATGCGATGGTCCCATCTGTGCGCTCAGCATCGGTGAAGCGGACGCCCATATCACAGCCAAAATCGCCGTCCACCTCTGAGAGCCACGGAATGGTCCAGCCCATGCGGGACTGATAGGCCGAGATTTGCGCGGTTGAGGCAGATGATGTGAGAACCAACTGCGCGTCGCGCGCCGCAAGATGCGGGCGCAGCCCCTCCAGATTGTCGACCCAGAACGAGCAGGACGGGCATCCGGCCTCCCATTCGGGTGGGAACATGAAATGGTAGACGAGAAGCTGGCTGTGCGGGCCGAAAAGGTCGGCCAGCACGTAAGATCGGTCCTCGGCGGCGAAGCGGTAGGCGCGGGTCACAGGCACCCGTGGCAGGGCACGGCGCTTGCGGGCCAGATCATCGCTGGCCCGTTTGTGCGCTTTTTCCGCCGCAAGAAGATCGTGGCGGGCGGACAGCCAGTTGGTATTCTCAGTAACCCTCATGCGATTGCCTCCGACAGCGTTGCAAGAATTGCGCCCCAACCGGCCTCATGATCTTTACGACTTTCTTCACTGGGGAACCGGATATGATGCAAACGCACTTCCGTGCCGCCCTTTACGGCGGTGAAATCGAGCGTCACGGTTGAATCCTCACCTGTTGTGAACGGGCTGTTCCATGTGAAAACGATGCGGTTGGGCCGGTCGAGTGTTTGGTAGATGCCCCAGTGCGGGATCTCCGTCTCTGGCGTCTGCATCACGATATCGAAGCGTCCGCCGAGCCGTGGGTCGTTTTCGGCCCGTGCAATCGTGACGGATGCGCCGGGGCGCATGAATTGCGCCAATTTCTCTGCATCCAGCCAAGCGTCATAAAGCGCTTCTGGCGGGGCGGCGATGGTGCGGGTGCAGGTGAGTTCGAGGTCCTTGGATGCAGTGGTCATTTGGCGGCTCCTTTGGTGATGATTTGGTCGAGCGCATCCAGACGTTGATCCCAAATCGACCGAAGCTGGGTGAACCATTGGTCCACTTCGGCGAGAACCTCTGGCTTCAGCTCGATGTAATGCTCACGCCATTCGGTGCGGCGTGAGACCAAGCCCGCCCCCTCAAGGACTTTGATGTGTTTTGAGATGGCGTTCAGGCTCATCGGGAATTGATTTTGGATCACGCTGATCGTCAGCGGACCTTGTTGTGCCAGAAGCGTCAGAATGGCGCGCCGTGTCGGGTCGCTGGCGGCCTTCAGGATGCGGGTGAGGGATGTGTCGTCTGATCGTTCAACCATATGGGTGAATTAGTGAACTATTCTGCATCAGTCAACCGTATGGATGAATGATGCCGCGCCTGCACAAGCATCTTTCCGCGCAAATGCCTGAAAAAAGGGCGGAATTACCTGTTTGTGAATCCCCGCATCCATGTTTGGATGGAGGCAATAACCAAGGGAGGATTGAATGACCCAGGTGTCGATGACCGTGAACGGCCGTGCCGTTTCCGGGGATGTTGAAGGGCGGACACTGCTCAGTGAATTTTTGCGCGACGGTCAGCGGCTGACCGGAACCCATGTGGGCTGTGACACCAGCCAATGCGGGGCCTGCGTGGTGCATGTGAACGGCGAGGCAGTGAAAAGCTGCACGACGCTGGCGCTGGATGTGGAAGGGGCAGAGGTCAAAACCATCGAAGGCATGGCGAACGCCGATGGCTCGCTTGGTGTGATCCAGCAAGCGTTCCAGGACCATCACGGGCTTCAGTGCGGCTTCTGCACGCCGGGCATGGTGATGTCGGCGGCGGCCTTGCTGAAGGACAACCCAAAGCCCACCGAGGCCGAGGTGCGCGAATACCTTGAAGGCAATATCTGCCGCTGCACCGGCTATCATAACATCGTCAAGGCGATCATGGCGGCCAGCGGACAGGACGTATCGGCGATCGCTGCGGAGTAAACATGGTCCCGGATATCGTTTTCGTTTGGGCCATGGTGCTGGTTATGGAGGGGGGAGGAACCTTCGATACCGGCCTGCGCTACGACAGCGCTGAGGAATGCGAGGCCGCGGTTGCGGCGGCGACGTTCCAGCTCAACGACAACTCCCGGTCGCAACAGGTTGTGCAACAGATGGTGTGCCTGCCCACGGCCGGTGATGGGATTGCAAATTGAATTGAGGGCTATGGTGCCCTGAACAAGTTCATAGGGAGGACGACCATGCCGAAGGATTCAGGTATTGGCGCAAGTTCCAAGCGGCGGGAGGATGTTCGGTTTCTGACCGGGCAGGGCCGCTACACAGACGATATCAACCTGCAGGGTCAGGCTTACGTGCATTTCCTGCGCTCGGACGTGGCGCATGGGGTGTTGAAGAACGTGGACACCAGTGCGGCGGCAGCGATGCCGGGCGTGGTGCGCATCTTCACCGGCGCGGATTTCGAAGGCGTGGGTGGTGTTCCCTGCGGTTGGCAGGTGACCGACAAGCATGGCGAGCCGATGCAGGAACCCGCGCACCCGATCCTGGCGCAAGGCAAGGTTCGCTATGTGGGCGATGCGATTGCCGCAGTGGTGGCTGAGACGCCTGCACAGGCGCGCAATGCAGCAGAAGCGATCGAGTTGGATATCGAAGAGCTTCCGGCGGTTGTGGACATGAAGGCTGCAGTCGCGGATGGCAGCACCAAGGTGCATGACGATCTGACGTCGAACCTTTGCTATGACTGGGGTTTTGTTGAGGAAAACAAGCCTGCCGTGGATGCCGCGTTCGAGGCTGCGGCCCATGTGACGACGCTGGAGTTGGTCAACAACCGGCTTAGCCCGAACCCGATGGAGCCACGTGTTGCGGTGGGTGACTATGCGGTGGGAACCGACGATTCCACGCTCTACACCACATCTCAAAACCCCCATGTGATCCGCCTTCTGATGGGCGCGTTCGTACTTGGTATCCCTGAGCACAAGCTGCGGGTTGTGGCGCCCGATGTGGGGGGCGGTTTTGGTTCGAAGATCTTCCACTATGTCGAAGAAGCGTTTGTCACCTTCGCGGCAAAGCAGTGCCGCCGTCCGGTGAAATGGACCTCGTCGCGGAGCGAGGCGTTCATCACCGACGCCCATGGCCGCGACCACGTCACCAAGATCGAACTGGCGCTGGATGCGGACAACAACTTCACCGGCATTCGGACCGAGACCTATGCGAATATGGGGGCTTACCTGTCCACCTTCGCGCCGAGTATTCCAACGTGGCTGCACGGCACGCTGATGGCGGGCAACTACAAGACGCCCAATATCTATGTGAACGTGAAGGCGGTGTTTACCAATACCGTGCCAGTAGACGCCTACCGTGGCGCGGGCCGCCCCGAGGCGACGTTCCAGTTGGAGCGTGTGATCGACAAGGCGGCGCGGGAATTGGGCGTCGACCCGATTGAATTGCGCCGCCAGAACTTCATCACCGAATTCCCCTACGCCACGCCTGTGGCCGTGGAATACGACACCGGTGACTATGAAGGCACGATGTCGAAGCTGTTGGAGATGATTGACCGGGATGGGTTCGAGGCCCGCCGTGCGAAATCGGCTGAGAACGGCAAGCTGCGTGGGCTTGGCGTGAACTGTTATATCGAGGCGTGCGGTATCGCGCCGTCGGCTTTGGTGGGGCAGTTGGGCGCGCGCGCTGGCCTCTATGAATCGGCGACTGTGCGCGTGAATGCCACCGGCGGTTTGGTTGTGATGACCGGGTCGCACAGCCATGGGCAGGGGCATGAGACCTCATTCGCCCAGGTCGTGGCTGACATGATCGGCATCGACGAAAACATGGTCGAAGTCGTCCATGGCGACACGGCCAACACGCCGATGGGCATGGGCACCTATGGCTCTCGCTCCCTCGCCGTGGGTGGGTCTGCTATGGTCCGTGCGACCGAGAAGATCATCGCAAAGGCCAAGAAGATCGCGGCCCACCTGATGGAAGCGGCCGAGGGCGATATTGAACTGAAGGACGGTCAGTTCAGCGTTGCCGGTACGGACAAATCGGTGGCTTGGGGCGATGTGACCCTCGCGGCTTACGTGCCGCACAACTACCCGCTCGAAGAGATCGAGCCGGGGCTGGAAGAAACCGCATTCTACGATCCAAACAACTTCACCTATCCCGCTGGCGCCTATGCTTGCGAGGTCGAAGTGGACCCCGACACCGGCAAGGTTGAGATCATGTCGTTTGCCGCAGCCGATGATTTCGGCAACGTGGTCAATCCGATGATCGTGGAAGGCCAGGTTCATGGCGGTTTGGCGCAAGGTATCGGTCAGGCTTTGCTGGAAAACGTGTCCTATGACGAGAACGGCCAGCTTCTGTCGGCCAGCTACATGGATTACACCATGCCGCGCGCTGACGACGTGCCGATGTTCCAGGTGGATCATTCCAGCGCTACGCCCTGCACGCACAACCCACTGGGCGTGAAAGGCTGCGGCGAGGCGGGGGCGATCGGCTCACCACCCTCGGTCGTAAACGCGGTTGTGGATGCCCTGCAGCGGGCGGGCCACACCAACGTCACCCATATCGACATGCCCCTGACGCCTGCGCGCGTTTGGGCGGCCATGCAGAATTAAGGAGAACCTCACATGTATAATTTCGAATTCTCCAAACCCACAACGATCGCAGATGCGGTCGCAGCGCTCGGGCAGGAGGAGGCCCAGGCGCTCGGTGGGGGGCAGACCCTGCTCCCCACCATGAAACAACGGCTTGCCCAGACCGAAACGCTGGTCTCGCTGAACGGGATTGCCGAGATGAAAGGCGTTTGCGTCAATGACGCGGGCCAGGTTTGCATCGGCGGTGCCACGACGCACGCAACCGTCGCGCGGGAGGCGGCTTCGCACTTCCCGGGCCTCGCGGGTCTTGCCGGTCGGATCGGTGATCCGGCAGTGCGCAATCGCGGCACCATCGGCGGCTCACTCGCCAACAACGACCCGTCCGCATGCTACCCTGCGGCGGTGCTTGGGGCAGGGGCCACGATCCTGACCAACGCACGTGAGATTGCAGCGGATGATTTCTTCGACGGCATGTTCACCACGGCCCTCGATGAAGGGGAAATCATCACCGAGGTGAAATTCCCGGTGCCTGAAGTGTCGAACTACCAGAAGTTCGTCCAACCCGCGTCGCGCTTTGCGCTCGTGGGCGTGTTCGTCTGCAAGTTCGCCGATGGCGTGCGTGTGGCTGTGACGGGGGCATCCTCTGACGGTGTGTTCCGGTGGGCGGAGGCCGAAGCGGCCCTGTCGTCGGACTTCTCGAAAGGGGCGGTCGATGGGCTTGCTGCGCCATCTGGCGATATGATAAGCGACCTGCACGGCACCGGTGAATACCGCGCGCATCTTGTGAAGGTGATGACAGGCAGGGCGGTCGCTGCGGCGTCCTAGACGCGCCTTAGCTTCGTTACAAACCGTCGGGGACATCCCCGGCGGTTTTTTCATGGGGGGTTTCGATGACAGAGCGGGAAAAGATGGAAGCGGGGGAATGGTACTGCTGCCTTGATCCGGCTTTGCAGGACCTTCAGACCATCGCCCGGACCGCGTGCCACCAACACCGGACGCAGGCGCCGGGGGGCTTGGGCGAGCTCACGCCCGAATTGGCCGCCCTCTTTGCCGAGGTCGGAGAGAATGCGATGATCGAAGCACCGTTCCACTGCTCGTTCGGCTTCAACACGTTTCTTGGCCGTGCAGTCTACATCAACGCCAATTGCGTGATCTTGGACAGCGGACGTGTCACCATTGGCGACCGGACAATGATCGGCCCTGCGGTGCAAATCTATTGTGCAGACCATCACCGGGACGTGAAATTGCGACGTCAGGGGATTGAGCGGGCACTGCCAGTAACTATCGGCACGGATGTTTGGATCGGTGGCGGAGCCATCCTCATGCCCGGCATTACCGTCGGGGATGAGGCGATTATCGGGGCAGGGGCCGTTGTGACGAAAGACGTCGCGCCGGGCACGCGCGTTGTGGGCAACCCGGCGCGTCCGTTGGCTTAGCGGTGGCCCGGAAGGAATTCCATGTGGGAGCTTTCGACCAGCGACCTGTCGAATTCCAAAGCCAGCACGAAGGTCACCCCATTGTCGGTTTCCAGCGTGTAGCTGACGACGCCTTCAAGCCGTGCGACCGGAGTGATCTCCGTCTCACCATTCACCGTCGTGCCTTGCAGCCCCATGGAAACGCGGCCACTGAAATCGAGTCCTTCAGCCGATGCCGTGCTCGAGATGGCCAACAAGGGCAGAGTGAAAAGAAATGCTTTCATGGTTTCATTTTGCGCCGAGTGCGCTGATTTCGCAACCTCGGGAAGTCCAGCAAAGAAAAAAGCGCGCCCGGATCGGACGCGCCTTTACGTTCGAGTATCAACCGCTCACTTCACCGGGTTGATCATCATCACCATCTGGCGACCTTCCATCTTGGGCATAGACTCGATCTTGCCGATCCCTTCGACCTCGTCCGCGACCTTTTCAAGCATCTCGCGGCCCAGGTTTTGGTGCGCCATCTCGCGGCCCCGGAAACGCAGGGTGACTTTCACCTTGTCGCCTTTTTCCAGAAACTTCACGGCGTCCTTCACCTTACGCTCAAAGTCGTGGTCGTCCGTACCCGGACGCATCTTCACTTCTTTGATGTCGATGGTTTTCTGTTTCTTACGGGCTTCGGCTTCGCGCTTCTGCGTCTCGTACTTGAACTTGCCAAAATCCATGATCTTGCAAACCGGCGGGTCTGCGTTTGGCGAGATTTCAACAAGGTCGAGGTCCACCTCGGCGGCCAGGTCCATGGCGCGGGCGGGGGTGACGACACCCAGGTTTTCACCTTCGGCCCCGATCAGTCGTACCTGGTCAGAGCGGATGCGGTCGTTGACGCGCGGGCCAGTGTCTCGTTGTGGCGGCGCGTTATGGGGTCTGCGGGCTATGGCGTTTGTCCTTCTGTAGCCTTTTTCCTTGGGTCGCTAAGCTATCTGTACCGCGCGGCATCTTCAAGGCGGGAAACGGCGCATTTGCATGCAAGGGGGAATGATCGCACATTTGCGCCATTGCACGTGCCGTTGGCGCGGGTTAATCGCATTTTCGTGATTTATGTCTGACCCACATGGGGGATCCAAGATGAGCAGAGCTCTTATTATCATTGTCATTCTCGCCGCACTTGGCGTTGGTGGCTATTTCCTGACCCAAGGCGAGGCGCCGTCGGTTGAAGAGGCCGTTGAGGCCGTAGGTGACGCAGCAGGCGATGCGGCAGAGACCGTGACCGAAGCCGCTGGCGATGCAGCCGAAGCTGCAGGCGACGCTGTTGAGGGTGCCGTTGAAGCCGTTGAAGAGGCCGCCGGCGAAGCTGCTGAGGCTGCCGAAGAGGTTGTCGAAGGCGCAACTGAGGCCGTTGAAGGCGCAGTTGAAGAGGTGACTGGCGCTGCCGATGAGGCAACTGAAGCCGCTGAAGAAGCTGCTGCCGCTGCCGAGGAAGAAGCTGCCGAAGCCGCCGCCGCCGCTGAGGCCGAGGCTGCCGAAGCCGCTGCTGCCGCAGAAGCAGAAGCCGCCGAAGCTGCTGCCGCTGCCGAAGCGGAAGCCGCTGAAGCCGCCGCGGCTGCAGAAGCTGAAGCCGCCGCTGCGGAAGAAGCCGCTGCCGAAGCTGCCGCCGCCGCTGAGGCCGAGGCCGCCGAAGCTGCTGCTGCCGCAGAGGCAGAAGCTGCTGCAGCTGCAGAGGAAGCCGCAGCCGCTGCTGAGGAAGTGACTGAAGCCGCAGAAGGTGCAGCTGACGATGCAGCCGCTGCTGTTGAAGGCGCCGTAGATGAAGCTGCCGACGCCGCTGCGGAGGGCACGGAAGCTGCTGCTGAGGCGGCGGACGCGGCCGCCGGTGGTGCAACTGAGATCCTGTCGAACCTCTTCACTGAAGAGGGCTTTGACTTCGACCAGGCCACTGCGGCGCTGGAAGAGGCCGACATCTCCGCTCCGGTTCGTCTGGCTGTGACCACCGCGCTGGAAGGCGCGCGCGACAACCCTGATCTGCTGGGTGCCGCACTTGAGCAGGCCCGCGCGGCTCTGGGCCTCGAATAAGCCCAATCCAAGCGATTGAACAAAGAAAACCCCCGTCAGACCGACGGGGGTTTTTCTTTTTCCAGAATGGCTTCTGACTAGAAGTTAAAGCGACGCTTCAATCCAGAAACGCCTTTTCGACCACATAGTGCTGTGGGTTCGAGTTCGCCCCTTCGACTAGGCCGTATTCCTCAAGCATGTCCTTGAGTTCCAGGTTAAACGCCAGATTTCCGCAGATCATCGCGCGGTCCGTTTCTGGGCTAAGCGGTGGCACGCCGAGGTCTTCGAACGCCTCGCCCGAGCGCAATAGGTCGGTGATCCGGCCCATCTTGGGGCTCTCTTCGCGCGTTGTGGTCGGGTAGTATTTGATCTTCTTCCAGAAGCCTTCACCGATTACCTCGTTCAGAAGTTCGTCGTCCTTCAATGCGTCGATCAGATCGCGGCCATAGGTCAGCTCTCCCACTTCGCGGCAGGTATGTGTGATGATGATCTCGTCGTAGTCCTCGTAGGTCTGCGGCTCGCGCAACAGGCTCGCGAAGGGCGCGAAACCTGTGCCGGTGGCGAAGAACCACATGCGCTTGCCGGGCAACAGCGCGTCGTGAACCAGTGTGCCCACAGGTTTCGGGCGCAAGATGATCTGCTCGCCCGGTTGAATGTGCTGGAGCTTCGACGTCAGCGGGCCATCCGGCACTTTGATCGAATAAAACTCCAACTCCTCATCCCAGCTTGGCGAAGCAATGGAATAGGCGCGCAGCAGTGGCTTCTGTTTTCCCGTTTCGGGGTGCGGGTCTCCCATCAGGCCGATCATCACGAACTCACCCGAGCGGAAGCGCAGCGAGGCGGGCCGCGTGCAGCGGAAGCTGAACAGGCGGTCGGTGTAGTGCTTCACCTCGGTCACGGTCTGTGCGTCGGGAAGGGTTGGGGTCGCCTTTACGGGCGCGGCATCTGCATCTTTCACGGGGCGTTGCTCGGTCATGTTCACTGTCAGGCACGGTTTACACCGGCCTCCTCTTGATACGCTTTGATCTGGGTCAGGGGAAGAGTGGCTAACGCGCGCAGGCGGGCCTGATAGTCATGGGCGCGCCAATCCGCGCGGAAACGCCATTGATCTTCCGGCTGGCGGGCAGCAAGGGTTTCGTCGATTTCAACCTCATCAAAACCGGACCGCCGCGCCATGGCGTACTGATCGGCCAACACGTGGCCGCGCGCGCGCAGGCGCCCGGTGTAACCCATCTGGCGCAGCTGTCGGGCGAGGGTAAACCCGCGCCCATCCGCGAAGCTGGGGAAGTCGATGCGGATCAATTGCACGGTGTCGAGATGATTTCGCAGGGCCGACGCATCATCGGAACTGGCCACATCCACGGCGCGCGCATTCGCGGCAACCCCTTCGGAAAGCGCGGAGAATTCGCCTGACCAGTCGTCGTTGCCAAAGCCCGTATCGGTCACAAGAACTGCATTTGTCATGGTTTCTGCTTTCTCTCAGGCCGCGCCGCGGATGGCTTTGCCGTCGGCGAAATGGATGCCGCATTCGTCTTTGGTCTGGCCCCGCCAACGTCCCGCGCGCGGGTCTTCGTCGGCCTCAGCAGGCGTCGTGCAGGGCTGACAGCCGATGGAGGGGAAGCCTTGGGCGACCAGTGGATGGCGGGGCAGATCGTGCTGCGTGATGTAGTCGGCGACCTGTTGGGTCGTCCAGTTCGCCAGCGGGTTGATCTTGATCCGGCGTTCGTTCTTTTCAAACAACGGCATGGCCGCGCGCGCCCCGCCATGGACGCGCTTGCGCCCAGTGATCCAGCCGCCAAACCCTTCAAGCGCGCGTTCGAGCGGCTCGGTCTTGCGCAGGGCGCAGCAGGCGTCGGGGTCGAAATGGTGCAGGATGCCGTCCACATCGCGCTCCAGCAAGGCTGCGCGATTGGGTTTGATCACGCGCACATCGGTCAGGCCTAGCGTGTCGGCCACCTCACGCTGGTAGGTCAGCGTCGCCTCAAACAGCATTTCGGTGTCGATGAAGATGACCGGGGTGCTTTTGTCGATTTCGCTCAGCATATGCAGGAGGACGACGCTATCGGCCCCGAAGCTCGACACCATGGCAACCGGCCCGATCGACATGTCATCCAACGCGTGGCGCAACAGGGTGGGCGCGTCGTTTTTGCGGTGCAGGATCGAGCGGCGTTCGGCGAGTTCCTTAAGCGGCATTGGCTTTGGCCTCCTCCGGGTAGAGCGCGGCTTTGAAGGGCGCAGCGCCAAGGCGACGGTAGGTGTCGAGGAATGTCTCTGACGGGTCTTGTCGCACATCGAGGTAAGCGCGCACCAACCGTTCGATGGCGTCCGTCACCTCGTCATAGGCAAAGCCCGGCCCCGCGCGTTCGCCGATCACGGCGTCGGGGCCGCCGTCACCGCCAAGGGTGATCTGGTAGTTTTCTACGCCCGCCCGGTCGAGGCCGAGAATGCCGATATGGCCCACATGGTGGTGCCCACAGGCATTGATGCAGCCCGAGATCTTGATCTTCAGCGGCCCCACCTCATGCTCCAGCTTAAGCTGTTCAAACCGTTCGGCAATTTCCTGAGCGACCGGAATAGACCGCGCCGTTGCCAGCGCGCAGTAATCCATGCCGGGGCATGCGATGATATCGCTGATCAGGCCAACATTTGCCGTGGCTAGGCCCGCCTCAGCCAGCGCTGCATGAACCGCGCGCAGGTGCTTTTTGGGCAGATGCGGCAGGATCACGTTTTGCTCGTGGGAGATACGAAGTTCGTTGTGGGCGTATGTCTCGGCCAAATCGGCCAAAACGCGCATCTGGTCGCTCGTCGCATCCCCAGGCGTCGCGCCATGGGCTTTGGTGGAGACGGTCAGGATCGCGTAATCCGGGTGGCGGTGGGCCGTGGTGTTCGTGTCCACGAAGCTGCGGAACACTGGATCGTGCTGGTAGTGCGTGGGAAAAGCGCCTTGGCCGTCTTCGAACTTCGGTGCAGCAAAATCTGCTTCGATCCGCTTGAGGATGTCCATATCCGCGCCGTTGAACGCGGCTTTCCGGGCAGGGAATTCGGCGTCGACGCGGGCCCGGATTTCTTCGATCCCGTTCTCGTGCACCGTGATCTTGATGCGGGCTTTGTATTTGTTGTCGCGCCGTCCCAGCAGGTTGTAAACGGCGACGATGGCCTCCAGGTACGGAAGCAGATCGTCCAAAGCCACGAAATCGTTGAGGATTTTGCCGATCATCGGCGTCCGGCCAAGCCCGCCGCCGACCAGAACCATCGCGCCAAGCTGCCCGTCACGCTCCACCAGCCGCAGGCCGATGTCGTGCGCAGCGGTCACGGCGCGGTCTTGAACTGATCCGGTCACAGCGATCTTGAACTTGCGGCCTAGGAACTGGAATTCCGGGTGGTCCGTGGACCATTGGCGGATCAGTTCGGCGATGGGTCTTGGATCAGCGATTTCTTCAGCGGCGGCACCGGCGAAATGGTCGGCGGTGACATTTCTTATAGTGTTTCCAGAGGTTTGGATGGCGTGCATGCCGACCTCACCTAAAGCATCCAGCATGTCGGGCACATCGCGCAGCTCGGGCCAATTGTATTGGATGTTCTGGCGCGTGGTGAAGTGGCCGTAGCCCTTGTCCCACCGATCCGCGATCATCGCCAGTTGCCGCATTTGTGCAGCGTTTAGAGTGCCATAGGGGATCGCCACGCGCAGCATGTAGGCGTGCAATTGCAGGTAGAGGCCGTTCATCAGGCGCAGCGGTTTGAACTCGTCCTCGGTCAGTGAGCCGTCGATGCGGCGCGCGACCTGGGCGCGGAACTGGGCGTTGCGCTCGGCCAGAAAGTCGCGGTCGAAATCGGTATAGGCGTACATGGGATCGGGCCTCCTTGGCGCGCGAAATCGGGTGCAAGACCCTGTAGTGATCCTGTAGTTATTCTGTAGTTACACCGTCGGCCTGCTTGCCGTGGGCGTAGTTGGACGGGCCGCGGGTGCGGAATGCTTCGCGGAAATGGATGGGTTCGGGGCCGTGGGGCCCGGCTTGCGCGTCGGCAAGATAGGCTCCTACGATCTCATGGGCCTGAGCTTGCGCCTCCAACAAGCGGATCTCAGCGGTCCCCTGGTCCTCGATCAGGTCGGCCTTGGCATGGTCGCGGGTCCAGTGGCCCTGAGCGTCGAGGTAGACGACATCCCCTTCAAGCAGGGCATTGGCGGTGACGACCTTGGGTGTGAAAGCGCGGGGCATCAGGCGAATTCCTCTTGCAGTTGGGGCAGGGCGGCTTGTGCCGCGCGGGGCGTCAGGCCGAGCATCAGGATGACGGGGCCGGTGGTTTCCGCCGCGTTGATGTCGGCGGGCAGCGTAGAGAGCTGGCTGGCGATGATCCGTGCGTCGGCGCGCGAGGCATTCTCGACCGCTGTGACGGGCGTGTCGGGGGCGGCACCATGCATCAGCATCCTACCTTGGATGAAGCGCGCGCCTTTTGCGCCCATGTAGATCGCGGCGACCTGGCCGGGCTTGGTCAGATTGCGCCAATCGTGTTCGGCGAAGCCTTTCACGTCATGGCCGGTCAGGAACCGCATCGCGGAGTTGCGGCCACGTTTTGTGAGGCTTTGACCAAGCTGAGCGGCGGCGGCATTGGCGGCGGTGATGCCGGGGACGATGGACCATTCGATGTTGTTTTTGTCGAGGACGTCGAGTTCTTCGTCCAAGCGCCCATAGACACCGGGATCGCCGGATTTCAGGCGGACAACCTGAGCGCCGGTGGCGGCATGTTCGACCATCAGCGCGCCGATATCTTCTTGCCGGGTGGAGGGGCCGAAGCCCTGCTTTCCGACGTCCAGAAGTGTCGCCTCGCGGCGGGCGAGTTCGAGGATTTCGGGGGCAACAAGGCGGTCATGGATGACGACGTCAGCCTCGTCCAGCAGCTTGCGGGCCTTGAGGGTGAGCAGTTCGGGATCGCCGGGGCCGGCACCGACAAGAGCAACATGGCCTTTGCGGTCCTCTGCGGTGATGTGATCGACCAGAAGATCGCCAAGCGCTTGTTCGACACCGGGTTCACCGGCTTTGGCCAGCGCCTCGGGGCCGGCCTTGAAGTAGTAGGATTGCCAGAAATCGCGGCGCTTGCGGCCCATGGGCAGCACATTGACGGCGGCGCGGAAGCTTTTGCCGATGCGGGCGAGGATGCCGAGCGAGGGCGGAAGCGCTGCTTCGAGGTCTGCCTTGATCTTGCGCGCCAGAACCGGAGCCGCACCTTCGGTGCCGATCGCGACGGTGACCGGGTCGCGGTCGACGATGGCCGGAGTGATGAACTGGCTGCCGTCGAGATTGTCGACGATATTGACCAGCGCCCCATCGGCGCGCGCAAGCGCGGCGATGCGCGCGTCTTCCGCGTCATCCTCGGTCGCGGCATAGGCCAGCGAGGCGCACAGCGCATCGCCCGGCGCGAAGGCGCGTTTGACGAGGCGCAGCTTGCCGTCAGCGTCCCATGCGATGATCTCGGGCGCGGGGTCGTCGGCAAAAACCGTGACCTTAGCCTCGGTCTTAAGGATCAGGCGCAGTTTGGCCAGTGCTGCGTCCCCGCCACCGGCCAAAACTACCCGGCGGCCGCGGAGGTCGAGGAAGATTGGAAAATGGCGCATGGTTCAGAACCTTTGAAGCGTGGGTCCCCATCAAGATAGAATTATTTCCCAAGAATTGGCAGATCAGGCTTGCTGATAGGGACGTGCGTTCTGTATTGCGCTGAGGCAGGAACCTGCGTTCGCCAAAGCAAGGAACACCCGAATGACTGTCCAGATTGATGCACTCGACCGGAAAATCCTCGTCGCCCTGCAGGAGGATGCGAGCCGGTCTTTGGACGAAATCGCCAAGATTGTGGGGTCTTCCAAGACACCCGTCTGGACCCGGATTCGCAAGATGCGGGAAGGTGGGATCATCGGACAGCATACCGTGCTGCTAGATGCGGAGGCGTTGGGGTTAGAGGCTTGTTTTTTCGTGCTTATCCGCACGTCCGAGCATGAGGCGGAGTGGCAGAACAAGTTCCTCCGCACGCTGCGGGAACGTGCGGAGGTGATGGAGGCCCACCGGCTGGCGGGCGATATTGATTACATCCTGAAAGTGCGCGTGGCCAACGCGCGGGCCTATGACGAATTCTACCAGGCCCTGATCTCGGAAGTGCGGATCTACAACGTCACCGCACTCCTGAGCATGGAAGAGATCAAATCAACGCCGCTTCTGCCACTGGCTTCAGTTCCGTCTTGATATGCGCCCCGGCTTCGAGTGACCGGTGCACGGGGCATTTATCGGCAATCTCCAGCAGACGCTGGCGCTGATCGTCGTCCAGTCGGCCCTTCAGAGTAATCTTGCGGGTGAATTGGTCGAGCGGCCCTGTATCGACTCCCGCATCCTGCGCGTGCACGCGATTGTGGGTAACGTCGACGGAAACGTGATCCAGCGGCCATTTCTTGCGGCGGGCATACATGCGGATGGTCATGGAAGTGCAGGCGCCAAGGCCGGCTGCGAGGAACTGGTAAGGCGTGAGGCCCTGATCAGTGCCCCCGTAACTCACCGGTTCATCGGCTACCACATGGTGCTTCGGCCCGGCATGGACGTCTTGGCGGAAGCCTGCGGGATCGACTTCATCCACTCGGGTCACGCCTTCAGGCGCGCCGATGGGCGGGGCAGGGTGCTTGAGGTCGAGGTATTTGCCCGCCCATGAGGCGATCACGTCAGCCGCGTAATCGGCGTCTCTTTGGCGGGTGACGAGGTGGTCGGCATCGTCCAGCGTGACGAAGGATTTCGGGTGTTTGGCGGCGAGGAAGATGCGCGTGGCGTTTTCGACACCGACCGTATCATCGAGCGGGGCGTGCATGACCAGAAGGGCCTTGCCGAGGTTGGCGATGTCTTCGGCGAGTTTCGAGGCTTTCACGTCCTCCACAAAACCCGCGCCGATCTTGACCGGGCGGCCACCAAGCAGAACCTCGCCCGCGCCCTTGTTGACGATGTCATCGAGCGCGTCGTGGAAATTGTGGGTTACGTGTTCCGGGTCGAACGGCGCGCCGATGGTAGTGACGGCTTTGATCGACGGGATCTGACCCGCGGCGCGCAGAACGGCCGCGCCACCCAGCGAATGGCCGATGATCAGCGAGGGGGCCATGCCACGCTCATCCAGCGTGTCGGCGGCGGCGATCAGGTCGGCGACGTTGGAGGTGAAGGAGGTATTCTCGAACTCACCGCCGGAATGCCCCAGCCCCGTAAAATCGAACCGCAAGACGGCGATCCCTTGGGCCGCAAGGCGTGCGGCGATGCGGCGGGCGGCCATGATGTCCTTCCCGCAGGTGAAGCAATGCGCGAGCAGGGCGGTGGCGATATGGGGCCCGTCCGGTAGGTCGAGACGGGCGGCGAGGAGGTCCCCGGAATGGCCGGGAAAGGTGAAACGTTCGGTTGGCATGATCTTTGTCCCTTGTCCTGGACCGACCATGTGGGCGGAGGCCCGCTTGCCGCAACCCATGTGACATTGTCCTCACGCTTGCGTGCACCTACGTGCATGGGGCGTGATTGAAAGAAGGGTATTTCCGTGCGTCTATTCAGAGGTTTCGTGCGCCTGTGCGTGATAGCGGGCGCTTTGACCCTAATGGCCAGCTATTTGGGTGCGGTTCACCCTGTGGGCGATTCCCTCGCTGTATTTCGCATTTGGATTGCGGGCGGCGTTGCCCTTGTCGGGTTGATCGCCTTGTTGGCCTCCGCCAAGCGCGCGGGCTGGCTGGCGATTGTATTTGCCGCGGTTGCCGGTGGACCGATCGCAGCCATGGTCTATGCGCCTAGCGGAGAGGCCCCGGCAGGGGCGGTTACAATCTACACCAAGAACACCCTTGGCGGATGGGGCGATGATGCGGCCATCACGGCAGACATCCTCGACAGCGGCGCGGATATCGTTTTGTTGCAGGAGCTCAGCCAGACGCGCAGCGATTTCGGCGGCGCGCTTCAAGACACGCACCCGCATCAGCACGTGTGCCGGTTCTCGGATTGGTCGGGCATGGCTGTCTTCTCGCGCTGGCCCGTGTTGGAGACTTATTGCTCGCCGCATCGGTCTTTCGCTGCGGCTCAGGTGGATGCACCGGGTGGACCGGTCTGGGCAGTGTCCACGCATCTGGTCTGGCCTTACCCACACGCGCAGGCGCGGTATTTGGAGGAGGCGTTGCCGTTTCTGGAAAGCGTGGAAGGCCGGGTGATTGTGGCCGGTGATTTCAACATGGTGCCGTGGGGCTATTCCGTGCGCCAGATCGAAGAGGCCACGGGAACAGGGCGGATCGGGCCGCTTTTCACCACCATTGAGGTGCGCGACGTGCCGCTTCAGATCGACCATGTGCTGACGAATGGTACGGGTATGGTGGAGCGTCGGCCGCGCCTGGGATCGGACCACTACGGTCTGGTGGCGCAGATCGGGTGGGAATGAGCGCTCAGTACGGAAAACTGCAGTTTTCCGTGTGGATTTCTGCAGAAATCCGCGCCCCGGGCCGAGGCTCGGTCTACGCCTCGCCCATTAGCGCCGCATCAAAGGGATAGGTCGTCAGGTTCTCATACCCATCCTCAGTGATCAGCACCTGATCCTCCAGCTTGATGCAGAAATCGCCGTCGTCCTCGCCGATCAAGGCCTCCACACACAGCATCATACCGGGCTCTAGCGCGTACTCCCACGCGCTGTCGTGGTGGTGGTCGGGATAGCCCACATGGGGCCATTCATCGCACAGGCCCACGCCATGCATCTGGCACGAATACTTCCGCTTGTCGTATTTCGGATCGAGCTTGTGGCCGTTGTGAACAAGGTCGTTGATGGTGATGCCGGGTTTCAGGCGATCCATGTTGACCTGAATATGCTCTACCCCGTGCTTCATGGCCTCGATCATGTCGGGGCGCGGCTTGTCCGGGCCGGTCCACCAGGTGCGGGAGATGTCGACGCACAATCCGTAACACCCGATCAGGTCCGTATCGAGGGCGCTGATCTCGTTGGCTTGTAGGGTGCGGGGTCCACATTCCTGAAACCACGGGTTCGTGCGCGGGCCGGACGAGAAGAGCCGCGTCTCGATCCATTCACCGCCGCGCTTGATGTTCTCGGCATGAAGCACGGCCCAGACCTCATCCTCGGTGCGGCCCGGCTGGATTGCCTGTTCCATCGCATAGAGGGACTTTTGGCAGGCATCCACGGCGCAGCGCATCGCGAGAATCTCGTCGGGGCCTTTTACCTTACGGGCATGTTCGGTGATGAACTCACCGTCTTTCAGATCAAATCCGCGTGCCTCCAGCGCACGCGCGCCGTGAAGCAGGATCTTGTCGACGGCGAGGCGCTTGTTGCTGCCTGCATGGGCGGCCATGACCTCGGCCACCTGACCGCTGAATTCTTCGGCCGTCTCATCGCCCCGGTCGCCAACGGAGAAGTAGAACATCGACGCGCCGGAGCGGACCTCGCGCACCAGCGGGTTGTGATCGGCCAGGAAGGGGGAGTTCTTGTATTCCCACAAAACCATGTAGCCATCGGCGCAGACCAGACAGGCGCGGAATGGGTTATGCGTGTTCCACAGCTGCATGTTGGTGGTGTCGGTGGCGTAGCGGATGTTGAGCGGGTCGAACATTAGGACGCCGCCATAGTCATTCGCCTGCAACTGCGCGACGAGGCGGTCGAGGCGGAACTGGCGCAGCGCCGGTAGGTTGGGCAGCGTCAGGCCTGCTTCGGCCCATTCGGCATAGGCGAGCGGGGTTGGCCCAATCTCGATCCGGTCATTGTCGTTGAGCGTGCCGTCAGGCAGGTTGAGGCCATGGGCCGGGTCGATCTTGCGGGTGTGGCGGCGATAGGCTTGGTTCATGTGCGTCTCCCTTACGTCAAGCGTGGCGCAGGGAAACGGGCGCAATCGCGCCGGAATGCGGCATTTTGAGCGTCGGAAATGGACAAAGTTCTACAAGATCACCTTCCCAGCGCTCCCTGGAAGGCGGAAGCGACACGGCGATTGCCTGGGCTAAAACCGTTGGAAGGCTATCACGATTGGTTGCCTACGGATGAGGCGTTCGCGGGCCAAATGGCGGTGCGTGAGAGGCTACTGGCCGAGCGGCGGGATGAGGTGATCGCGCAGGTGCCAGGCAGCGAGGCTGCAGTGGCGGAGCTTTATGAAGAGGTGCTCTACTACCTCGGCGGTGGGCGCGGATATGACTGGGATGCGGAGGGCTGCATCCGGCCCGACGGGGTGCATGTGCGGTTGAATGAACGCGACAAGCTGGGCACGCTCGCGCGGCTGGTGCAGCAGGATTTGTGCGTGCTGGAGAAGCCCGAGGGCGCGGAGGAACATGTTCTGACGGCCGCTGCTTTGTGTTTTCCGGCCAGTTGGACGCTGGCGGAGAAGATTGGCCGCCCCTTGTCCTACATTCATGGGCCAGTGTTTGAGTATGACGGCGTGATGGCCCGCCGCGTGCAGCGTGTGTTCGACAATCTGCGCGATGACACGCCCGTCTGGCGGCAGAATGCGCTGATTTATGATGATCCGGCGCTGTTCCAGCCCCGCAGGATGGCTGCGCCGCGTGTGAGAAAAGCAGGGGCAGGGTATCTGCGATCAGAGCGGCAGGTTTTGCTGCGACTGATCGAGACGCGGGCGATTGTGTTCTCAATCCACACTTATGTGGTGCCGATGGAAAGCCTTACGCCGGACCAGCGCGCCGGATTGGATGGTGTGGGTCACGTGACCTGATGGCGCGGCGAGCGCAGCAAGCGTTTTCCTGTGGTCGGGCCTTAGGCCCGATAGGAGGCGCTGTCTCCAAGCCTCCGAGTTTTTTCAGCAATATGAAAGGCGCGCGGCGCGTTAGAGTTTGAAGTGTTTGGAGAGTTTCAGACCCTGGCCCTGGTAGTTCGAAGCGATGTCCTGCCCGTAAAGTTGGGTGGGGGCGGCGGCCATGCGTTCATAAACGAGCCGGCCCACGGTTTGGCCATGTTCAAGGACGAAGGGGCTTTCGTGGCAGCGCACTTCCAGCACGCCACGCGCGGGGACGCCGTGGCCGAAGCCGGGGTCGAAGAAGCCCGCGTAGTGGACGCGGAATTCGCCAACCATGGCGAGGTAGGGGGCCATCTCCGCCGCGCAATCGGGGGGGATCGTCACGGCCTCGCGGCTCACAAGGATGTAGAACGCGCCGGGGTCGAGGATGATTTGGCCATTGGTGCTGTGCAGTTCTTCCCAGAAGTCGGCGGTGGGGTGCGTGCCGATCTGCGTGAGGTCGATGACGCCTGCATGGGGTTTGGCGCGGTAACCCACAAGCGTGCCCTCGGCCGGGGCGAGATCAACCGAGAAACCGAGGCCTTCGTCGATCAGCGGGGGCTGGTCCACTAGCGGCGTTTCCGTATGGCGGTCGCTGAGGTCGGCATCGCTCAAGGTCGCGTGACCCCGGCGGAAGCGGATCTGGTTCAGACGCAGGCCGGGCGCGATCTTGACGGAGAAGGAGCGAGGGCAGATTTCGGCGTAAAGCGGGCCTTTGTAGCCGGCTGGAATGCGGTCAAATTCGACCCCGCCATCGGTGATCACGCGGGTCAGACAATCCACCCGGCCAGTGGAGCTTTTTGCATTGCACACAGCGGTGATGTCGGAGGGCAGGGCGAGGCCTTCCATGAGGGGGATCACGTAGACACAGCCTTTTTCCAACACCGCGCCCTGGCTCACATCCATTTCGTGCATTGTAAATTCAGACAGTCGGTCGGCCACGCTTTGGCCGTTGCCCGCCAGAAAGGAGGCGCGGACGCGATAGGCGGTTTGACCAAGGCGCAAATCCAGGCTCGCGGGCTGAATTTGGCCCTCGGGCAGCGGCTCCGTGACCGTGATCTGCCCGGCCTCCAGCATCGCGGAGATCGCGTTGTCGGGGAGCACCCCTTGGGCTTGGTTCTCAGGCATAGTGTAATGCGCTCCGTCAGGGCTGGCTTGGCGCCGGAGAAAAGCGGCATTGCGCCGAACACGCAAGGGTTCAAAGCGAATTTGGGTGGTAGTGCGATGATTTGGTCGGGCTAGCAGGACTCGAACCTGCGACCTTCCGTCCCCCAGACGGACGCGCTACCAGGCTGCGCCATAGCCCGACTAAGCGTCCTTCTACCCATTTCTGACGGCGGCGCAAGAGAGGCTTTGGATACGCTGATCTATTGCTGGCGCGCGGCCTCGCCCATCTTGTCGCGCAGGGCTTTTAGGGCTGGCAGATGGGGGGTGAGCGCCTCTGGTTCGCGTGCGAATTGCGCAAGTTGCGTTAATGCGCTGTCGGCGCGCGGCGCGGTGCCTGTGCTGTGTGGCAGGCTTGCCGCTGCGGGTGGGGGTGAGGCGAGGACTTCGGGCGTTGGCGTTGCCTCAGCCTCTGGCTCGGATGGGGCGCTCGCTGGCTCCGGCGCAGGCGCGGCTTCTGGCGCGGGCTCCTCGTCAACAGATGCGCGCTGGGCCGCAATGTCATTCGTCTCAGACTCAGCTGGATCAGAGGCGGCTTCTTCCGGTGCCTCCTCAGCGTCGCTCGACGCGTCCGCTGCGGCGTCCTTTTCCCATTCCTGATCCGGCGTGATGTCGATCACATCGGCATCTTCCAGTAAGCTATCAATTGGCGGCGACAGGGCTGTGATCGCGTCCAGCCCTTCGTCGGAGATCATCTTTTTGACGCCCCGGATCGTCATACCACGGTCATGCAGCAACACCTTGATACCGCCCACCAATTCCATATCGGAGGGGCGATAATACCGCCGCCCACCGGCCCGTTTGACCGGCTTGATCTGGCTGAACTTGGATTCCCAGAACCGCAGCACATGGGCGGCGACGCCAAGCCAATCGGCGACCTCCCGAATGGTGCGGAACGCTTGCGCGGATTTGGCCATGGCTTGTCACTCCTGCTCGGAGGGCTCTTCGGTTGCCTGTTTTCCGCTCACCCGTCTTGCGGGGTGATGCGAAGCGTCTTCAGCCGCGATTGCCTGCCGCAACACGGTCTTTCATCAGATGCGAGGGACGGAACGTCATCACCCGGCGGGGGCTGATGGGCACTTCCTCACCCGTCTTGGGGTTGCGGCCCACGCGGGCGGTCTTGGAGCGCACCGAGAAGGTGCCAAAGGATGAGATTTTGACCTGTTCGCCATCGACAAGGGCATCGGACATCATCTCAAGAACACGTTCGACCAACTGCGAGGATTCATTGCGGGACAGACCCACTTCGCGGAACACCGCTTCGCTCAGATCCATCCGTGTAAGTGTTTTTGCAGCCATTGGTTCGTGTCCCCCTCGTTTGGCACAGGATGACGGAGGCGGTTTCCGTAGTCAATCCAGTGTGTTGCAAGGGGGTATTTGCACGGCACATGAATGCCGATTGGGCTACCAGCGCAGGATAACCGCGCCCCAGGCCAGCCCGCCGCCAATGGCCTCGGTGACAAGCAGATCACCTTTCTGGATGCGCCCATCGCTGACGCCAACGCTCATCGCAAGCGGGATCGACGCGGCAGAGGTATTGCCATGGTCCTGCACGGTGACGATCACTTTATCCATCGGCAGGCCAAACTTTTTGACCGTGCCTGTGATGATGCGGATATTGGCCTGATGCGGCACGACCCAATCCACGTCTGCGACGCCAACACCGGCCTTGTCCAGGGCCGTTTCGGCGGTTTTGGTAAGCTTTTCAACGGCATGCCGGAAGACTTCCTTGCCTTGCATCTTCAACACGCCTGTGGATTGTGTGGCAGACACGCCGCCATCGACGTAGAGCAGATCGCGGTGCGTGCCGTCCGAATGCAGATCGGTTGCCAGGATGCCGCTATCGTCGGACGTGCCCGCGCTTTCCTGCGCTTCAAGGATCAGTGCGCCCGCGCCATCGCCAAACAGGACGCATGTGGTGCGGTCGGTCCAATCCATGATTCGGCTGAATGTTTCTGCGCCGATCACCACCACGCGGTTTGCCTGGCCGGACACGATCAGCGCATTGGCGTTTGCCAGCGCGTAGACGAACCCGGCGCAGACCGCCTGCACGTCGAAGGCGAATCCCTTCGTCATGCCAAGGCCCGCCTGCACCATGGTGGCCACGGAAGGGAAGGTCAGGTCTGGGGTCGATGTGGCGACAACGACAGCGTCCAGATCATCGGCGCTCAGCCCGGCATGGGCGAGGGCCCTTTCAGCGGCGGCGATGGCCATTTGGCTGGTCGTCTCACCCTCCGCCGCGAAATGGCGGCGTTCGATGCCGGAACGCGCGCGGATCCATTCATCGGAGGTCTCGATGGTATCCATCGCCTCAAATTCGGCATTCGGGACGATGCGTTCGGGCAGGTAATGGCCGATGCCCACGGGGACCGCGCGGATAGTCATGGTAGCGGTTCCTCCGGCTGGATGATGGTCGACACGGCCGCCTCGGATTGCGCGATGCGTGCGGCGAGGCGTTTGTGAAATCCGCTCGCCGACAGACGCTCGGCCAATTTGATGGCGGCTGCAACACCTGTAGGGTCGGCGGACCCATGGGATTTCACAACTGTGCCGTTCAGGCCCAGGAATACCCCACCATTTACGCGGCGTGGGTCGATGCGTTTGGACAGGCGGCGCAGCGACGTGTAAGCCAACAGCGCCGCGATGCGGGAGAAGGGCGTTTTCTTGAATGCCTGTTCCAGCAATTCGCGGATCAGGCGCGCCGTGCCTTCCCCGGTCTTGAGGGCGACATTGCCGGTGAACCCGTCTGTGACGATCACGTCCACACGGTCAGATGGCAGGTCAGAGCCTTCGACAAACCCCACAAACTCGAAGTCCGCAGCGTCGGCAGCGCGCGCGATCAGGTCAGAGGCGACTTTCAACTCTGCCCGGCCCTTGTGCTCTTCGGTGCCGACGTTCAGCAGACCGATGCGGGGGCGGGGCAGGTCCAGGCCATTGCGCGCATAGCTTGCGCCCATAAGCGCGTATTGCAGCAAATCCTCGGCGTCTGCGCGAATATCGGCGCCGACATCGAGCATCACATTGAAGCCTTGCGGGTTGCGGGAGGGCCAGAGGCAGGCAATGGCAGGCCGGTTCACGCCTTCGATCTTGCGCAACCGGATCATTGAGATCGCCATCAGCGCGCCGGTATTGCCGCAGGACACGGCTACCGATGCCTCGCCCGAGCGGACAGCCTCAATGGCGGACCACATCGATGTGTCCTTGCCATTGCGCATCACGTGGGACGGCTTGGCATCCATCGTCACCACACCTTCAGCGTGGCGCACTTCGCAAATGTCGGAAAGGCCGCGTTTGCGCGCGATGAGCGGCTCCAGCTCGGCCTTTGGGCCGTGCACGATGAACCGCAGATCCGGGTTTTTCGACGCGGATTTGGCAAGGCCCGCAATGACGGCAGAGGGGCCAAGATCGCCCCCCATCGCGTCAACGGACAAAACGGTACCGTTCCCCGTATTGCCAGTTAACGCTGCACTGTCGCTCATGTAATCGGGCCCGCCTTCAGGTCAGGCGGCGATTATGCCGCGTCTTCGTCGAGGTCGATCTCGTCGGCCTGAGCAATGACTTCGCGGTCATTATAGGTGCCGCAGGACGGGCAGACGTGGTGCGGGCGCTTCAGCTCACCGCAGGAAGGGCATTCGTTGGGGTTTGCACCCTCAAGCGCATCGTGGGCGCGGCGCATGTTGCGCTTGGAGCGCGTCACTCGATTCTGGGGGACAGCCATGTCACAACCTCGGGTTAACGGGCGCTAGATCTGCGCGCCCTGCTTGTCAAAATTCCGTCTCGCATCCGGGCCGATTTCAAGCTGCTAACGCACCTGCGTCGCAAGCCCGAAAAAGGTCTGAAAAACCGGGGGCGAATGAGGCCGGGAACATACTCTGATTCCGCGCCCATGCAAGCCCTTTTCCACAAGGCATTTCTGGGTAGGCCTAGCCCTCGTTTTCACTGTCGTCTTTGCCCTTTGCCAACTGGTCGCGCAAGGCTGCCAAACCGGCCAGCGGCTTGGCATCTTCATCGGTCATGGGGGCCACGCCCGGCGCCGCGAAAACCGCCTCACCCAGTTCGACACCCTCGGCGCGGGGGTAATCCGGCACGGCCAGCGCCAGCGCCTCGGTGAGAAGCTGCATCAGGTCCAGCGATGCGGGCAGGGGCTCAATCGTGTCGTCCTCGGGCATCTCCATCTCTTCGCCAGAGGGCTCCGGCAGATCGACGCGGTAGCTGCGCAGCACAGGCGCATCAATGCGCGTTGTGACCGGTTCAAGCGTCACCACGCAGTCCTGCACAACCGTGGCGCCCAGTTTGGCCTCCAGCCGCCAATCGGCTTTCCCCTCAGGCGTCACCTCACCAACCAGCCGAACCTTGCGCAGCCCGCGCAGCTCCAGCGCATCGGCCAGCGCCTTGCGCGCATCGGCATCCGGCTCAACCTCAAACGCGGTGGGCGCTGCACGGCCCAGACGGGACAGGGACAGAGTTGTCGATGGCATCGTCTCTCCTTTGGTGGGGCAGGTGGGGTCCTCGCTTGCCCCATGCGTGGCTCTGAGGTAAGCCGATATTGCGGTTTTCAGCCTGTCGCAAGCAGGCCGCCGCCCAAACAAGCCTCCAGATGAAACCGGGGGGCCCAAGACGCGCAGTTCAGGCAGGACTATTTGAGATGTTTGATTTTCTGATTTCAAAGATGCGGGTCGGCGTATTGGCCATTGGATTGGTTGCCGGATTGGCGGCGTGTTCCGCGACCTACACCAACCACGGCTATGTTCCACCGCCTGAGGTCTTGTCGGAGATCGGCATTGGTGCGTCCCGTGACCAAGTGGCCGAAATTGCCGGCGCACCGGGATCGGCAGGCGTCGTGCGGGATGAGGCCTGGTTCTACACCCAGTACCGGGTGCGCAACTTCACCTACAACGCGCCGCAAGTGATTGAACGCGACATTGTTGCGATTTCGTTCAGCGATGCGGGCCGTGTCACGAATATTGAGCGCTTCGGGCTGGAAGACGGCCAGATTGTTCAGCTGTCGCGCCGCGTGACCGAAAGCTCGGTCCGAGATAGGGGCTTTTTCGCACAGATCCTGTCGAACTTCGGCCGCATCAATATCGCTGACGCGCTGGGCGGTTGACGCAAAGACATCTTGCACGCTGAGGTTGTGACGCACATCTTGTATGTGTCACGCCATTTGCGGGCGCGACTGCGTTGCATATCCGCTGCGGGAGCAGGCCGATGATCAACTTGCGCAAAGGGCGATACAGGGCCCGATTGGCCGAAGATGCGGATGATCTCGACGCCGTCCAAGCTCTGCGTGCATTGGTCTTTCGCGGCGCGTCGGGTGACGACCACGACCCGTTTGATGCGGACTGCGCCCATATGCTCGTGGAAGATCAGCGCACAAGCACGGTCGTTTGCTGTTTTCGGATGATGCACCTGCCATCCGGTGCTGACATCGGGCGCAGCTATTCCGCGCAATTCTATGAGCTCTCCGCGCTCAAGGATTTCGACGGCCCAATGGTTGAGATGGGTCGGTTCTGCATCCACCCCGAATGGAAAGACGCCGATATCCTGCGCGTCGCTTGGGGCGCGATGACGGCCTATGTCGATTCTGAAGGGGTTGAGATGCTGTTTGGCTGCTCCTCTTTCCATGGCACGGAGGCAGATGAGTACTTCGACGCCTTCGCCCTGCTGCGGGATCGTCACCTTGCACCGAAACGCTGGCTGCCGCGCGTAAAGGCCCCGAGCGTGTTCCAGTTCGCCCGGCGTCTGACGGGCAAGCCCGACCTAAAGGCGGCGCAAGCCAAGATGCCGCCACTACTCAGGACTTATCTTCTGATGGGCGGGTGGGTCAGCGACCATGCGGTGATTGACGATGATCTTGGCACCTTGCACGTCTTCACCGGGCTTGAAATCCGCGCGGTTCCGCCGACGCGCGCACGGCTTTTGCGGGGCGTGGCGGGGTAGGACGCACGCTTACCGGGTCGATTGTACGGCCCGTGCCGTCGATAGAAGGTGCGTGTGCCGAGTGCCGCGTAATTCTTCAATCACTCGATGACGCGCGCTCTGCCGTTTGCGCCGAGCCCATGAGGTATCCAGCCAAGTGCCGCCAAGCGCACGAAGTTCTGCCCCGGTGCCCCGTTTGAACCGCACCAAACCGGGCGCACGCTCAGGGTCTGCCGCGCCAAGGTCGATGGCCGACACGCCCATTTGCTGTAACTCAACCATCGCGCGCCACATCAGTACCGGCCCGGCGGAGCGTTTGCGCCCTTCCTCAGTTGTCCATCCGATCTGGTAAGTCGCCGTGCCACCATGGCGCAGGAACAGCATCGCGCAGATGCGCTGGCCCAGATGGTAGGCCGTGAACAGCTGCGCACATCCCGGTTTGCTGGCGGCCAAAGCTGCGATCATCTCTGGCGGTAATGGCTGATACCAGAGGCGGGCGGATTGCGTGGCTTCGGCCCGCAGCAGCCAATGATCTGGATCAGCGGGCATAAGGCGGCGACGCAATTCCAGCCTCTGTGATTGACCATGGCGCAGCCGGTTGCGCCATTTCGGTGCTAGGCGGTGCGCCATTTGCTCGGGTGGCGCGTCGAGCGGCAGTTCCGCCACCATGCGGGGCGCTCCGATGTTGTGGAACCCAGCTTGAGCCAAGGCCACAGCATCGTCGAACGTGTCGCTGTTTACGATCAGATGGCGGGCACCGAGCGTTTCGCGCAAGTTGGCCGCGCCCTCAGCGGTCAGGTTCAACTGCGCCCGTGACAGCAAGGCAAGCTCCCCGATGATGGGAAGGGATTTGCGAAGCGTCAGAACACACGCATCTCCCACCCGCTCCCGTCGCGCGTCAGACCCAAGCGTGCATGTGGCGCGCAGCCAGACCTCGCTTTGCTGCAGCGGGACAAGGGGCTGAGTGTGGGAGGCAGAGGAGAGTGGGGCGCAATCGAACATGCGCCCCAGAGTTTGCTGAAACCGCGAAAATTTAGTTAACGGCGCTGGATCAATTCGACAAAGTCACCAGGGCGTGGCGTTTCTTGCCTGCGCTCAGCTTAATGGGGGCATCCAGATCGCTAGGCGCAACCATCAAGCCCGTATCCGTGATTGCCTCATCATTCAGCCGCGCCCCGCCTTCCGCGATCAGGCGCTTGGCCTCCTTACCCGATTTCGCAAGACCGGAGCGTGTGATCAGCTGCACGATGGAGATCCCTTCGCCCACATCCGCGGCGCTCAACGCCAGCGTCGGCAAATCATCCCCCGCGCCGCCTTTCTCGAACACCTCCCGCGCCGTGGCCTCTGCGCCCGCAGCGGCCTCCGCCCCATGCAGCAGCGTCGTGACCTCGCGGGCCAGAACGATCTTGCCTTCGTTGATCTCCGCCCCTTCCAGCGCGCCCAGACGGCCGCATTCCTCCACCGGCAATTCGGTGTAAAGCTTCAGGAACCGACCCACATCGGCATCCGGCATGTTGCGCCAGAATTGCCAGAATTCGTAGGGGCTCAGCAGATCGGCATCGAGCCATGTGGCCCCGCTTGCCGTCTTGCCCATCTTGGTGCCGTCCGACTTGGTTAGAAGCGGCGTGGTCATTCCGAAAATCTCGTGATCCAACACACGCCGGGTCAAGTCGATCCCGTTGACGATATTTCCCCACTGGTCCGAGCCGCCGAACTGCACCCGGCAACCATAGCGGCGATTCAGCTCAAGGAAGTCGTAGGCCTGCAGGATCATGTAGTTGAATTCGAGGAAGCTGAGCGATTGCTCGCGATCCAGCCGCGACTTCACGCTCTCGAACGACAGCATCCGGTTGACGCTGAAATGCCGTCCGATATCGCGCAGGAAGTCGAGGTAGTTCAGATCGTCCAGCCATTCGGCATTGTTCAGCATCAACGCGTCCGTCGGCCCATCCCCATAGGTGATGTAGGTCGAGAATACCTTCTTGATGCCAGCAATGTTTTCGTCGATTTTCTCAGGGGTTAGCAGTGGACGTTCATCTGCCCGAAAGCTCGGGTCGCCCACCTTCGTGGTCCCCCCGCCCATCAGCGTGATCGGCTTGTGGCCCGTCTTTTGCAGCCAGCGCAGCGTCATGATCTGCATCAGCGATCCCACATGTAGCGAGGTCGCGGTCGCGTCAAAGCCGATATAGCCCGGCACCACACCCGCGATCAGGGCGTCGTCCAGCCCCTGATAATCCGTGCAATCGGCCAGAAAGCCGCGTTCGATCATCACACGAAGAAAGTCGGATTTGGGGTGGTAGGTCATGCTGTGTCCGGGCCAATGTGAGAGCCTATAAAGTGCCGGGAGGGTCTAGCGGTTATGGCAGGCAAGGAAAAGGGGCCCGTTCGGGTCGCAGGCGCAATGTCGGGGACTTCCTTTGATGGCGTCGACGTGGCCCTGATCGAGACCGACGGCATCGAGATTTTCGACTTCGGCGAGGTGCGCGGAACGTCCTACTCCGATGAAGACCGTGCCGCTCTGCGCGCTGCGATGGGCGCCTGGCCGGGGGAGGAGCGGGCGGAAGAGGCTGCGAAGGTGGTCGAGACGGCCCACATCTCGGCCTTGGCGGGGCTGCACGACGTCTCGATGTTGGGGTTCCACGGACAAACCCTTGCCCATGATCCGGAGGCCGGCCGCACGCACCAGGTGGGCGACGGGCAGGTGCTGGCCGACGCGCTGGGGATGGAGGTGATCTGGGATTTCCGCTCCGCCGATATGGGGCTGGGCGGGCAAGGCGCGCCGCTGGCACCCTTCTATCATTGGGCCTGTGCGCGGTGGATGGGGACGGACGCGCCAGTCGTGTTCCTCAATCTGGGCGGTGTGGCCAATATCTCGTGGGTCGATCCGCGGATGGAGGCACCCGAAGCCCCAGGGGCCTGTCTGGCCTTTGATACGGGGCCAGCAAATGCTCCTGTCGACGACCTGATGGCGGTGCGCGGTCTGGGGCGGTTCGACGAAGACGGGGCGCTTGCGGCCGTAGGGACCATCAACATGGACATTCTTGAGCGGATGCTGGCCGACCCATGGTTCGATACAACTCCCCCCAAATCTCTGGACCGGGATGCGTTCGCGGCCTTGGCAGAGGAGGTCTCTGACCTCTCGGATGCCGACGCGGCAGCAACACTGACCGCCTGTTCAGCGGGTGCGGTGGGGCGCGCCTTGCTCCATCTGCCTGAAAAGCCTGCCACTATCCTTGCCACGGGCGGCGGGCGGCGGAACGCGACACTCATGGCCATGCTCGCAGATGCGACCGCGACGCGGGTCCAGCCTGTTGAGGATGCGGGCCTCGATGGCGATGCGCTGGAAGCGCAGGCCTTCGCCTATCTGGCGGTGCGCGTGGATCGCGGGCTGCCCACATCCGCGCCGGGAACAACGGGCGTTGCGGCTCCGGTCGGCGGCGGCAAGCGTGCGCGGCCGAAAGGCACGCTTCTCAGCTAGCCCGATTGCGCCCTTCCGGGCGTTGCGCCGGCTTCGCCGTCGCCGGTGGCCTCGCGCGCCTGCGGTGCGCTCGGCCCGGCATTGCGTGCACGGCAAGGCGCCCCATAGCGGCTGGAGCTCTGTGCGTTAATGGTGCTTTTGCATATTTTCGGAACGAAGAAGGTGCGATGGCGTTCCCTCTCTGTTTGAGGTGCGATCCCGCCCATCTTTTTTCTCTGAAAATGCCTGCCGGAGGCACTTAATATCTCAGCACGCGCAGCCGGTTGCGCTTTGGCGATGGCCGTTCCGTCATGCCCCGCGCCCACGCAAGAGGGCGCGCCTGATCTGCCAGATGGCTGTGCAGGCTTGGCCTGCGCCGATATCGGCGGATCGTGCCTGCCCTCAGCTTCGGGGAATGTCGAAGCCCGGCTCGGCTAACGTGAAGCCGTCAAAAGTGAATCCGGGCGATACGGTGCACGACACAAGTGTGAACGAACCCGTCGTGCGGGCCGCCTGCCAATGGCCTTCGGGCACGATCAACTGCGGTGCACCGACATTCAGATCCGGGGTCAGCAGCAGATCTTGTGCCGGGCCTTCGTCGCTATCGGCCAGCGACAGGACCAATGGCGCGCCTGCATGGTAAAGCCAGATTTCCGTTGCATCGACCTTGTGCCAATGGCTGGCTTCGCCGTCTTTCAGCAGAAAGTAGATACATGTCCCGCTTGGGCGGCCCTCGTTTTCGGCGACCCATGTTTGACGATAATGGCCCCCCTCGGGATGGGGGGCCAAATCCAGTTTTGCGATGATTTCGTCTGCCGTCATTCGGCAGGCCGTGGGGCCGCACCGTTGGCCGGGGCGTCCGGTGCCTCAGCCGCTGGCGCCGCAAGTGCCTCTGGGGCAGCCTCCTTGGCAACAGGGCGGTCGTTCAGCGCGCTGTCGGCCAAACCCTCAACGCCGTTCTCCAGGCTCAAGCCCAGTTCATCGCCGAGCTTGCGCAGGGCGGGCATCTGAACGGCCATGCCCATGATCGAGTCGAGCGCCTGGTTCACCACAGGCTTGTCGCCTGCGGATGCGCCATTGCCGCCGCCGCCATTGGCACCGCCAAGGCCGCCGACCTGGTGGATCTTGATGGAGTCGATCTTTTCGACCGGCTTGACCATCTGCTCCATGATGCTCGGGATCGCTTCGATGCGAGCCATGTCGACCTTCATACCGACAATCTCGGTGCTGAGCGCGTTCTCGGCCTCGGTAATCGCACGCGTGCCTTCGGCTTCGGCCAGCATGTCCTTCTTCTTGGCGTCGGCGCGGATGGAGATCGCATCGGCCTCGGCCTGCGCTTCCTCGCGACGCGCTTCTGCGCGGTCTGCGGCAGCGGCCTTTTCGGCTTCGGCGGCCACGCGAATGCGGGTCGCTTCACGCTCGGCCTCTCGCGTGGCTTCGATCAGGGCGATCTGCTTCACACGCTCGGCCTCGGCCACTTCTCGGGCTGTTGCAACGGCTTCGGTCGCCTTTGTGGCCTCCGCCCGTGCTAGGTCAGCGGACGCACGCGCACGGCTTTCTTCCTCGGACTTCTGTTGAATGATGATCTGGCGTTCCTGTTCGGCCACTTCCAGCTCGCGCTCTTTGGCGATTTCTGCGTCGCGGATGTTGCGCTCGCGTGCAATCTCGGCGGCGCGCACCTGCTCTTCGCGGGCAATACGTGCACGCTCAGATTCGCGCATGGAGTCTTCGCGGCGCAGCGAGATTTCCATCTCTTGCGCGGCCTTCATCGTCTCCACTTCCTGGACCTGCGCAATCGCGGCGCGCTCTTCCTCTTCCTGGATGGAGAGCTTCTGACGTTCAGCCTCCATCGCGGCGCGGCGCACGGCGACGTCGGCGTCGGCGTCGATCTCGGCGCGTTCTTTCTTGGATTTCGCGATCACCTCGGCCAGCTTGCGCATACCAACGGCGTTAAAGGCGTTGTTTTCATCCAGTGCCTCAAACGGCGTCTGGTCCAGCGCGGTCAGCGAGACGGATTCAAGCGACAGACCGTTCTTCAGCAGGTCTTCGGAGATCGCGTTCTGGACCTGTTGCACGAAGTCGGACCGGTTCTCATGCAGGCCATCCATCGTCATCTTCGCCGCCACGGCGCGCAGGCCGTCGATCAGCTTACCTTCGATCATCTCGCGCAGCTGATCCACATAGAACGTCCGGTCACCGAGCGTCTGCGCAGCGCGCGCAATGCCTTCCTCGTTGGCCATGACCGAGACGTAGAATTCCACGCCCACATCAACCCGCATCCGGTCTTGCGTAATGAGAGCGCCTTCGCCCGTCCGGCGCACTTCCAGACGCAGGGTCTTCATGTTCACCGGGCTGATTTCATGAAGCAAAGGCACCACAACCGTGCCGCCATCCATGATGACCTTCTTTCCGCCCGCACCGGTTTTCACCAGCGCAACCTCACGCGTCGTGCGCTTGTAGAGACGTCCGATGACAAGCCCGACGAATACAAGCGCCGCAATGACGGCGATGACGATAATTCCAAGAAATCTAAGTTCCATATGAGGGGTCCTTTCGAAAAGTGGCGCCCGAAGGGGCAGGGCGCATTGAATGGGAAGGGCTGGGTTACATCGGGATCAGTCTGAACCCGCCGGTGGGGCGATGGCGCAGCACAAGCACCTCGGTCCCCTGTTCGATTTCCCCGGCGTCCTGCATCGGTTCCGCGCGGAGGTAGTGAGTATTGCCATAGCGGTCCGTCACGCGCACCTCAGCGGGATCACCCCGCCGCGCCGTACCTTGCGTTACGATCCCGCGTCTACGACCGAGCGTACGGGTCGACACCGACTGGCTTTCTGTCTTTGGCAAAAGCCGCGCAAACAGCGCACCGAACCGGCCCGTGAACCAGATCGCCGCCGCCGCCGCCGCGATAGAGGTCAGCACCACGTTCAACGGCGTTCCGATCAGCGACAAAGCCGTTCCTTGCAGCGCAATGCCCGTTACGCCGAACGACAGAAACAGGCTCGCCAACCAGATCAGTGTGGGCATCTTGCCCAGTCCGAGCCACGACAAAGGCGAAGTCGCGGCCTCGGTGGGAACCGGGGCTTCAACCTCGAATTCCTCAACCGCCAGCTCAAATTCACCTGCATCCACGTCAAACGCGTCCAGTTCGACCTCCAGATCAAGGTCCAGGTCCATATCCGGCCCGTCCGCCACATCCAGATCGACCTCTGCCTCGCTTTCGCCGATCAGCGACGCGCCGACCAACAGCAACGCAACCTCCAGGGCCAGAAGGCCGAACAGAAGGGCAAGCGAAACGGTAAAGGGCGCAAAGGGCCCGGACAGAAGGGTGTCGAGCATTCGTTAGGTATCTCTAATTGTATACAGGTGTATACCAAACATAGGTGATCACGGACCCGTTACAAGGGGTGCGCGCAGGAAGGGGGCGTGCAGTTGTGCAACAATTACGGGGTTCCCCGCGCATTGCAACGGCATGGAAACCTCCATTTCTGGGCAGGATTTTGGCGTGGGCGCGCAAAGAAAAAGGCCCGCCACAGGGGGGCGAGCCTTCAACACTGCTTGGAACGTCTGCTCAGCCGCGCAGGATCGACTTGCCGGCGTAAACTGCCGTCTCGTCCAACTGCTCTTCGATGCGGATCAGCTGGTTGTATTTCGCTAACCGATCCGAGCGCGCAAGCGACCCGGTCTTGATCTGCCCGCAATTGGTGGCCACGGCGAGATCCGCAATCGTGGCATCCTCGGTCTCGCCTGAGCGATGCGACATCACGCAGGTCATGCGCGCGCGCTGTGCCATGGACACTGCGGAAAGCGTCTCGGTCAACGTGCCGATCTGGTTCACCTTTACCAGAAGCGAGTTGCCCGCCCCGCGTTCGATGCCATCGGCCAGGCGCGTCGGGTTGGTCACGAACAGATCGTCGCCCACAAGCTGAACCTTGTGCCCCAGCGCTTCGGTCAGGGCGATCCAACCGTCCCAATCATCCTCTCCCATGCCGTCTTCGATGCTGAGGATCGGGTAATCGTTCACCAGCGCCTCCAGGTAGGAGACGTTCTCATCCGAGGTTAGGGATTTCCCTTCCCCTGCAAGCTCATACTTGCCGTCCTTGAAGTATTCGGTGGCGGCGCAATCCAGCGCCAGCATCATATCGTCGCCCGGAGTGTAACCCACCTTTTCGATGGACTTCAGAACGAAATCCAACGCATCGCGCGTGGAGGACAAGTTCGGCGCAAAGCCGCCCTCATCGCCGATGCCCGTGCTCAAGCCTGCCGCCGAAAGCTCGCCCTTCAACGTGTGGAACACTTCCGCACCCATGCGAACGGCCTCGGCAATCGACGTCGCCGAAACCGGCATGATCATGAATTCCTGAATGTCGATCGGGTTATCGGCATGCTCGCCGCCGTTGATGATGTTCATCATCGGCACCGGCAGAACATGAGCCTGCGTGCCGCCGACATAGCGGTAGAGCGGCTGCGCGGTGAAATCGGCAGCGGCTTTTGCTGTGGCGAGGCTTACGCCAAGGATGGCATTCGCACCCAGACGGCCCTTGTTGTCGGTCCCGTCCAACTCACACATGGCCGTGTCGATGGCGACCTGCTCGGTCGCATCAAAACCAACCAACGCATCGGCGATCTCGCCGTTGACGCCTTCAATCGCTTCCAGAACGCCCTTGCCCTTGTAACGCCCCTTGTCGCCGTCGCGCTTTTCCACCGCCTCGTACGCACCGGTCGACGCGCCCGAAGGAACAGCGGCGCGGCCCATGGTGCCGTCTTCGAGAAGGACGTCGACTTCGACCGTCGGGTTTCCCCGGCTGTCGAGGATTTCGCGGGCGTGGATGTCGATGATCAGGCTCATTTGGGCGCACTCCATGTCTGGCTTGCGCGGGCTATAACACCGTTAAGCGCTGAACCGAAAGCAAGATGTTAGCGGTAACATGCCGCAGCGTTAGGCGGCAGACACCCGTTCGCGCCACAAGGTGTAAAGGCCCGTGGCAATCACGATGCCGGCCCCGATTAAGGTCCAAGCGTCGGGACGTTCGTTGAAAACAACGAGCGCCAAGATCAGCGCGAAGATCAGACGCGTATAGCGGAAGGGCGTCACAACCGCGATTTCACCGACCCGCATCGCGGCGGTCACGGCGTAATAGGCGACCAACGCGAACAACAGCGCGCCCATCAAAGGCCCCCACATGGCCCCCTCCGGCATCGCCGCCCCGCCGCTGAAAGCCAAAATCACCAGCCCCGCCAAGCCTGCCGCGACAAAACCCCAGGCCGCCAGCAACAGGTTCGAGGCCTCTTTTGGAATAGCCCGCGTGGCCAGATCGCGCCCCACAAGGCCAAAGGTCGCGCCGATGGCCCAAAGGCTGTTGATATCGAACCCCTCCAAGCCGGGGCGCACGATGATCAGCACTCCGATCAGCCCGACCCCGATGGCCAGCCAGCGCCGCCAGCCCACGCTCGCGCCCAAAAAGAGGGCTGCGCCGAGCGTCACCAGCAGCGGGTTGGCCTGAATGATCGCGGACAGGAGCGAGAGGTCGATCTTGCTGAGCGCGACCACGAAACACAGCGTTCCCACGACTTCTGCGGCCAATCGAAACCAGAAGGCTGGCGTGAACAGGCGCCGCTCAAACAGCTGATCGCCATTGAGTTTCGCCCAAAGGCCAAAGATCAAGGCGCCGCCAAATCCGAAAAAGGCGATGACCTGGCCCACCGGCAGCGCGTCGAGCGTCAGCTTGATGAACGTGTCGGCCAGCGCAAAGCCTAGCATCGCCAGCGTCATCCAGCCCATACCTTTGAGATTGTCCATCTGCGCTCCGATGCTGCGGTGCTGCGCACCTACGCGCAAATCCACCGGTGCAAAAGACCCGTTGGACGCCCAGAACGGGGGCGCCCTTCATCTTGCCCTAAGAGCTCCGGGGGTTTGGGCGCTGGCCCCCAACCGGGGGAGAGGGGCCGAGAGGCCCGACAATGGTGAGCGAAAGGTTAACGAAGTCACGAGAGTGAAACGATTTCAGAGGCTTGACCCCTCTGCTCACGCGTGAGCAGGCCAGCGATCCGCGCCCTCACTTCTTTTTCAGCGGTACGCCATAAAGCTCCAGCCGATGCCCTTTCAGCCGGTATCCCAGCTTCTCCGCGATCTTCTCTTGCAGGGCTTCGATCTCGGGGTCCACAAATTCGATAACTTCGCCTGAATTCATATCGATCAGATGGTCGTGGTGGTCGCGTTCGGCGTCCTCGTAACGGGCGCGCCCATCGCCGAATTCCAGCTTCTCCAGAATACCCGCTTCCTCGAACAGCTTCACAGTCCGGTAGACCGTCGCGATTGAGATTTTGGGATCCACCGCACTGGCCCGCGCATATAGCTCTTCGACATCCGGATGATCATCGGAGCCTTCCAGAACCCGCGCGATGACGCGGCGCTGCTCGGTCATGCGCAGCCCCTTTTGGGCGCAGCGGGCCTCGATTGTGTCGCTCATACGTGTCTCTCCGGGCGCGGATAGGCCTGCGAGGGCGGTCATATGAGATTTGCGCCCGCCTTGACACCCCCCTCTGCCCATGACTTCTGCGAAAGTGAACCCCGGAGGATACATGCCCCCAAAGCCGCGTATTGATGCGTTCGGAGCGATCTCGTTGACCGGCTTCGCGGTCCTGCTCGCGTTCAATCAGGTCGTCATCAAGGTCGTGAACGAAGGTTTGCAGCCCGTTTTCTTCGCGGGCCTGCGATCGCTTGGCGGTGCGATCTTGATTTTCGGCTGGATGCGCCTGCGCGGGATCGCGTTGACCCTGCCGCGTAACACGTTGGTGCCCGGTATTTTGATGGGCGGGCTTTTCGCTTTGGAGTTTGTCTGCCTTTTCTGGGCGCTCGACCTGACCACGGTCACGCGCACCTCGGTGATCTTTTACACCATGCCCATGTGGATGGCGCTTGGTGCGCATTTCTTCATACCCGGGGATCGCCTGACGACAGCCAAAAGCGCAGGCCTTGCGCTCGCCTTCGCAGGTGTTGTCATAGCGCTGACATTGCGCGGGGAGGGGGGCGAGGCGTCCCTTCTGGGGGATCTGTTGGCCTTGGCCGGAGCGATGGGATGGGCGGGCCTGGCCCTCATGGCCCGGGGCACCGCGCTCAGGGACGTGCGCCCCGAAGTGCAGTTGCTATGGCAGTTGACGATCTCCGCACCGCTTTTGCTGCTCGCTGCACTGTTTTTCGGTCCGCTTCTGAGAGACCCTGAGTTTATCCATTGGGCCGGATTGGGCTTTCAAACCGTGATCATTGTCTCGGCAGGGTTCCTGTTCTGGCCGTGGCTTCTGTCGATCTACCCGCCAAGCTCAGTCGCCGCATTCTCGTTCCTCACGCCGGTTTTCGGCGTTCTACTGGGGTGGCTGATGCTGGGTGACGAGGTTGGTCTCGGGATCCTTATTGCGCTGGCACTGGTCTGCTCAGGACTGATCCTGATCAACAAACCCAAACGCGCGTCTGGGTAAGGTCTCAGGTGCCGCAAAAAGTCTGCTTTACGCGCTCGCCTTCGGTTGGTGCGCGCTGGAGGTCTTCGATCTCCGACCGGTCCGTGAACGGGTCCGCGAGGGCTGCGTTCAAACGGTGGAACGGCGCGTAGTCACCTGCAACAGCCGCCTGAATGGCCTCTTCAACGCGGTGATTGCGCGGGACTAGGGCGGGGTTTGTGGCCTGCATGGCCGCAACGCGTTCATCCGCAGGGCGAGGCTCCCGTGCCAGGCGGGCGCGATAGTCCTCCATCCAAGGATCAAACGCAGCCGGGGCCGCGAAAACCTTACCGGCATCTCCCGGCGTGTCTGAACTCAGCGCCCGGAACGTTTGCGTAAAATCGGCTCCGCCTTGCGCCATCCGGTTGAGCAAGTCGAAGGCGAGCGCGGCATCGCCATCTTCTTCCGTGGCCAGGCCCAGCTTCCCGCGCAAGACCCGGTGCCATTCGGTATCGAACCGTCCTGCAAACCCGTTGACCGCTTCGGTGAAGCTTTCAATCGCGGCCTCCCTGTCTGGCATCAGCGGCAGCAAGGCGGTGGCCAGTTGTGCAAGGTTCCAAGCGCCGATCTGGGGCTGGTTGGCATAGGCATATCGCCCGAACTGGTCGATGGAGCTGAACACCATTTCCGGGTGGTAGACATCCATGAACGCACAAGGGCCGTAGTCGATGGTCTCGCCCGACAGCGTCATATTATCGGTGTTCATCACGCCGTGGATGAAGCCCACGCCCATCCATTCGGCGATGAGCTTGGCTTGCGCCCCGATGACGGCGTCGAGCAGGCCAAACGGGCTATCCGCCTCAGGGTAATGGCGGGCGATTGTGTGGTCGAGCAATGCCTGCAGTGCGTCTATGTCCTGCCGGGCGGCGAAGAACTGGAAGGTGCCCACGCGGATATGGCTGGACGCGACGCGGGTGAAGATCGCGCCCGGCATTCTGCCTTCGCGCAGGACAACCTCGCCGGTCTCGACGGCTGCCAGCGCGCGGGTTGTCGGGATGCCAAGCGCCGCCATCGCCTCGGAGATGATGTATTCGCGCAGAACCGGGCCAAGCCAGGCGCGTCCGTCGCCCATACGGGAATATGGGGTCTGGCCTGCGCCTTTCAGCTGTATGTCAAAGCGCGCGCCGTCGGGGGCGACCACTTCACCCAACATCACGGCGCGGCCATCACCGAGTTGTGGGGACCAGCCACCGAATTGATGGCCCGCGTAGACCTGCGCTAACGGGGTGGCGCCGTCTGGCACCTCATTGCCTGCAAACAGACGCGACATCGCTTCCTCATGCTTGGGCAGAGTCAGGCCGAGCCGATTTGCAAGGGCCGTGTTCACCGCGATCAGCCTGGGGTCCGCAACTGGGACAGGTGCCTGCCGTGTGAAGAAGCGCTCAGGCAAGGTGGCGTAGCTGTTATCAAAGGGGAAATGGGCGGTCATCGGGCGCTCCGGCTTGGATGGGCCATATGTAGGGTGCGCGCTGTGCGATCACCAGTGGCGTCAGGGGGAGCGGAGATGGGTTTCGATATGGATCGGGATGGGGACAGCGTTTGGTACCATGGCCTCGCCCTCAATGGTGAACACCATGTCTTCCGGGCGGCCTGACAGGCGCAACGCGTCGAGGGCGAAGACGATGGGGGCTGAGGTGCTTGTCCGCTCAAGGCTGAGATTCGTGATGGTCCAGCCGGATCCCGTGTCGTTTGGCTCCAAGGAAATGGAAAGGAACGGGGGAAGGGGAAATCCGAGGTGCATTTGCGCGAAGTGAAGGTGGAGGGCGTCTGCACTGTCTGGATACGAGGTCGCTGACGTTCGCGCGGTGAGCGTTATGGTCTGCCAATCAACGGTCAGGTGCGCTAGGGCGGGACCGTCAGCATAGGAAGGAGCGGCCAAAAGACTTCCGAGGAGGGCCAGCCAACGGATCACCAATGCTCACTCGTCGGACGCGCCATAATGCTCACGGTACCAGACCCGTCCATGTTCGATGGAGGGGGATTGGATCAGGATGACAACAGCGAACCCGATGATACCGCCCACAACTGCCCCCATGACAGCGCCGGTCAGGCCTAGAAGAACCGCCGCAATCGCCACGATGATTCCGACGATTACCAGATAGACCCAAGGCATGGCCCCAATCTGCTTGCGGCCCTGTTTGTTCATTTCCTTGAACCGTTTCATCTGTTCCTTGCGGTCTAGCCCCTGCAATTCGGGGACGGCGTTCGCGGACCAGTAGATTTTCATGGGGGCCTCCCGCTTTTCTTGGAGTTTCAGAGCGTTCCGATGCGCTCGGTCAGCAGGTCAAAGAACCCTTCGGCATTCACATCGCCCATAAACATGGCATTCGGGGGACGGTCGGTCACGCGCCACCAATCGGCAACCGTCATGCCTCGGGTCAGCTCGGACTGGGTTTCGATCTCTACGTTCACATGGCGGCCTTCGAATAGCTCGGGCTGGATCAGATAGGCGATCACGCAAGGGTCGTGGAGCGGCGCACCGGCGCTTCCATACTTTTCCTTATCGAAGCGTTCAAAAAAGTCGGTCCATTCGGCGACCATACGACCGGCTTCGGTGCCAAGCGCGCGGAAGGCTTCAACGCGCGGCGCCGTGGTGAGCGCTTTGTGCGTCACATCCAGCGGCATGACTGTGATTTGGCAGTTAGATTTAAAAACAATATCAGCGGCTTCCGGGTCGACGTAAATGTTGAATTCAGCGGCTGGTGTGATGTTGCCGACCTGAAAATAGGCGCCACCCATCAGGACGATTTCCTGCACGCGGTCGACGATATCTGGGGCTTTCTCGAACGCGGTGGCGATGTTGGTCAACGGACCAAGCGGGCAAAGCGTGACGCTGCCAGCAGGCTCAGACCGCAGGGTTTCGATGATGAAATCGACACCGTGTTGATCCTGCACGGGCATGGTGGGCTCCGGCATCACAGGGCCATCGAGGCCGGTTTTCCCGTGCACATGTTCCGCTGTGACCAGCTTGTGCCGCAAAGGGCGGTCACACCCCGCATAGATTTTCACATCGGGCCGGCCGGCCAATTCGCACACGATGCATGCGTTTTTCGTGGTCAACTCCAGCGGCACATTGCCCGCAACCGCCACGACGCCCAGAACCTCCACCTCGGGTGATGCAAGCGCCAGCAGGATGGCAACCGCGTCGTCCTGGCCCGGATCGGTGTCGATGATGATCTTGCGCGGCATAGGCCACCTCCACTTGGTGATCGGGATGTTTGACCGTTTGGTCAGGGGATGCAAGCTAGGGCAGACGGGCTTGACGCCAACACACGCACGGCGCATCTCAGGGTCATGCGCATTTTGCTCTATATCCTGATCGCGATCGTTGTGCTGGCTGTGGCCGCAGCGGTCTATTTCCGCTTTGCTCCGCTGGACGCGGAGGCGCTTCATGTTGATCCGGCTGAAGTGACGCCACCCACCAACCCAAACTTCGCATTGATGGTGGGCACGTCCGGGCATTTCATTCAGGCCACGCCTGAGGAGATCGCCACGCGGATCGCTGCGGTTGCTGAAGCCGATGGCGCAACGTTGCTTTCCGGGTCGCCAGAGGACGGCCACGTCACTTACGTCGTGCGCTCTCGCATGATGGGTTTCCCGGACATCATGAGCCTGCGCTGGCAGTCGCAGGATAATGGCACGCAGCTCGAGATTTTTGCGCGGTCTGTCTACGGTTACTCCGATATGGGCGTGAACACGCGGCGGGCGCATCGCTGGTCGCAGGCGGCACGCGGTGCGACGGTGTTCAGCGACGGGGATTAGCGCAGGCTTCTTGCGCCCCACCCGTTCCCTGCCAGAAAGCCCGCCCCATGTTACCCCGTGACCGCCTTCGCCAGATCACTGACCGGTTCGAATACCTCGAAGCGCAGCTCAATGGCGGGCCGGATGCCAGCGAAATTGCGCAGATCAGCCGCGAATATGCGGAGCTGAAGCCCGTTGTGAGCGAGATTGCTGCTTACGAACAGCTGCTTGCGGACATGGCCGAGGCCGAGGCCATGCTGGACGATCCGGACATGAAGCCGTTGGCGGAGGAGGAGCTGCCGCGTCTGCGCGAAGCCATCCCGCTAGCGGAACAAAGCCTTCAAATTGCATTGCTGCCCAAGGACGCGGCGGATGCGAAGCCCGCGATGATCGAAATCCGTCCGGGGACTGGTGGTGATGAGGCGGCGCTTTTCGCGGGCGATCTACTGCGCATGTATACGCGATATGCAGAAGCGCGGGGCTGGCGGCTGGAGATCATTGATCTCGCTGAGACAGAGCTTGGCGGCATCAAGGAAGTCACCGCGCGCATCGAGGGTGAAAATGTCTTTGCGCGCCTGAAATTCGAATCTGGCGTGCACCGCGTCCAGCGTGTGCCTGAAACTGAGTCCGGTGGCCGCATTCACACGTCGGCGGCGACAGTCGCGGTGTTGCCTGAGGCGGAGGAAGTGGATATCGACATTCCCGCCGGTGACATCCGGATCGACACGATGCGGTCATCCGGGGCAGGGGGGCAGCACGTCAACACGACGGACTCGGCTGTGCGGATCACGCACTTGCCGTCTGGTATCGTGGTGACATCCTCCGAGAAATCCCAACACCGCAACCGTGAGATTGCCATGTCGGTCCTGCGGGCACGTCTTTACGATCTGGAACGGCAGAAGATCGATGATGAACGCGCGGCAGACCGCAAATCGCAGGTCGGGTCTGGCGATCGGTCTGAACGCATCCGCACTTACAATTTCCCGCAAGGGCGCATGACGGACCACCGGATCAATCTGACGCTTTATAAACTGGATCAGGTGATGGCGGGTGATCTGGATGAGATTGTGGATGCTCTGACGGCCGAGGATCAGGCCATGAAACTTGCGGAGATGGAGGGGTGAGCCTCACCATTGGTGCTGCGTTGAAAGCAACACGCTCCGCCTTGGCAGAGATTCTGGATGAACGCGACGCCGATCGTGAGGCGCGGCTGATCCTTGCCCGCATCACCGGGCGCAGTCAGGCAAGCCTTATCGCTGACCCCGACAGCGCGCTTGAATCCGATGCGCATGAGACCCTCAATCGCATCCTCTCCGCGCGGCTGGATCGCCAACCGCTGAGCCAGATCCTGGGGGAAGTCGAATTCTATGGCCGCCCGTTTCATGTGACGCCGGACGTCCTGACCCCGCGCGCGGACACGGAAACGCTGGTCGATATTGCCCTGTCTGAGCCGTTTGCCTATGTGCTCGACCTTGCAACGGGCTCCGGCTGTATTCTGGCGACGCTGTTGGCGGAGCGGACGACGGCGAAGGGGATGGGGACCGATCTTTCGACGGCAGCCCTCGATGTGGCCGCGCGCAATGTCGACCGGCATGGGATGGCGGACCGGGCCACGCTTCAGCGGTCGGATTGGTTTGCTGAGGTGGAGGGGCAATTCGACCTAATCGTCTCGAACCCGCCCTATATCGCGGAAGTTGAGATGCCGGATCTTGCGCCGGAAGTCCGCGATTGGGAGCCGCACATGGCCCTGTCACCGGGCGACGACGGACTTGCGGCTTATCGGACTCTTACTACTGGCGCGGCCATGCATCTGTCGCCGAGAGGGCGGTTGATGGTTGAGATCGGGTACAGCCAAGGACCTGCAGTGTATCAGCTGTTTGAGGAGGCCGGTCTTGATCAGGTGCTTCTGCATACCGACATGAGTGGAAAGGACCGTGTGGTAGAGGGGCGCTTGCCCTAGGTTCTGCGCGGTTCTCGCCCGAAAAACCGCGAAACTCCGCGTTTTTCGACGTTTTTCCGAGTTTGCGCTGGACAGGCGTGCCTGCCCATGTTTACTCAAGCTCAGGTGCGCACTACCGGGCTTGTTCGGCCCAACCGCGCCTTCCTTACCAGACAGCGGAGAGGCCAGCGGGGATGCAGGCACGCGCAAACTGAGATTAATTCAGGCCCGCCAAAGTGCGAGTGGCCGATCAACCAGGACAACTGGACCAAGACACACATGAGATCATCGAAGAACCGCTCGCGGTCCAAAGGGAACCGCAACCGCTCTGTCGGAAACATCGTCAACCGCGTGTTTGACAGCTCGGGGCCTGAGGGCAAGGTGCGTGGCACTCCGCAGCAGATCATCGACAAGTACAACCAGCTTACGCGCGATGCGCAGCTGGCCAATGACCGCGTCGCTGCCGAGAACTTCCAGCAACATGCCGAGCATTATCTGCGCATGTTGGCCGAAGCACAGCGCGAGATGGACGCGAAGCGCGAGGCGCAGCAGCAGCAACAGCAGCAGAACAACCAGCAAGGTGGTGGTGATGGCGGAGGCGGTGGCGGCAAGAACAACCGCCGCAACCGGGACCGCGACCGCGATCAGCAAGGCCAACCCGGTGCCGGAGATCAGCCGCAGCCCGAGGTTGCAGCACAGCAGCCCGCTGAGCAGCCTGCCGCCGCGCCTGAGCAAGGCTCCTTCGATGCGGTGATCGACAACGCAGCCGGTGGTGAAAGCGGTTTGGTAGAAACCCCCGAAAGCGCGCCGAAGCCCAAGCGGCAACGCAGGCGTCGCAAGCCCGAGGGTGAAGGGGGCGATGGTGGTGGCGATCAGCCGCCGCAGGAAGCCGCCGAGTAAGGATCGAGGGCCCCGAGGGGCCCTTTTTCATGGGCGCGTGATTTCCCGTGCCAGTGCGCAGAACCCTTCGATGGGCACTTGTTCTGCCCGGTCCGTGGGTTTGAGGCCAGCAGCCTGTAAGCGATCTTCGATATCAGGAGACAGGCCTTTCAAGGCCGCGCGCAACATCTTGCGGCGTTGTGCGAACGCGGCTTTGACCACGCGACTAAGGGTATCTGCATCCGCCTCAAAGCGCGGCTCCGGCAAGGCCTCTAGGTGTACAACGGCCGAGCGGACCTTGGGCGGTGGTGTGAAGGCTTCGGGCGGCAACGTCATGGCGATGCGTGCCGAGGCCCGCCATTGCGCGAGGACTGCAAGCCGTCCGTAGGCTTTGCCCCCCGGTTGCGCCACGATCCGTTCGGCCACTTCGCGCTGGAACATCAGTGTCAGGCTTTCCCAAGGCGGGGGCCAGGTGGCAGGGGTTAGCCAGCGCACCAAAAGCTCCGTCCCCACATTGTAGGGCAGGTTGGCGACGATCTTGCGCGGCGCCTTGAGTTCCGCCGCCCAATCCACCTGCAACGCGTCCTCATTCAACACATCGAGGCGGCCCGGATAGGCGGCTGCGATGTCCGCAAGGGCGGGCAGGCAGCGAGCATCTTTCTCAATCGCCACAACCCGGCGTGCGCCTTCGGCCAATAGCCCGCGCGTAAGCCCTCCGGGGCCGGGGCCAACTTCCAGAACATCAGCTTCCGTAAGATCCCCGGCCACGCGTGCAATCTTGGCCGTCAGGTTCAAGTCCAGAAGGAAGTTCTGCCCAAGCGCCTTGCGGGCCGACAGGCCATGGGTGGCAATGACCTCCCGCAGGGGGGGCAGTTCGTCAATCGTGCTCATGTGCCGACCCCGTCACTTTGCGCCTGCCCGCGCGATGGCCATGTCGCGCGCCATTTCCAGCGCGGCAATCAAGCTGGTCGGATCCGCCAAACCTTTCCCGGCGATGTCCAGCGCGGTGCCATGATCGGGTGAGGTCCGAATGAACGGTAGGCCAAGCGTCACGTTCACGCCGCCCGCGAAATCGATGGTCTTGATCGGGATCAGCGCCTGATCGTGATACATCGCAACAGCCGCGTCATATCCCGCCCGCGCGCCAGCATGAAACATGGTGTCGGCGGACATCGGCCCCAACAGCGTCATGCCCTTTGCGCGCAGCCTATCCAGGGTTGGGATAATCAGGTCGATCTCTTCCTGCCCCATGGCACCGCCTTCGCCCGCATGGGGGTTCAGTCCGGCCACAGCGATCCGGGGATCTGTCATGCCGAAATCTTTGATCAAAGCGGCGCGGGTGATTTCCAGCGTCTCCGTCAGCAGCGCCTCTGTCAGAACCTCTGGCACTTGCGCGAGCGCGATGTGGATCGTGGCCGGTACGACCTTAAGCTCAGAACACGCCAGCATCATCACAACGCGGTTCACGCCAGCAAGGTGAGCAAGAAATTCGGTATGGCCAGGAAAGGCAAAGTCCGCGCCGTCGATGAGCGCTTTTTTGTGGATAGGGCCAGTGGTGAGCGCGGCGGCTTCACCCCGCATGACCAGATCAACGCCAAGCGTGATCGCTTCGATAACGGAACCGGCGTTCTCTGGATCAGGGTCGCCCGGCGAGACGGTCCCGCCGAAGGCCATGGGCAAGACGGGCAGGCCGCTGGCCGACGCCTCCATCGCGTCTGCGGGGGCAGAGATTTCGGACAACGGGGTATCCAGATTGGCCAAATGCCGTGGATCGCCAATCACGAAGAAGGGCAGGTCCGAGCGAAGCCGGTGCCACGCCTTGGCAGCGATTTCGGGGCCGACGCCCGCCGGTTCCCCGATGCTGAGCGCAACGGGTTTGGTAAGGCCCATGGGCCGCCCGCTCAATTCTCGAACGTGATGCGCGCCTCAGCCCGCAATTCCTCAAGATAGCCGGTGGCGTAGGCTTCCAGCCGCTGCCCGATAAGCTGCTGGCGTACGGCGTCGCGGCCCTGTTCAGGCTCGGACCGTTCCCGATCACAAAGCATCAGAGCCAACAGAACCGTGCCGTTCGAGCGGGTGACGGACATGGACATCTCACGCTCGTCCAGGGCACGCAGCGCCAGCGCTACGTCCTCTGGCAAATCACGCGGAGCAACCGATTGGCGCTGGAACCCGCCGGGGATTACGCCGTTGAAATCGTTGCAAGTATCGACGGCGTTGCGCAGACGCTCGGCCTCGGCCAAAGCCTCGGGAGTACGACCGCCGGGAATGGCAATGGAGACATAGTCAATTGCAGTGACGGGCAGGTCGGGCGCCTCTACCTCACGCTGGCCGCGGAATTGGAATAGGGCATAGGCCTGACCGCCACCGAGCGGGACAGGCTCCGTGACCTGGCCCACGCGCATGGACATGAACAGATCCCGTAGACCTTCGGGCAATTCGTTCAGACCGCGCCAGCCAGTCAGGCCACCATTTTCCCGCGTTGGGGCCGCAGAAAAGCGCCGCGCGGCTTCCGAGAATGTCTCGGTGCTGCCCGCGATCTGGGTGCGCAGGCGCAACAGTTCCGACACGAGGTTCGCCTGGTTTTCCGGCGTCACGGGAATGATGATTTCTGCCAGCGCGATCTGAATACCGCCGCCAAGAATGGTGCCCAACTCCATCGCGCGGTCGACCTCTTCATCGGTGACCTCCGCGCGGGAGGCGAAGCGCGACCGGACGACATTGCGCCAGGTGATGCCATTGGCCACGAAGTCGCGCACGGTTTCCGGTGCGACGCCTTGCGATGCCATCTGGCGCAGGAATTGCTCAGGCCCCAGATTTGCGCGGGCCGCGAATTCGGTCAGCCCGGTTTCGATATCATCAGGCGAAGCCTCCGCCCCAACAGCAAGCGCTGCGGCAACCTGTAAGCGTTCGTTGATAAGGGCCTCGGTCGCCTGCTGGCGCAAATCACCTTGGGCATTGAGGATCTGAAGGAAAAGCGCCCGCTGCTGGATCTCATAATTCGTGACAACTGCGTCATCGACGCGCACAGCAACAGAGAATGGGTTCTGAGCCAATGCGGGAGTTGCGGTTAACGCCAAGGCGCCTGCTGCCAATCCAGCGACGAACACAGTGCGTGCTCCTTCGAGCAATCGCTTCAATGTTCCAATCATGCCCGTCTCCCAGCTCACATCAATCATTCGCTTTTGCGGCCCGTTAAAGGTGCCGTTCGTCTTTGTATTACCCGCGACAACTCCGCGACACGGACCGTCCCTCACGTCCGGCACCAAAGCCGGCCAGGGATACGGTTAGCCCAACCCGGCTCGATGGATCGAGACTAGTGCTGTCCGTATATCTGCGCGACACGAAGAATTCCATATCGACACACTCATTGCTGTAGCCAAGTGAAAGGCGCGCGCGACTTGGTGCGTTTTCAATGAAGTCGTAACGCCAGTCGACACCGGCTTCCCATCCGTTCGCGAGGCCATATTCCGCCTCAAACGCCCATTCCGAGATGTCGTTCGGGCGCTGTTCGCCGCTATCAGCTTCGAGGAAGGTGTAGGATGAAACAACCTGATGCCGTTCGCCCATCCAGTAAAGCGACATCTCGGACGAAGTGAAGTCGAAGTCCGTATCGAAAAGTGCCCTGTTCACGAGGCTGAGATGGTCGTTGAACCGCACATGGGCCGCGACGAGGAAGTCGGATTGTACACCGTTCAGGCCGGAGCCATCGGTTAATTGCCCCTGTTCGTCGGTCCGCAACACAACACCGCCTGCCAGCGAATAGCTGAATCCGGACGGCGCGGTGCGAGTGTAGGTGAGGCCAAGGTTCGCGCGTGGACCAACCTCGCGTTCATCGGAGCCTGGGAACCGGTCCAGCGAGAACAGGTTTGCCTCGTCGAATTCCACGATGAAGCTGTCCTCGTTAGGCACTTCGTTGCCATATGTCTCGGACCACACAAGTTGGACCACGGGTTCGATGATATGGCTGACCCCGCTCGCGCTGACGGCTTGCAGCGGATAACGAAGTTCCACTGCGCCGTAGGGCGTGATCCGGGTTTCTGTGCCATTCAACACACCGCCTTGCTGGGTTGAATAGACGCCGCCGTGCAGCGCGCCTTCAAAAGTCAGCTCCAGTCCGCCGAAAATCTCGGTCCGTCGCCAATCCAGCTCGCCCGTGACACGGAACACGTCACGCCCATTTGCGTCGTCGCCAACACTTTCAGCGGTTGAGAACCGATAGAATCCGGTGCCTTCCAACTCGGCCGTCAATGTGCCGCCGATCAACGACGGGGCGTACCGCCGAATGATCTCGGCATGTCCGACCCGTGTGGGAAGCACGTCGTTGTCGACGCCTTCGCGCAAGTATTCGAAAAGGGTGCCATGCGCCTCGATGTATTCGTCACGGCGTACCCGACTGATCCGCGCATACGTTTCCAGAATGTCTGGGTCCGGGAAGCCGTATGTCGTCAGGTAGCCGCGATCGCTAACGGCTTGTGCCTGAAGGTCGAGAATGAACCCGCCGCCGACGTCAAATTGTGCATCTGCAAACAGGTACGCGCGGGTGGGGTCATCCGTAAGGTCGTCCCAGCTGACCGCGCCTTGCGCTTCCAAGTTTCCGTTTCTGAAGGCCTGGCGGTAGCGCAATTCAACGGTTTGCGTGCCAAGGCCGATCCATGGCGTCACCGTCACATCGGCGTGGTCCCCCAACATGATGAAATAGGGTACGCGGATTTGCGTGCCGGTTCTGTCATCGGCGCGAATGGACGGGGCCAGGAACCCGGTCGCTCGTTCGAGCGTCGGGTCGGGCAGACGCATGCGGGGTAAGTAGAAGACCGGAACCCCCATGACCCGGAACGTGGCGTTGTCGAAATAAAGCTGCTGCTCAACCTGATCGTGAACGATCCGACGCGCCCTGATTTCCCAGATCGGCGTCGGGTTCTCGAAGCAGACCTCACATGTCGAAGCGACGGCCTGATAGAGTTGGGTATAACGCCCATCGGTTCGGTCAATCTGGGTTGCTGCGATTTGCAACTGCCGATCCAGAACCAGCCTTGCAGATTGAAGCACACCGTTTTGGAGGTCGCCCGACAGCTCGGCGAACTCGGCGAAAAAATGTGTATTTCCCGCAGCATCGGTCAGCGTCAGCGGACCCTGAACCCGCAACTGCTCGGTCGCGCCGTCGAAACTGATGGATTGCGCCCGCAACCGCGCGCCATTGTAGAACACCTCAACCGAGCCATTGGCTGCGACGGAAGAGGTTCCGTCAAAGCGGATATTGTCGGCGATCAACGTGGCTGGCGGCAGCGAAGGGGCACCCTGCGCTGCGAGGGGGGCACCCCAGCAGAGGAACACGGCCATAAGGGCCGCAAACATATGGCGCATGCGGCGCGTCACCCATCCTCCGTATGCAATAAGAGGCCGGTGGCCAAGAGAATTGCGGCAATCGGGGGCGTCCAAGCCACAAGTGTTGCCGAAAGCTGTCCTGTCTCGCCAAGCACTTCGGCGAACCGTCGAATGAACACGACGCCAAAGCCCAACAAGATCGCGCTCAGGACCATGACGCCCGTTTTCCCGAACCGTGTGTGGCGCATCGTGAAGCCCGCCCCAATCAGAACCATTGCCGCCAGAAGAAGCGGGGAGGAGAGCTGCATCTGGAACCATGTCCGGTGCTGAAGCGCGGCAAAGCCGGCCTCGTTCAGCTGTCGGATGAACCCAGGCAGCTCAAAGATCGGGACCGTCTCAGGCTTGCCGAAGCTGTCGCGGATTTGTTCGGCGGTCAGGGTTGAGGGCAGGGTGAGCACGTCATGCGTTGTCGCGTCAGCCTCAGGATTGCTGGACCCGACCAAAGGCCATCGCCGCACGTCAGAAAGCGTCCAGGCGCCTGCGTCCAACAAGGCTTCACGCGCGTCCATCCGCTCCAACAATTGGCCGTCTGCGTCGAATGTGAAGAACGACGTGTCGAACAGATGCGTGCCGTCCCCGTTGGTGACAGCGGCTCGGATAACTGTCTGCTCGCTTCCAACACCCTGACGCAGCCACAGCCCCTGGCCGGTGACGGACACGGTTCTGCTTTCCTGACCAAGAAGCTGCGCAAGCGTAAGGTCATATTGCCGGGCCGTTGCCGCGACCAACGGGTTGAGGACCAGCAACGACAACACACCAATCAGAAGCGCGGTCACGACCGGCGCCGCCGCGGACCGCAGGGCCGAGCGCCCTGCTGCGCGGACAACCACAAGCTCTGACGTGCGGGACAAACCAAGGAAAAGCACCAGAGTCGCCAGCATCACGAATAGAGGCATTAGTCCGTTCAGGCTGCGTGGCAGGTTCAACAAGGCAAGCTCCAGAACCGCGCTAAACCCTTGGTCGCCACCAATGCGGCGCAGCTGGTCGGCCATGTCGATAGGCAGGAGGATGGCGATGAACACCGCCAGAACAATGCCGAACGCGCGTAGAAAGCGACCCGCGATGTAGAAGTGAAGGATCATGCTGGTATGGCCCTCCACCCTTTTCGGCGGCGCATGGCCAGCGCGACCATGATCGTGGCAACAAAGGCTGCGACTGCTGGCTGCGCATAGGCCATCAGCCAGGCGTCTTCATCCGCTCGCACTGCAGCTTCGCCTGCATTGCGGACAATCTGCATGGGCAGCACAAGCAAAACGGCAACAAGTATCTGCCGCCAGACACCAAATCGACTGAATGAACCCAACATCAAAGATGCAGCGCCAATCAAAGGCACGAAGATGACGAAAAGCGATTGAGCGATCCGGTCATGGCCTTCGAATACCATGTGCGCGATTGGGATATTCAGGGCCTCGGCCATCACATCGTCCGCGCTAAGAAGAAGCGGTGTCGGAAGCTCTCGTACATCGACCTGCCGCAAGTCGCCCCCATCGATCAGGGCGCCCACATCGTAGGTGAAATCGCTGAACGAGACCGTCGCCAAGCGCCCGGTGTCCAGATCCAAGGTCTGCGCAATCCCGTCAAACATAACAAGGCGTGGGCCAGTGGAGGATCGTACCAACAGGGCATTGGTGGCCGAGTAGGTGACCTCGACACCACGATTGGATGAGTCCTGCAAGAAAAGGTCCCGAAACTCACCCAGTTCCGTGATCTCTCGGATGTAAACGGTCAGACTGCCCGTCGGATGAATGAACTCGCCCGCGCGTAGGAATCGACCCGTCAGATCATCGCGGACCTCATCCTGTCTGTCGATGAATTGCGCGCGAGCTGTCGGGGCAAGAAAGTGGCCAAGTATGCCAATCAGCACGGCCATCAACAGGCCAAAGACCAAGACGGGTCGCAACAGTCGCAAAGCAGACAAACCGGCGGTTTGTAGAACCACAAGTTCGCTTTCCCCAATCATCCGGTTAAAAATGTAAAGCGTCGCGACTATTGCCGCGACAGGCAGGATCAGTTGCACGATCCACGGCAGGGTCAGCGCTGAAAACTCCAGAAACACGCTTACGTTTTGGCCATCTGCGATCAAGCTGTCGAAGAGGCGCGCGGCCTGATTGACCCAATAGACCGACACCAGCACAAGGCTGAAAAACCCAAACAACATCACAAGCTGTCGAAGGACATATCGGTCGTACTGACCCAAGATGCGCAAACCCCCATATGCGGTGTGTGGTTGGCAGACCGACCGCGTCATCTATGTTCTAAATCAGTTTTTTCGGGAAGCGTAGGGGTGATCTGGTCAACCCACATACACCGGCCTAATGTCGCGACCTGAATGTCACGCTTTTCATGCGCAGGAGCCGCCAGATGACCAACCCGATCGCCATAGATTTCGTTGAAACCGATCTTGATGCGCTGGCAGGCGCGGAGGGGATGCTGGCGATTCTGGTAACGCCCGACGGCAAGCTTGATCCTGCGGGGCGGCGAGTGAACCGTTTGACCAAGCAAGCGGTGGCGCGGCTGGTTGAAAGCGAGCGCTGGGAAAAAGTGAAGGCGGGTGAGGGGTTTACCATGGGCTTCCCGGCAGGGCTCGCCGCCAAGGCGCTGTTGGTCGTGAAGCTGGATCGTCGGCCGAGCGTGGAAGATGCGCGGCGGGCCGGTGCATCGCTGGCGAAGTTCAAAGGCAAAGGCGCGCTGACGGTTTGCGTGGGTGCGCTGAACAAGGTGGGCGACCTTACACTGGGGCTTGCACTGCGCGGATATGAATTCACCGATCACAAGACTGGCGATAAAGAAGCCTCGGATGGCGCGACGATCCTGTGTTCCAAGCCGGAGGAAGCCGCAGAGGCTGGCAAGACTGCAATGGCTGTGGCCGAAGGCGTGTTTTTCACCCGCGATCTTGTCAACGAACCTGCTAACGTTCTGACAACACAAGAGTTTGCAGACCGGTTGGAGGCGATGAAAAAGATCGGCCTCAAGGTCGAGGTTCTGGATGAACCGGCGCTGGAAAAGCTCGGGATGCATTCACTACTGGGTGTGGGCGTTGGCTCGGAAAGCCCGTCGAAGGTCGTTGTGATGGAGTGGAACGGCGGCGGCGATGAGGCGCCGCTTGCGCTGGTCGGTAAGGGAGTCGTGTTCGACACCGGCGGCATCAGCCTGAAGCCTGCGGGCGGCATGGAAGACATGACCATGGATATGGGTGGAGCGGGCGTGGTCTCGGGCGTGATGAAAACGTTGGCGCTGCGCGGCGCGAAAGCCAACGTCGTGGGCCTTGTCGGATTGGTGGAGAACATGCCCGATGGTCGCGCGCAACGTCCTGGCGATGTTGTGAAATCCATGAAGGGCGACACGATCGAGGTTATTAACACCGACGCCGAAGGCCGCCTCGTTCTGTGTGACGTGATGTGGTATGCGCAGGAGCGGTTCAAGCCGACTGGCATGATTGATCTGGCCACGTTGACCGGGGCGATCATCATTGGCCTTGGCCATGAAAACGCGGGCGTCTTCTCGAACAATGACGCGATTTGCGGTGCGTTCCTTAAAGCGGCGGAGGCTGAGAGTGAGGGTGCATGGCGGATGCCGCTTGGGAAGGCCTATGACGACATGCTGAAAAGCCGGATCGCGGATATGAAGAATGTCGGCGGGCGTGCAGCGGGTTCGATCACCGCGGCACAGTTCCTGCAGCGTTTCGTGAAAGAGGAAACTCCCTGGATTCACCTTGATATTGCGGGCACGGCCAGCGTGAAATCCGACACGATGCTGGCCCCGAAAGGGGCAACAGGCTGGGGCGTGATGGCCTTGGATCGCTTGGTTCGGGATGGATATGAAGTCGCGTGATCCACATGAAGACCGTCGGCTAAACCATGGGTGAGGCGTATTTCTATCACCTGACGCGGGCGCCGCTTGAGGTGACCCTTGCAACCTTGCTTGGAAAGTCGCTGCAGGCCGGATGGCAAATCGCCGTCCGGGGGCGCACCGATGCCATGTTGGAGCGGTTGGACGAGCAGCTTTGGCTACGTCCTGAGGATGGGTTTCTGCCCCATGGCCGTGCAGGTGGCCCGCATGATGCCGCGCAGCCGGTTCTGTTGACCAAAGATCAGGCGGTCAATGATCCGACTTGTCTGGTCTCCGTCGAAGGGGCGGGCGTAACGGCAGATGAGGTCAGCCAGATGGCGCGTGTTATGGTGTTGTTCGATGGCCATGATGATGCGGCTGTGCAAACGGCGCGTGAGCAGTGGAAAGCGCTGACGGGCGCGGGCGTGGCCGCAAAATACTGGTCCGAGGAGTCCGGGCGGTGGGAGATGAAAGCGGAAAGCGGTGGCGCCTGATATCCTCAATATGGATACCTGAGGCTTCAGGTATGTCAGGAGCGGATAGCCGCTAGCGTTCCAAAACCAACTGACCGTTCGCGATTTCCAGCCGCGAGAACCGGCTGAGGTAACTCATCCCCAACAGGCTTTCGTCCATCTCGCCATTGTTCACAACTGCGCGCACGCCGGTATCAAGGCTCCCGCCCAAGGCCAGCGTGTCGAGGCGGACTGGCGCAGTCTCGACCGTGCCGTTGGCCGTGTTCGCGCGCCCCGAAAACACGAGGTTTGCAGTATCAACGCCGGCGGCCTCGGCGTCAGCACGGGTCAAGACGATGGCGGTCGCACCGGTGTCGACAACGAACCGGGTTGGGGTGCCGTTGACCTCCAGCGTCAGATAGAAATGGCCGTCTGACGCGCGGGGCACGGTCACAACGCCTTCTGTCAGGACCACTTGCTGCGGCTGGATCTGGCCGCGCAGGTCGTTCCACAGCAGAACGCCCACGAGGATAGTCATGAAAATCACGCCCCACAGCGCAAGGGCTTTGCCCATCTGGCTGAAATTCGGACGTCGATTGATCAGGGTGAATCCGACCAGACCCACCAGCAGCACTACGAGGTAAATGAGATTTCCAGTGACCATGTCCATTGGCGCATCCTCCGATCGGCTTGATATAGGGGCAGATCAGATGACTTGCAGGTCTTTCAATCCGTCGATGACGAATTGCACTGAAAGGGCTGCCAATAGCATCCCGAGAAGGCGCGTGACGACGGTGATGCCCGTGGGGCCAAGCAGCCGTTCCAGAGGGGCGGCGAGCAGGAACAGGGCCAGCACGATCAGCAGCACAAGCAGCATCACGCCGTGAACGGCTGCGACATGAAGCGCTCCGACTTCCTGTCCGGTGAGCAGGATCATGGAGGCGATGGCGCCGGGGCCACCGATCAGCGGGATGGCGAGGGGGAAAACGGATGGGTCATCATGGGTTTCTTCAGCCTGCGCGTTGTCCGCCTGATCCTGACGGCGCTGGGTGCGCCGCTCAAACAGCATGTCGAGGGCGGTCAGAAACAGAAGGATACCGCCTGCCATGCGGAAAGCGGGCATGGAGATGCCGAGAAAGTTCAGCACCGCCTCACCCGCCAGTCCGAAAAGCAACAGGATGCCGAACGCCACGCCGACCGAGCGGATCGCGATGATCCGCCTTTGCTTCGCTGTCATGCCTTGAGTGAGCGCCACGAACAGAGGCGTCAGACCAATCGGGTCGATTACCACGAACAACGTGACGAAAGCGGGGATATAGAGGCTGAGGTCCATCGGGTCTCTTGGCTGTTGTCGCGCGGTGCGGCGTCAGGTGGCCGACGCCTTTTCAAGCTTTTCTTCGGCCTTCACCCAAAGCGCTTCCGCCCGGTCGAGCCCTTCCATCACTTCGGCATATTTCGCCTGCCAAACCTGAAGGCTATCCGCGTTTTCTTCTTCGTAGAGCGCAGGATCGGCGAGTTTGGTGGCCAGTTTATCGCGCATTTCTTCAATCTTGGCGACACGCGCCTCCGCACGTTTAACCTCAGACTTGAGGTCCTTGATGTCCGCTTGGCTGACCTTTTTCTTGGGCTTGGGGGCCTTTTCCTTGGGCGGCGCGGTATTCAGAAGCGAGGCTCGGTAGGTTTCAAGATCATGCTCATACGGGGCGACATGGCCATCTTTCACAAGCCAAAGGCGGTCTGCCACGAGGCTGAGCAGACGCATGTCATGCGACACGAGCACGACCGCACCTGAATAGGCTGTCAGTGCTTCGACCAGAGCCTCCCGGCTTTCAATATCCAAGTGGTTTGTGGGTTCATCAAGGATCAGCAAATGGGGCGCATCTAGGGTGGCCAGCAGCAGCGACAGTCGCGCTTTTTGCCCACCGGAAAGCTTGGCCACCAGCGTTTCCGCCTGATCCGCACCAAGCCCGAAGGAGGCAAGGCGCGCGCGCAGACGTGGCGGCGCTTCATCGGGGCGTTCCCGGCGGATATGGTCCAGCGGCGTTTCATCGAGGTGAAGCTCATCCACCTGATGCTGTGCGAAATACCCGATGCGCAGTTTGGAGGAGCTTGTGATGCGCCCGTCCATGGCCTTCAGTTTGCCCGCCAACAGCTTGGAAAGCGTAGACTTTCCTTCGCCGTTTCGGCCTAGAAGGGCAATGCGGTCATCTTGATCGAGGCGCAGGTTGAGACGCTTCAAAACAGGCGTGTCGGTATAGCCGACGGCCGTGCCGTCCATGTTCACGATGGGTGGGCTGAGTTCTTCGGGTTCAGGAAAAGTGAATACGGTGCGTGCAGCATCCTCCGGCGCGCGGATTGTCTCCATCCGCTCAAGCATCTTCACGCGGGATTGGGCTTGCTTCGCCTTTGAGGCTTTGGCCTTGAAACGGTCCACGAAGCTTTGCAGGTGCGCGCGCTGCGCTTCCTGTTTCTTGGCGGCGGCGGCCTGCACGGCGCGACGCTCGGCCCGCGTTTTGGCGAAGGTGTCATAGCCGCCGGTATAAAGCGTCAGCTGCCGGTCATTGAGGTGCAGGATATGCCCGACGGCGCGGTTCAGAAGGCCGCGATCGTGGGAGATAACCAGCACTGTATGCGGGTATTTGGCGAGGTAGGCTTCGAGCCAGAGCGCGCCTTCCAAGTCGAGGTAGTTGGTCGGTTCGTCCAAAAGCAGCAGGTCAGGCTGTGCAAACAACACGCCTGCAAGCGCCACGCGCATCCGCCAGCCGCCAGAAAAGGCCGAACAGGGCATTTGCTGCTCGGCATGGGTGAAGCCCAAGCCTTTCAGGATGGAGGCCGCGCGGGCTTCCGCGCCCCAGGCGTCAATCGCGGTGAGACGCTCCTGTACCTCGGCGATGCGGGCTGGGTCAGTCGGGTCTTCCGCCAGAAGGGCCGCGCGTTCGGTATCCGCCTCCAGCACGGTGTCGATCAGCGATGTCTCGGACGATGGGACTTCCTGCGCGACACCGCCGATCTTCGCGCCCGACGGCAGGGTGATCGAGCCCGTATCAAGGCTCAATTCACCGCGCATCAGCCGGAAAAGCGTGGTTTTGCCCGTGCCGTTGCGACCAACGATGCCCACCTTGTGGCCCGTGGGGATGGAGGCAGAGGCCCCCTCCAACAAAGGGCGTCCGGCGACGGAATAACTTATGTCATCAATGCGCAGCATGGGGGGGACATGACGAATGGGCGCGGCGGCGTCAATCGGTCTTGGCTGGCGGGGCGGGAAGGGCGCTGATAGGCGGATGGCATGACCCGCACTGCACCCCATCTTGCTACCCTTGTTCTGCTGACGGCGTTGACGGTTTTGACGCTGAACATGTTCCTGCCCGCGCTTCCCGCGATGCAGGAAGCCTTTGGCGTGTCCGAGCAGGTGATCGGGCAGTCGATTTCACTCTACATGGCGGCGGCTGCGGTTTTGCAGCTGATCCTTGGGCCGTTGTCGGATCGAATCGGGCGGCGTCCGGTGATCCTCGGCATGTTGGTGATCTACGTGGTTGCGTCCATTCTGTGCCTGTTGGCGACGGACATCACGGTTTTCCTGATCGCGCGCACAGCGCAGGCAGTTGCTGTTGGTGGCGGCATCCTGTCTTCGGCGATAGTGCGGGACCTTTATGAGGGTCGGGGTGCGGCGGCGAAGCTGTCGCTGATCGCTTCTGCCATGGCCGTGGCCCCGATGCTCGCGCCCATGGTTGGTGGCGCCATGGAGGCAGCCTTTGGCTGGAACTCCATCTTCATGGCCTATGCCGGGTTGGGCGCGGCGTTGTTGCTTTGGTGCTGGCGCGATCTTGGGGAAACCAAGGCGTCGGGTGGGATCGCAGCAAGGGGCGTGTCCCAATTGCTGGGTTCGGCGCTTTTCTGGTCGTATGTCGGTGTGCAGGCGCTCGGTGTAGGGGTGTTCTACATCTTCCTGACGGGCGCGCCGTTTGTGATGGTTGAGTTTTTCGGGTTGGGATCGGCGCAGACGGGCTTGGTCTTGGGCTCTACCACGGCGGGTTTTCTTGTGGGGGCTGGTGTTAGTGCGCGGATTGTAGAGCGCTTGGGCGGAATGCGGCTGATCTTATTCGGTCGAATGCTTCCCGTGATCGGCATCTGTGCGGCGTGGGTCTATTTCGCCGGTGGCGGGGTGGCCCTTTGGCCCCTGCTTTGTGCCACTTTGTGCGTGGGATTTGGAAATGGGTTGTCCATTCCCAGCTCAGCAGCGGGGGCCTTGTCGGTCCAGCCCGAGCTTGCCGGTAGCGCATCTGGGTTGAGTGGTGCGGCGGTGCTAGCCATGGGCGCCGGATTAACGGCGATGGCCACGGCTGTGGTCGGAGCGCAAACGACACCGGCTACATTGCTGGCAGTCATGGGGCTGGTCGCTTTGGGTGCGCTGGCCTCGGCCGGTGCTGCCAGAATGCTCGACAAAGACGTGCCCGCCAGAGGGTAATCTCGGGCGTGTAGGGGCCTTTTCAAGACTGGATTGGCATGTTAGCCCGCGCGCAAATTCAAACGCCCGAACGGAGCACATCCCATGGCTATCCAGCGCACTTTCTCCATCATCAAGCCCGACGCCACCAAGCGGAACCTGACCGGCCAGATCGCCGCCAAGTTCGAAGAGGCGGGCCTGCGCATTGTTGCGTCCAAGCGTATCCAGCTGACGCTGGCACAAGCCCAGACCTTCTACGGTGTGCACAAGGAACGCCCCTTCTTTGACGAGCTGTGCGAATTCATGATTTCCGAGCCGATTGTTGTGCAGGTTCTGGAAGGTGAAGACGCGATCGCGAAGAACCGCGAAGTCATGGGCGCGACCAACCCGGCCGAAGCCGCAGAGGGTACGATCCGCAAGGAATTCGCGCTGTCGATCGGTGAGAACTCGGTCCACGGCTCCGACGCGCCTGAAACAGCTGCGGAAGAGATCGCATTCTTCTTCTCGGGGCTTGAGCTCGTCGGTTAATCCAGCCCCTTACGAGAACATGCAAAGGGCGCCCAATCGGGCGCCCTTTTTTCATATGAAAACGCCCCCCACCGTTTCGGGTGAAGGGCGCGTCCGGGGGAGAGAAACCGGAGAAGTCTTATTCGTCTTCGAGCGACGCTGCGCGCAGGCGGTCGAAGATGTCGGCGCCGTAGGCGGGCTGGCCGTTGACGAGCGTCGCGCCGTTCACGCCGCGCAGGTCGGAGGCGACGTCCTGGTCGCTGTTGAGGATCTCGAAGGTCTGGCCAAGCGCGCCGCTGGGCGATACCGACTGGCCAACACCGTTCACATTGGTGCGCTCCAGCGCGTTGTCCTCGAACATGTTGAAGTGCTGGATCGCGGCGACGGAGGCTGCGGATTGGGCGAAAGCCGGGGCGGCAACGGTGGCGGCAACGGCGGCGATGAGAGCGATCTTTTTCATTTTACTGGTCCTATTCAGTTTTGGTGTGTGGGCCTGATTTGGGAGGTGGCCCGGGTTTGGTTTGGTTTCGGTGGAGAGCCTCTGTGGCCGTCCGATGAGATGAATATGCGGGGTGAGGGCCTGACATTCCATACACGGAAGCGCGAGAATTGGCGGATATAGGTGCGCATGTGCACAGACTTCCCCATGCGCTGCACGAACCCCACGCCCGCGTGATCACGGCTCGCGGTGGCGTGAGACGGGGGAGGGGTGATTGAAATATTTGGAGGATTCGGGGGTCTTAGGCCGAGTCGTAGGTTCAGTCCGCCGGCCTATCGGCTCCTGCCAGTGCCAATCAGGTTCAGAACGCGTTCAACCTCGGTATCCGCGCCCGGTCCAGCCTCTTCCTGCTTTAATTGGTCGAACTTTGCGCGCAGGGCATCCTTCTCAGCACCCTTGCAATCATTCCAAGCGCGACCCTGCAACGACATCTCCAACACATAATAAGTGATGAAGTGCGCTCTGATGCCGGTGCGCAGGATGAGGCGGTAGGCTTCATGTGCGCCGAGGCTGCGCAAGGCCTTGGCGTCTTTGATGCCCGCCTTTGTGAGGGTCTCCGCCAAGGCGGGCCCAATATTGCGGATAGATGTGAGATCATCCTCCACTTTGTCCTGTGTCATCTGAGGCCTCCTCAGCCTCAGCATGTATCAGATGCTGGCCCAATCCGAGAAGCGGATCGGTACAGGACGCTCTTTTGCAGGGGCCTGCCCCTTGGCCGGTGTCGGCGCTGGCTTTTGCGTTGGCATGGAACTGCTCCAATTTTTTTTGGTTATTCCAAAAGCCTCCGCCGCAAATCTGTCATTTCCCGGGGCATTAATGTGGCGAAACTGTGGCGCACCTGCCCAAAGCTCAATGATTAGGGAAAGAAGTGCGCTGACGGCCAACTCAAGTGGAAGAGAGACGAGAGAGTAGGCCGCCAGCACCAAGGTGTGCGGATGCGTGACGTCAAGGAAGGGAGGAGACGACCTCACACATATGCGCAACATCAGCTAGCGACAGATTAGGCTGCGCAGGAAGCGCAAGCCGCGATGGATGCCCTTGGTTTTTTCGGTCGCCCAATAATGAAGCACGTTGCAGTGGGTTTTGGATTGCGAACGAGCAATCTGTTGTGGGTCGCTCTGGGACAGAAGGGCTCTCACGACGTTGTCTAATCGAATGAGTCGCTTCTTGCGCGCGATGCGGCGTCCTTTTCGCACCGGGCGTCGGTTTTCTGCGGGATAGGCGCTGCCTGTTCGCCGTATTGGTGGTTCATGAAAATGCTCCAGAACACGCCCGCGCTCCGCGACACCGTCCTTGCAAGTCTGGACGATATCCCATTTCCGTCCACATCAGCCGAACGCCCCGCAGACTTGCTTCTTCGTTGCCCCGCCGCGAAAGCCACGCCTTTGGTGCCCGCATCCGAGCTTGCCGGGGAGGTTGGCGCGGCTGCTGTGCATATCAAGGATGAAAGGGCCCGGATGGATCTGGGCAGTTTCAAAGCGTTGGGCGCGGCTTACGTGATCGCCTGTGACGCGGAAGAGGGTCGCGCAGAGGGCGCAGCGTATTACACCGCCAGTGCGGGAAATCACGGCCTATCGGTTGCTGCTGGGGCGAAAGCGTTCGGAGCACAGGCGGTAATTTTCCTTGCGGAAACTGTGCCAGTGGCTTTTGCGGAGCGTTTGGAAGCCATGGGCGCGGAGGTGCGGTGGCGGGGTGCGATCTACGAAGACAGCATGGAGGCCGCAGCGCGTGAGTCTGTAGCGGACGGCGCCATATTACTGTCGGACTCGTCTTGGCCAGGTTATCTGGAGCGCCCGCATCGATTGATGGAGGGCTATCTTGTCTTGATGCATGAGGTGACGGAACAGCTCGCTGAGCCACCCACGCATATCTTCTTGCAGGCGGGCGTTGGTGGGCTGGCCTGTGCCTGTGCCGCTTATGCGCGCAAGGTTTGGGGGGATGCCCCGCGGATCATCGTCGTAGAGCCGGAGGCCGCCCCGGCGTTGCAGGCTTCGATGCAGGCAGGGCAGGCGGTCGTGTCCGAAGGCCCGCCATCCGCCATGGGGCGGCTCGATTGTAAGGAGCCGTCGCTGATCGCGCTGAAAGGGCTGGCGCGGGATGCCGATGACTTTCTGACAATTAGCGAAGCAGACGGTGAGGCGGGCGCGAACAAGGCGGCGCAGCTTGGTTTGCCCTCCACGCCGTCTGGGGCTGCCGGTTTGGCAGGGCTTTTGGTTGCAGATGCAGGCGTTGGACCTGCGTCTCGTGTCCTTTTGATCCTAAGCGAGGGGCCAGAATGACAGTTCCGCGTGGGTTTCCGGATGAGGAGTTCCGATCCCGTTGTACCAAAGCCCAGTCGCTGATGGCGGAGACGGGGCTGGATGCGCTCCTGCTGACAACCGAGGTTGAGGTTCGATACTATACTGGTTTTCTGACGCGGTTTTGGGAAAGCCCCACACGGCCTTGGTTTGTGGTTCTGCCAGCGACAGGTGCGCCAATTGCCGTGATCCCCTCCATCGGTACGCATCTGATGCAACAGACTTGGGTCGATGACATCCGAACCTGGGCGTCGCCGGACTATGACGATGATGGGATTGGGTTGCTGGTTGAGACGCTGCGAGAGCTTGTTCCGGAAGGTGGCCGGATTGGGCTGGCGGCGCATCTGGAAAGCCATGTGCGTATGCCGCGCGCCGGAATGGAGGCGCTGGAAGCCGCACTTGGGTCGCGTCGGCTTGTGCCGGATGACGAAATTACGTGGCGGCTGCGTATGGTGAAATCGGAAGCCGAGATTGCCAAGATCACGGCGGCTGTCGGTGTTGCTGATCGGGCGTTCAATCGGGTGGGTGAAATCGCGCGCGTAGGCGTGGCCCTGTCCGAGGTGTTCCGCCGCTTTCAGATGCTTTGTCTGGACGAGGGGGCGGATTGGGTGCCTTACCTGGCGGGGGCCGCCGGGCAGGGCGGATATAATGATGTGATCTCTCCGGCGACGAACGCGCCTTTGCGGGTGGGCGATGTCTTGATGCTGGATACCGGCGTGATCCGCGACGGGTATTTCAGCGATTTCGACCGAAATTTCAGTGTCGGCGCGCCAGCGGAGGCGGTGAAAATGGGGCATTCGCGGCTGATTGAAGCAATAGACGCGGGGCTGGATGCGGCGAAGCCCGGTGCTCGCTTCTGTGATATCTTCCACGCCATGAACACGGTTGTCAGCGATGGTGGAGCGCCTTCAGATGCCGGTCGCCTGGGACATGGACTGGGGATGCAGTTGACCGAGGGTCCGTCGATCATACCGGCGGACCAGACGGTGCTGGAGCCCGGTATGGTCCTTACCCTGGAGCCAAGTGTGGCGGTGGGGGGCGGGAAAATACTTGTCCACGAAGAAGACATCGTGATCCGTGAGAACGGGCCCGTTTGCCTGAGCCAGCGTGAGACCCGCGAGATGAGAGTGATATGAGCGCGCTTCCCTACACTTTGGTCGACCAGATGCCGCCGCAACTTGGTCTTGTGGCGCTGCAATCCGATGAAACCATCGAACGGGATATGCGCCAGCTTCTGCCCGACAGCGTGGAACTGCTGGTCACGCGTATCCCGTCGGCCGAGGATGTCACGCCGGAAACGCTCGCAGCGATGGAGCCAGAGCTGTCGCGCGCTGTATCTCTGTTCCCGCGGGCCGCTTCGTTTTCGGTGGTGGGCTATGGCTGCACGTCTGGCACGGCCCAGATCGGTGTGGATCGGATCACTGATCTTGTCCGTTCGAAGTGCAACAGCCGCGTCGTGACGCAGCCCGTCTCGGCCCTCTTGGCCGCGTGCGAGGCTTTGCAGGTGCGCAAGCTGGCGTTTGTAAGCCCCTATGTCGCGTCGGTGTCTGAGCGATTGATGAATGAATTGGAAAGCAGGGGTTTGGACATTCCGGCCTTTGGAAGTTTCGACGAACAGCTGGAGGCGCAGGTGGTGCGCATCGCGCCGGACTCAGTGAGTGACGGGGCCATGGCGGTCGCAAGGAAAGCGAAGTGTGACGCGATCTTTCTGTCCTGCACCAACCTTCGGACGCTGGATTTGATTGAAGACATCGAAGACGCGACCGGCCTTCCTGTCTTGTCGAGCAATCTTGTGCTGGCGTGGGACATGCTGCGCCATACGGGCCTTTCGGCGCGGGCGGAGGCGCCGGGTCGGTTGTTTAATGCCGACGTTTTGCGCACAAACGGGCAAAGCTCAGATCTAAGTTCTGCGGTTTAAGACAAGGCCAAAAGGGGGAGTGGTCCTATGCGTGCAGCCGTCATTCGTGACTTTAGTGAGGACCTGTCGATTGAAACGGTCGACGATCCCGCGTGCCCGGACAACGGCGTCGTTCTGGAAGTTGCTGCTTGTGGCGTTTGCCGTTCCGATTTCCATGGCTGGGTGGGGGAGCATCCTAAGGTGGGCAAAGGCTCCATTCTTGGCCACGAGTACTGCGGAACGGTCGTAGAAGCTGGCCCGCAAGCGCGCCATCGGATCGGCGACCGGCTGATCGCGCCGTTTATCCTTGCCTGCGGCACCTGCCCATCCTGCGCGACGGGCGTTTCAAACGCGTGCGCCAATCAGATTACGCCTGGGTTCGGCACGCCCGGGGCTTACGCGCAATTCGTGTCGGTCCCGTTCGATCATAACCTTGTGGCGTTGCCTGACAGCATTTCACCTGCCCTGGCGGCGGGGCTGGGGTGCCGCGTGACAACGGCCTGGCATGCCTTGACCGACCGCGCGCAGGTGCGGGCGGGGGAGTGGGTGGCCGTCCACGGAACCGGAGGGATTGGTCTGGCGACACTGCTTTTGGCGCGGGCATTGGGCGCACGCGTGGTGGCCGTCGATGTCGTGGACGAAAAGCTGGAACATGCGACCGCCCATGGGGCGGAGGCTGTGGTAAACGCCGCCAATGGAAACGCCGCTGAAGCGATCCGCGATATTACGAGCGGTGGTGCTCACGTCTCTATCGAGGCACTGGGGATTGGGCCGACGACCAATGCGTCTTTGGAGTGTTTGCGGATTTTGGGCCGACACGTGCAGGTTGGAATGCCGGCGGGCAGCGGCATGATGGAGGTGAACATGCGCGCCATCTACGCTAAGCAGCTGTCTTTCTTTGGTACACGCGGGATGCCGTCGTGGAAATATCCCAGCCTGCTTGAGATGATTCAACGCCGGGCCGTCGATATCTCCCCCATGGTGGCACGGGAGGTGCCGCTTTCGGGGGCGAGTGCGGAATTGCACGCCATGAGGGGGCCTACTTCGCCCGGTACGGCCGTGATCACCGACTTCGCAGCCTAGTCGAGTTTGAACCCGATGGAGCGGATATAGGCCCCGAAATCGGCCCGCTCTGGCTGGCTGTATTGGCGCATCTTGTCTTCGGACCATGTGTAAGGGTCCGCTTCGCCGAAGGTCTCAACGAAACGTTGGCTCCGGTAGGGTTGGGCCGCGGCGCGGTCGGCGTCGTAGCGAGCGATGGCCTCTGGAAGGTCGGTTTCCTGGTATCGGTCCGTGTGAACGGTGACGGATAGGGGCAGGCGTTTGGCAATGCGGGGCGGGTGCTTCGGCCAACCGATCGCCAGCCCTGCAAATGGGAAGACGTGGTCGGGTAAATCGAGAAGGTCGGCGACAGCGCGCGCCTCGTTCCGAACTGCGCTGATCGGGCAGGTGCCCAAGCCGATGGCGTCTGCGGCAGACGTGAACGCCCCCAACGCAATGGCCGCGTCACAGGCAGCGTTGAAGACTGCATCGAAATGATCGTTCGCGAAGGGGATGTTGGCCTGTTCGTGCAACAGGCGCTGACGTCGGTTGTTGCCGCAGAACACCGCGAGCATGGGGGCCTGCGCGACCCAATCCTGCCCGCCCACAAGCGCGGCAAGGCGTGCGCGCCGGTCGGGGTCTTCAAGCAGGATGATGTCGCGCTGCTGCAGGTCGCTTTTGGTTGGCGAAGACAGGGCGATGGCGCTGAGCGTGCGTAGCAATGCGGGGTCAACGGCCTTATCGGTGAAATGACGGCAGGAGCCGCGACGCGCCATGGTTTCCAATTCTGGCCGCATCTGCGTTGGCGGTGCGTCCTCAAATCGCGCATCCAGCGAGGCCTGAAGTGGATTTTCGTTAGTATTACTTACGCTATCTGTCACAATAATTCTCATTCATTAAGACGCGCTTTCAGTGTAGAGCCACGGTAAGCCAAGCCAAGTAGCGGAGCAAAGATGTCTGAGGGCGTTTTGAACGTGACCATTGACCGTGACGGGGGAGCGGAGCGGTTTGAGGTTCCGGCTTACGACAATCAGACGGTTCTGGATGTGGTTAGTTGGTTGCAGCAAAACACCGATCCGACGCTGAGTTATCGCTTTGCCTGCCGCGTAGGGATGTGCGGAAGCTGCGCGATGATGGTCAACGACGTGCCGCGCTGGACTTGCCGTACGCATGTGTCAAAGGTGACGGACGGCGATAGCATCCATATCGCGCCCCTGCGAAATCTGCCTGTTATCAAGGATCTAGCGGTCGATATGGACCCGTTCTTCGATAAATGGGTGGCAGCGGAAGGGGTGCACCATGGCGCGCTGACGCGGGATGATCCGATTGCCCCTGTTGATGCGGACAGCGCCGCACGGGTTGAGGCGAATGCAGGGATCGAGTGCATCAACTGCTCGGTCTGCTATGCGGCGTGCGATACGGTTGCCGGGAATGCGGATTATTTGGGGCCTGCGGCGTTGCAGCGGGCCTGGACCTTGCTGAATGACGCAAAAGATGAGGCACGGCAGAACATTCTGGATGCGGTCAGTGGCACAGGCGGGTGCCATAACTGCCATTCGATGGGGTCCTGCACGGCCTATTGCCCGAACGAGCTTGATCCGATGTCCGCTATAGCCGGCCTCAAGCGGGAAACTGCGAAGGATTTCTTTCGGAGGCGGCGCTGATGTTAGGGCTGAGGCTATACATGGCGCAGCGCATCACGGCGCTTTTTATGGGGCCGTTCGTGTTGGGTCATATTGCGGTGATGATCTACGCGATCCAAGGCGGGCTTTCGGCGGCAGAAATCCTCGGGCGCACCCAAGGCTCGATCCTGTGGTTCCTATTCTACGGTCTTTTCGTGGTGGCGGTCTCCATCCACGGCGCGATTGGCTTGCGGGTGATTGCCCATGAATGGGGCAAGGTTTCGGGCCGGGCGCTGGATGTGTTGATGTGGGGCATGGGCCTTGCCTTCTTTGCGCTTGGCGCACGGGCAGTATGGGCCGTGACATTTGCGGGAGTAGGCGCATGAAGGCCCCGGCGCGTGCCCATCCGCTTTGGATTGCTTACATCGTGCATCGCCTGTCGGGCGTGGCTTTGGCGGCATTCTTGCCACTGCATTTCTGGGTGCTGGCCATGGCCGTGTCTGAGCCGGGGCGCCTTGACGGATTTCTTGCGATGACAGAGGCGACCACGGTAAAGGTCGCGGAATTCGGCCTCGTCTTCCTTCTAGCGGTCCACATGTTCGGCGGGCTGCGTTTGCTGGCGCTGGAATGGCTGCCTTGGCGCCCTGCGCAGAAGTCGCTGGCAGCTGGGGCGGCGGCTGTGTCGTTCCTGATTGCGGGCGCGTTTTTCCTACAGGCGGTGTGAGATGGTTGCGATTGAACGGCATGACACGGATATCCTGATCCTCGGCACCGGAGGTGCGGGTCTTTTCGCGGCGCTCCACGCACAACAGACCGCGCCTGAGGGCACGAAAATCACAATTGCCGTCAAAGGGTTGATCGGCAAATGCGGCTGCACACGGATGGTGCAGGGCGGATATAACGTGGCGCTGGGTGGTGGCGATACCGTCGAGCGGCACTTCATGGATACCATCAACGGCGGCAAGTGGCTGCCCAATCAGGACATGGCTTGGCGGCTGTGCGAACAAGCCGTGGTGCGCATTCGTGAGTTGGAGAACGAGGTTGGCTGTTTCTTTGACCGAAACCCGGACGGCTCGCTGCATCAAAAGGCCTTTGCGGGGCAAACGGCGGATCGCACGGTGCATAAGGGCGACCTGACTGGCATCGAGATCATCAACCGCTTGATGGAGAAGGTGCTGGCGAGTGGTGTTGAGAAGCTGCAGGAGCACCGCGCGATTGGACTGATCCCAACGAAAGACGGATCGGCGCTGGCGGGCGTCTTGATGATCGACATGAGGACGGGTGGCTTCCGCTTTGTGCGCGCGAAGACGGTGCTGATGGCCACAGGTGGTGGCCCGACGATGTACAAGTATCATACGCCGTCAGGTGACAAGACGATGGACGGCCTCGCCATGGCTTTGCGCGCGGGCCTGCGCTTGCGCGATATGGAGATGGTGCAGTTCCACCCCACGGGCCTTCTGGCGGGCGACCACACGCGGATGACTGGCACCGTTTTGGAGGAAGGGCTGCGCGGGGCAGGTGGGCAACTGATCAACCACTCGGGTCAGCGGTTCATGTTCGACTATGACGGCAAGGGAGAGCGCGCGACCCGCGACGTGGTGAGCCGCGGGATCTACGCCGAGATGCGCAAGAACAACAATCCGGAGCAGGAGGGCGTCTTCATTTCGATGTCCCACCTTGGCCCAGATTGGGTGGCCAAGAAGTTCAAGGGTATGGTCAAGCGCTGTGCGGATAGCGGTTTCGACCTGGCAGGCGGAAAGGTGGAGGTCGTGCCAACGGCCCATTACTTCATGGGCGGCGTTGTCGTTGACGTGGACACGCGGACCGAGATGGAGGGGCTTTATGTTGCCGGGGAGGATGCTGGCGGTGCCCACGGCTCGAACAGGCTCGGCGGGAATGGTGTTGCAAATTCAACGGTTTATGGCGGCATTGCGGGTGATACGATGGGCGCTGACGTTCGCGGCATGTCCTTGCGTGATCCGGATGAAGAGGTGCTTCAGGCCGAGGTTGCGCGGGCGGTTTACCCCATGTCCAAGACCCCTGATCTGATCCTGCCCCTGCGAAAGGAGTTGCAGGAGGTCATGTGGGACGAGGTCGGCGTGATGCGCACCGAAGCGGGGATGAAACGTGGCCTCGACGGGATCGCAAAAGTCTCGGACGCGTTGATGGATGTCGGCGTTGATGACAGCAACCTTGCGTTCAACCTGACCTGGCACGATTGGCTGAACCTCCGCTCGCTCTGCGATATCTCCGAGGTCATCACCAAGGCCGGGATTGCTCGTGAAAACTCACGCGGCGCGCATTTCCGCGAGGATTTCCCGGATGACGGCGGGTTGGAAAACAGCGATTTCACGGTGGCTCAGATGAAGGGCGGCACGGTCGATGTCACCCGTGAGCCCGTTCAATTCACCATCGTTCGCCCGGGTGAGACGATCTTGCCCGATGGCGAACCCGAAACATTGGTGGCAGCACAATGATACCGATCAAGCTGATACAAGAGACGGCTGAAACCCTTATGGACAAGGCGGCAATCGAGATCCCTCAGGATTACCTCGACGGCTTGAAGAAGGCGGCTCAGACCGAAGATGGCGACCTGTCGTCGTTCGTGTTGAAAGCGATGCTCGACAATTACGAAGCCGCCAAGGAAGACCGACGCGCGATGTGTGGGGATACCGGCGTGCCGCGTTGGTTTGTGAAGATGGGAAATGAGGCGCGCGTTGAAGGCGGCATGGTGGCACTTGAGGCGGCGTTGCGGCGGGCAACGGCGAGCGCCACGAATGGTGTTCCGCTGCGGCCCAATCGTGTGCATCCGCTGTGGCGCACGGACCATGACAACAATGTCGGCATCGGCGCGCCCGAGATCGAATATGGGTTCGAGCCCGAAGGGGAGTGGGTTGATCTGATCACCGTGCATAAAGGTGGGCTTTTTGGCACCGACTACCGGATGCTGTTTCCCTCCGATGGCATTCAAGGGATCAAACGGTTCTACCTCGACAGCCTTATGGCGTTCGGTAAGCGTGGCCTTGCGTGCCAGCCTGCTATCATTGGGATCGGTCTGGGTGGGTCCAAGGATACCTGCATGGTGCTTGGAAAACGGGCCTCGATCCTGCGCACCGTGGGCAGCCGAAACTCCGATCCGCGCATTGCCGAGATGGAGGATGAGTTCAAGGAACTCGGAAATTCCATCGGCATGGGCGCCATGGGATTTGTAGGCAAAAACATGGTGATAGACTGCAATATTGAAGTGGGTTACTGCCATACAGGCGGGATGCCGATGAGCGTTCATGCCTTCTGCCTATCGTCCCGCCGCGCCGTTGCACGCATTCATGCGGATGGGCGAGTCGAACACCGGACAGACCCGGATTGGTTCACTGACTACCAGCGCCGCGAAACCGTGGAATGGGAACCTGTGCGGGAGGCTGCAGAATGAGCCCGCGCGAGATTGTCCTTTCGACCACCCCCACCGATGAAGACATCGCACAGCTTCGCCTTGGCGACGTCGTTTACCTCTCTGGCCTGATGTACACCGCGCGGGAAGGCGTCTACATGCGCGCGCTGGAGGAGCAGGCGAATATTCCGATGGAATTGCCGTCGCAATCGGCGGCGAACTTCCACTGTTCTCCGGCCGCTCGCATCAATCCGGATGGATCGTTCGATATGGGGGCCGTGACCGCAACGGCCAGCTTCCGCTTTGCCAAATGGCTGCCCGAATGGATGGCGAAGACCGGCGCGAAGCTGATCGTGGGCAAGGGCGGGATGTCGTCGAAGGATTACAAGGAATACTTCGTGCCCAATGGGGCGGTTTATCTGAGCACCGTGGGCTACGGCACCGGCGCGCTTTTGGGGCGCGGGGTGGAGAATGTCGAAGCGGTGCATTGGAATGAGGAACTGGGCCTCGCGCAGGCGATGTGGGTGATCAAGTGCAACAGGATGGGGCCGTTTATTGTGGCGTCAGACCTGAACGGGAACTGCCTGTTCGAGCGTGAAAACGCGAAGATCGCCGAGAATGTCGCGCGTGTGTATGAAGGCACGAAGCCGGCTGTGTTGAAGCGCTATGGCGAAAGCGATGATCGTACGGACGAAGTGATCTAGAGGATTTCGCTCAACAACACGCCGATCCCCATGGCAAGGCAAAGCAGGATCAGGATGCGCCGAAAGCCGGTGTCGCTGAGCCGTTTGAAAACGAAGATGCCAACTTGCGCCGCAAGCAACCCGCCTGGGATTGTGATTGCCAGTGCCGGTAGCGCGCTGTCATAGCCGCCTCGCAGGTACAGCAAGACCACTGTTGTCACGAGCATTACCATGTTGAACGGTTGCAAAACGGCGCGGGTTTCGAACTTCGTCCATGGGCGCAGCGACATCCACATCGACGGCAGGGCACCCGACATGCCGGCGGCCCCGCCAAGCAGACCGCCGATGCCACCGATCAGACTGTCCAGCACAGGGGTAGGGCGCGAGAAGGCGGGCAAGGCTTTACGAAAGGCGAAATAGCTGCCGTAGAGGATCAGGAACGCAGCCACCCCGAGGCGCAAAACGCTGGTGTCCAGACCGCTGAGTAGCCAAACGCCAATGGGCACGCCGACCAGACCGGGCAAGGCGAACCGAAGCAGCCGATTGGGATGATCCAGGATGGCGTGGCGCACGACCCAAAGGCCCTGGATGCCAGCGACCACCGACATCAGCGCGACAATGGCCACGGCAGTGACTGGGTCCAGCACGACAAGGTAGAAGCCCAATGCAAACAAGGCTGTGCCTGTACCTGACAGCCCGTTGATGAACCCGCCCGCACATGCGCCAGCGATGAGGAACAGGATGGTTTCAGGCGTCATGGGCGGTGCCGATAACATGGGTGAGGGCGCTCAACACCTCTTGGATGGCCTTCGCTTTGAGCGGCGGGACCGCGTGCGCGAGGCCCACGACGCGTTCCGGGGCATCCGGACCAAGCCTGAGCCGTTTGACGGGCGCGGCTTCAGCCGGTGGCACGGCAAGCCGTGGCAGGATCGAAACGCCAAGGTTCGCGTGCACCATACTGGTAATGGCCTCCGGACTGTCGAGTTCCATTGTTTCATGGACGTCCACGCCTTGCGACACGATCCAATTGTCGATCAGCGTGCCCACGACCGCGTTCCGGTTGAACCGGATATAGGGGCGATTTGCGAGCAGGGTGAGGGGATCGTCATGTTGTTCATCGGGGGAGGCAATAAGCTCCAACGGTTCATGGGCGAGGTCATGGAAGGCGAGACCCTTGGGAAGCAGGTGCGGTTTTGAGGTGATAGCAGCGTCCAGATCACCGCGCTGCAGATCTGCAAGCAGCGCGCTGGTCAGGCCGGTCCGAAGATGCAGGCCGACCTCCGGGAAACGCGTTTTCAGGATCGCCATGGCTTTCGGGGTCAGACCGGTCAGGGTTGTGCGCAGAACGCCAAGTTTGAAGGTTCCGCTTAGCCCATCCTCTGACAGCACCGCGTCTACCAACCCGTCATAATCTGCAATCAGGCGGCGGGCGCGTTCGACCACCTGTTGGCCAGCGGCCGTCAGGGTCGGGGTGCGCTTTGAGCGGTCGAACAAGGTCAGGCCCAAATCGTCTTCCAGCGTCCGCATTTGCTGACTGACGGCGGCATGGGTGACATGCACGGCCTCCGCCGCCGCGCTGAACGTTTTGGTATCGGCGACAGCCACCAAGGTCTTGAGAAGGCGAATGGTCATGTCTGCGCGTCGTGTGAAAGTTGGGCTTACAAATTGCCGGCAAACTACGCGCAGGTTGTAAGCGGGACTTCAACAAAAAACGACCCGCAGGTGAGAGTGCGGGCCGTTTGATATCGCGATGTGAAGCAGGTCAGATCGCGAGGTATTCCTCGCGCAATTCCTTGTTGTCGAGCACTTCCTTGGCTGATCCGTCAAAGACGACACTACCGGTATCGAGGATGACGGCGCGGTCGGCGAGGTTCAGGGCCGCCACGGCATTCTGCTCCACGATGATCGTGGTGATGCCCTGTTCGCGGATCACGTCCAGCGTCTTGGCGATTTCCTGGACGATGACGGGGGCGAGGCCCTCATAAGGCTCATCCAGAAGCAGGACCTTCACGTCCCGGGCCAAAGCGCGCGCAATCGCCAGCATCTGTTGCTCACCTCCCGACAGCGTCACGCCTTCTTGCTTGCGACGTTCGCCGAGGCGGGGGAACAGCTCATACAGGCGCTCAAACGACCAGCCGATGGGCGGGGCGATTTGGGCGAGCTTCAAGTTTTCCTCGACCGTCAGGCCGGGGATGATGCGGCGGTCTTCGGGCACCAATCCGATGCCTGCGCCTGCGGCCTGATGGCTTTTCATGTTGTGCAGGGGCTGGTGATCCAGCCAGATCTCACCGTGCCTCAACTCAGGGTCATCCACCCGTGCAATGGTGCGCAAGGTCGAGGTTTTGCCGGCGCCATTCCGGCCCAGAAGGGCAAGGATTTCGCCTTCATGCACGTTAAACGACACGTGCTGGACGATGTAGCTTTCGTCGTAATAGGCGTCGATTTCCCAGACCGAAAGAAAGGCCGGGGCGTGAGAGGAAAAGTTGGTCGACTTGTCGAACTTCGGCTTCTCGTTCATGTCTGTATCCCTTCCTCAGACCTGTGCTTCGCCAAGATAGGCTTCACGTACCTTGGGATGGCCTTTGATGTTTTCGGGCGTGTCCTCAACCAGCGGTGTGCCTTGCGCAAGCACTGTGATCCGGTCGGCAAGCGAGAAGACCACGTGCATGTCATGCTCGATGATCGCCATGGTGATGTTGCGCTTGTCCTTGATCTCCTTGAGGAGCTCGATGGTGTTGTTGGTATCGGCCCGCGCCATGCCCGCGGTCGGCTCATCCAACAGCAACAGGCGCGGTTGCTGAACCAAGCACATGGCCATTTCCAGGCGCCGCTTATCGCCGCGAGACAGTGAGCTGGCCTGCATGTCTCGCTTTTCGAGCATATTGACTTCGTCCAACATCTCTTCGGCTTCGGTATTCAGCGCCTTCTCGGACGGTATGCTGATAAAGGCTTTCAGGCTGTAGGATCCGTCACGCCGCGCGAGGCATGGGATCAGCATATTCTCCATCACCGTCAGATCCCCAAAGATCTCAGGCGTCTGGAACACACGGCTGATGCCCATCTGGTTGATCTCGTGCGGTTTGCGGCCGAGGACGTTCTTCTCCTCAAACGTCACCGATCCTGTATCTGGGATCAGTTTGCCGACCAGCACGTTGAGCAGCGTCGACTTCCCCGCACCGTTCGGCCCGATGATCGCGTGGCAGCTTCCTTCCTGCACGCTCAGGTTCACATCTCCCAGGGCCTGAAGGCCGCCGAAGCGTTTGTTGATGTTCTGGACTTCAAGAATTCCCATCCGTCCTCTCCTTACTCACCGGGGCCCGGTTGGGCTGCTGCGTTGGGGGGCACGTCACCCGGTTCTTTCTGTTTGCGGGAGAACAGGCCGAAGATCTTGCGGCCCCCCTCAACAATGCCGCCGGGCAGGAAGATCACCACGACCATGAAGACAAGGCCGAGGGTCAGGTGCCAGCCTTTGCCTACGAAGGGGTAAAGGATGTTCACCATGAAGTTTTCCAACCCATCCGGCAAACCGCCGAACCATTCGTGCAGGATGGTCGAGTTAATTGTGGAAACGATCGCCTCAAGATAGGTGATCACGCCAGCGCCCAGAATGGGGCCGATCAACGTCCCGACACCGCCGAGGATCGTCATAAGGACCACTTCACCCGAGGCTGTCCAAAGCATCCGCTCGGCCCCGGCCAGCGGGTCCATGGAGACCATCAGACCGCCTGCGAGACCTGCGAACATGCCGGAGATCACGAAAGCCGCCAGCGTATAGGGCCGCGCATTGAGACCGGTATAGCTCATCCGGCTCTGGTTCGATTTCACCGCGCGAAGCATCAGGCCAAAGGGCGACCGGAAGAGGCGGATGGTGAAGTAGAAGGCCAGTGCGAAGATGACGGCAGCGAAATAGTAACCGACAGAGAAGGTGAACGACCAAGCGCCAAGCTCCAACGTGGTGTTGGCGTTCATCTGCAGGCCGAACAGGTGTGGCACCGGGATATTGCCCTCCGCCGTTTGCTGCACGCCGATGATGCGCGGATCATCCAAAGCCAATTGCAAGCCGGTCTCACCGCCCGTGATGGGCGTCAGAACCGAATAGGCGAGGCTGTAGCACATTTGCGCGAAAGCGAGCGTCAGGATCGAGAAGTAGATGCCCGAACGCCGTAGGGAGATGTACCCGATCAGCAAAGAGAACAGACCCGCCGCAATGGTCGATACGATCAATGCCGGGATGACGTTCATCGTCAGGAGTTTGAACATCCAGACCCCTGCATAGGAACCCACACCCAAGAAGGCAGCGTGGCCGAACGACAGGTAGCCCGTCAGCCCGAAAAGGATGTTAAAGCCCACCGCGAAGAGGCCGAAGATCACAAGGCGTTGCATCATGTCGGGATAGCCCGCATTGAACTGCGCCAGACCCGAGCCTTCGGGGAAGGGGTTGAGGAAGAACGGGGCGAAGACCAGCATCACCAGAACAATGATGTAGAGACGCGCGTCTTTTGCGTTGAGACCCAGCATTTCTTATTCCTCCATCACGCCCTTGCGGCCCATCAGGCCACGCGGACGGGTCAGCAAAATGACGATTGCGACAAGGTAGATGACCACCTGGTTGATGCCCGGGATCAACTCGATGATCCACGACATGGAGGCAAAGCTTTGAAGGATGCCCAGAAGGAAGCCTGCGGCGACCGCGCCGGGCAGGGATCCCATGCCGCCGACCACGACCACCACGAAGCTGAGGACAAGGAAGTCCATCCCGATATGGTAGTTGGGCGACAAGATCGGCGTGTACATCACGCCTGCAAGGCCTGCGACGATCGCAGCAATGGCGAACATGGTGACAAAGCGTTTGTCGATGTCGATGCCCAAAAGGCCTACGGTTTCACGGTCTGCCATACCGGCGCGCACGACCATTCCGAAGGTCGTGAACTGAAGGAAGGCAAAGACAAGGCCGATGATCAGCGCGGCAAAGAAGAAGTAGACGAGGCGCCAGTACGGATACATGACCGCGAACGGGTCAAAGCCCAGAAGCTGGCCCACATCGAACGAACCAACGAAGGCTTCGGGGGCAGGGGTCGGGATCGGGTTGGCGCCGTAGAAGGCCTTGATGATCTCCTGCAGAACGATGGCAAGCCCAAAGGTCACAAGGATCTGGTCGGCGTGGGGGCGTTTATAGAAGAACCGGATCAGGCCGCGTTCCATCGCGACGCCAATCAACGCCATGACAGGGATGGCGACGAGGACTGAGATCGGGACGGACCAGTCAATCAGCCAATTGCCGAAATCCTCTCCGAACCAATAGACGACGTATGGCGTGTCGACCATCATGACATTACCGAGGAAGTCCGTTCGGGTTGGATCTTCGACTTCAAACGAGACGCCAAACAGCATGTTCAGCGTCACTGCGATGAAGGCGCCCATCATGAACAGCGCGCCGTGGGCGAAGTTCACAACACCGAGCGTGCCGAAGATGAGCGTCAGGCCAAGTGCGATCAGCGCATAGGCTGAACCCTTGTCCAATCCGTTCAGCAACTGAAGGATGATCGATTCCATTGTCCCTGGATCCCCAAAAAAGCTGCGCAGCACGAGGGGCGCGCAGTGTCACGGTAGATCCGGGCGCAGCATGGCGCCCGGATCGAATGGTGTGAATAGCCCTGGGCTTACGCGCCCGGGTTGCAGGAGCCGAGCTGGCCTTCGACGAAGTCAGGGTGGTCAACCGCGTAGGTGACTGCGTCACGCGGCGTGACTTCCACAACTTCCAGAAGGTCATACTCGTTCTCGGGGTTCTCTTTACCACGCACGACCAGCACGTCTTTGAAGCACTGGTGGTCGTCGGCACGGTAGAGGGTCGGGCCGTTGCCCAGACCGTCGAACTCGAACCCTTCGAGGGCTTCGACAACCGCACAGGGGTTGAAGCTGCCTGCACGCTGTACGGCGTCTGCATAAAGCAGGGTTTGCACGTAGCACGTGTGTGCGGCCTGCGACGGCGGGAAGCCGTACTCGGTGCCGAAGGAGCGGGTGAAAGCCTGCGAGCCTTCGTCGCTGAGCGACCAGTGCCAGTTGGTGGAACCGTGGATGTTGGCAATTGCGGAGCCTGCACCCTGCGCCATCAGGCGCGAGAACAGCGGAACCACAACGGCAAAGTCCACACCGTTTGCCTGCATGTCGCGCAGACCAAACTGCACGGCTTGCGTGAGCGAGTTCACCATGTCGCCACCGTAGTGGTTCAGGATCAGCACGTCCGCGCCGGAGTTTGCAACCGGTGTCAGGTAGGACGAGAAGTCGCCCGCGCCCACAGGCGTCAGGACCGAGTTTACGGTCTCCCAGCCGAGGCCTTCGGTGTAGGCGCGGATCGACCGCTCCTGGCTCCAGCCCCAGTTATAGTCGGCGGTCAGGTGGTAGGCTTTACGGTCAGCACCATAGAGGCCTTCCAGAATCGGCGCGAGGGCGCGACCCGTCATCTCCGTGTTGAAGAAGTGACGGAAGCCGTTTGCGCGGCGGTCCTTACCGGTCGTGTCATTGGCGTGGGTCAGACCCGCCATGAAGATCACGCCCGCATCCTGGCAGAGGCCCTGAACGGCCACAGCCACACCGGACGACGAACCGCCGGTGATCATGATGGCGCCATCGCGTTCGATCATCGAACGTGCAGATGCACGTGCGGCGTCAGAGTTGGTTTGGGTATCACCGGTCACGAACTCAACGCGGCGGCCAAGAATGCCGGTGCCGTCGAGGTTGCGCTCGGAGAAGGTGTTCAGCATGCCACCGTCGCCTTCGCCGTTCAGATGCTGAACCGCCAGCTGGTAGGCGCGCAGCTCGTCCGCACCCTCATCTGCATAGGCGCCGGTCTGGGGCACGTTGAACCCGAGTGTGACCGATCCTTCGCCTGGAGCGTTGGTGAAACCGGTATGGCCATCGGCCCAAACTGCACCGGTGAACAGCGTTGGCGTGGCCAAAGCAACACCAGTTGCCGCGCCAGCCTTCATGACCCCGCGACGCGAGACTTTCGAAAAACTCATGTATTCCTCCCATGGTTCGAGCTATTGCGCATCCTCCCGCACAAAAAGCTCCCGCAAACCATGGCGGACGAAACTTTCATAATCCACGACACTGCGTCCGCGGAAGATCGTTTTGTAAGGAAATTTACAGCGCAAGCCTAAAAGCTGTAAATTCGCACCACAGGCATCCCCGCTCACCAGTGCGCGTAAAGGTGTGCCGATGCCCCAAGGATGAGCAGGGCAAGCCGCCTTCTCTTGTTGTTAGGTGAGGCCTAAGGGCACCCCAGATAAAAACATCTTTCTCAGTCATGTTGATCCTGCAAAATCCTCCCGAAATTTGGAGGCAGCGCCTATGAGCGAATCCATCGACACCCTCGTAGTTGGCGCAGGCCAGGCCGGGATCGCGGCCAGCGCCCATCTTTCGCGCCACGCTATCCCGCATTTGGTCCTGGAAAAAGACCGGGTGGCGGAAAGCTGGCGCACGCGTCGCTGGGATTCGCTCGTCGCAAATGGACCGGCCTGGCATGATTGTTTCCCCGGCATGCGCTTTCCAACCTCTGGTCCCGATGCGTTCCCCGACAAAGAAGAGGTTGCCACAGCGTTGGAGACCTTTGCACAGACCCATAGTGCGCCAATCAGAACCGGCGTTGATGTGAAGTTGCTAAAACGTGCGACAGGGCGTTCGGGCTTTGTCGTTGAAACCTCGCAGGGCGTGTTCCAGGCGGAGAACGTCATTTCCGCGACCGGCGCGTTCCAACATCCTGTTTTCCCATCGCTGATCCCTGAGAGTGCCGGGGTAGTGCAGATGCATTCCGCCTCATACCGCAATCCGGATCAGCTTGCCGACGGCGCCGTGCTTGTCGTTGGTGCGGGGTCATCTGGCGGACAGATCGCCGATGAACTGCAACGGGCAGGGCGCAAGGTTTACCTTTGTGTTGGTCCGCACGACCGCCCGCCACGCGCCTATCGGGGCAGGGATTATTGCTGGTGGCTCGGCGTGTTGGGCCTGTGGGACATCCCGGCCAAAGCGCCGGGCACGGAGCACGTTACGATATCGGTCAGCGGCGCCCGCGGCGGCGAAACTGTGGATTTCCGGTGGCTGGCCCATCGAGGCATGACCTTGCTCGGCCGGGCGTCCGGTTATCAGGATGGCCGATTGCTGCTGGATGATGACCTAAGAGACAACCTAGCAGCCGGTGATGCGAACTATCTTGATATGTTGGCGCAAGCCGACGCGTATATCGCGAAGTTTGGCCTCGACCTGCCGGAAGAGCCCGAGGCGCATCTTTTGCCCGATGATCCTGTCTGCGTGACCGATCCCATTCGAGAGCTGGATTTGGCCGAGGCGGGCATTTCAACGGTCCTTTGGGCAACGGGCTACCGACAGGACTTTTCCTGGATTAATCTTCCTGATGCGTTTGATGCCACTGGCGCGCCGCTGCACCAGCGTGGCGTTTCGCCTGAACCTGGCCTCTATTATCTTGGTCTTCCCTGGCAATCGCGCCGCGGATCGACCTTTATCTGGGGTGTCTGGCACGACGCGGCCTATGTCGCAGATCAGATAGAAATCCAACGCAATTACCGCGAATACCGTCCTGCATCCGCCTGAGAATGGAGCCGTCGCCATGACCATTGCAAAGCCAGTTCCAAACCCCATCGACGCTTTGCGGGCCAGTGTTTCCGTCCCGTTTGAGCAAGCCCGAGCGATGCCGCCATCGGTCTACACGTCGGATGCCTTTCTGGACGCGGAGCTGGAAAACATCTTCAAGACCTCATGGTATTGCGTTGGGCGGGCAAGCGCGTTGGCGAACCCGGGCGATTACGTGACCTGCGAATTGGCGGGGCAGCCCGTCATCGTGCTGCGCGATAGGGAAGGGGCCCTGAAGGCCTATTCGAACGTTTGCCGACACCGCATGTCGACGCTTCTGCACGGTCGGGGCAACGCCAAGACCATCGTTTGCCCCTATCATGCTTGGACCTACAATCTTGACGGCAGCTTGCGTGGTGCGCCGGCAATGAACGGCAATAAGGCGTTTTGCAAAGACGATTATAGCCTGCCTGACATTGCCTGCGAGGATTGGCTTGGTTGGGTCTTCATCTCTCTCAACCCAAGTGCGCACCCGGTTCGGGAGGAGCTGCAAGAGGTTGAGGATTTGGTCAAAGGCTACGACATGACCAACTACACCGAGACCTTCTTTGAAGAGCACCTGTGGGATACGAACTGGAAGGTCCTCGCTGAGAATTTCATGGAGAGTTACCATTTGCCCGTCTGCCATGCGGGTACGATTGGCGGGCTTTCAAAACTGGATGAGATGATCTGCCCGCCCGGACGCAACGCGTTCAACTACCATACCATCCTCAAAGATGAGTCGTTGCGCATCGCAATGGCGCATCCCAGCAATGACCGGCTTCACGGCGATGAGCGGCGGACGACGTTTCTGCTGGCAATATACCCGAGCCTTTTGATCACGCTTACCCCCGGCTATTTTTGGTATCTCAGCCTACATCCCAATGGCCCGGGTCAGGTTCAAATCCGGTTCGGTGGGGGCATGTCCGACGACTATAAGGACGACGCCGAAGCGCAACAGAATCTTATTGATCTCAAAGCGTTGCTGGATGACGTGAATGTTGAAGATCGCGGATGCACCGAGAAGGTTTTTCGCGGTTTATCAGCGGATGGGGCTGAGCCAGGGCACCTGTCGCACCTTGAACGGCCCAACTTCGATTTCGCCCAGTACCTCATGAGCCGCATGGACCCGTCGTTTAGGCCAGCGTTGAATGGGGGTGCCTAATCATGTCGTGGCTTTCATCCGAGTTGCAGGCCATTGCAGCACTTCCACCGGATCGCCCCATGACGATGCCGGGCGCGTTTTACACATCGAAAGACCGCTTTCGCCACGAGGCTGACACCGTTCTGCGCCGGGGATGGCATTGCCTTGGCCGCATCGACGAAATCCCCGCACCGGGCGATTTCTTCGCGGTCCAGTTGCTGAATGAGCCCTTGATTGTGGTACGACAGGTCGATGGGGACATCGTGGTCCTTGCGAATGTGTGCCGTCACCGTGGAATGCCCCTTGCGGAGGGGCGCGGGAACACGAAACGTTTTGTGTGCTCCTACCACGCCTGGGCCTACGACCTCGACGGCGGCTTGATGCGGGCCGCGCGCATGAAGAATGCGGCTTTTGACGCGAAATCCTGCGGCCTGCACCGTCATAATCGGGTGCTCTGGAACGGATTTATCTATGTAAATCTGGATAGCGCGGCTGCCCCGTTCGATTTGCCGGCACTCAATGGTTTGCTGACCAATTATGAGACGGAGAGCTTCCGCCTGGCACATGTTGCCGAAGAGGTGTGGAACACGAATTGGAAATGCCTCGTTGAGAATTTCATGGAGGGCTATCACCTGTCCGTCGTGCACCCGCAAACCCTGCACGATTACACGCCAACGGGCCTGGCGCGAAAGCTTGCGGTGGGTGATGGCTTTACGTCCTACGCAGCGAATTATCCCAAGAACATTCCGCCGCGTGGCCTCGGCGCTCCAAATCTGACAGACGATGAACGCCTACGCTCCACGCTTTTCGCGCTGTTTCCGACGCAAGTCGCCAGTCAAGCTGCAAGCCTTCTGGTTTCGCTGAGTATTTTCCCGTTGAGCGCGGGCCAAATTCGAGTGAAGTGGACCCTATCGACTTATGGCGATGATCTGGACGACGACACGATCGTTGCCCGCATCGCGCTTTGGGAAAAGGTGAACCAGGAAGATCGCGAAAAGCTTGAGCGCATGCAGATCGCGTTGGGGTCACAACACGCCGTGTCCGGCCCGCTTGCGGAAGACGATTACGAAGGCACTATCCGCGATTTTCAACTCTGGCTCGCCGCCCAAGACCGTATCTGAGGGAAAGCATGGCCCATACGCGCATTCGCAAGTTCAACACATCCGATACTTATCCGGAACAAAACCTGGACAACGATCTGTGTCAGGCAGTCGTAACGGAGGCCTCTGGCAAGATCGTTTGGCTGCGCGGTCAATGCCCGCAAAACCTGGACGATGCTGTGAATATCGATAGCCATGATCCGGTCGAACAGACCCACAAGGTCATGCAAAACATCAAGCAACTGATCGAAGAAGCTGGCGGCGATATGAGCCACCTGGTGAAAGTTGTCGTCTACATAACCGACGTGCGCCACCGAGAGGCGGTTTACCGGACAATGGGGGAATACATCAAAGGCGTTCACCCCGTGTCGACAGGGTTGGTTGTTCAGGCCCTCGCGCGGCCGGAATGGCTGGTTGAGATTGATGGCACAGCGGTGATCCCCGCATGACATTCTCGCTGGTCGCCCGCTGTGCCGATACAGGGATGTTCGGCTTGGCAATCTCTTCGTCGTCGCCAGCTGTTGCTGCGCGCTGTTCCTTTGCGAGGGCAGGGGTCGGGGCGGTGGCGACCCAGAACGTGACCGATCCCCGACTTGGACCAATGGCACTGGACCTAATGGAACGTGGGCTTTCGGCGACTGAGGCCATTGCTGAGATCCAATCGCGCGGCAGCTTCATCGAATACCGACAAGTGTTGTGCATCGACACCAATGGGCAAACCGCGATCCATTCCGGCCCCAATTCGCTCGGCATCTGGACCCAGGCAGACGGCCCTGATGTCGCGTCCGGCGGGAACCTGTTGGCGAACGAGAACGTGCCATCGGCGATTGTCGAAGGCTTCGTCGCAAGCCAGGGCCATCTCGGCGACCGCTTGATCGCTGCCATGAGGGCCGGGCTTGCCGCCGGTGGGGAAGCCGGGCCAGTCCATTCCGCAGGCATGAAGATTGTGGACAAGGTGACGTGGCCCATCGCTGACTTGCGCTGCGACTGGACCGAGGATTGCCCGATAGAGGCAATCGCCACAGCGTGGGAGGTCTACAAACCCCAGTTGGATGCGTACATTCAACGCGCCATCGATCCCCGCGGAGCGCCATCTTACGGCGTGCCCGGCGACAATTGACGGCCATCATCACCTCAGCCACGATCTGCCTATGCAAACACGGTTCACACTTCGGCAGCTTGAATACTTCGCCTCGGCTGCCGAGACAGGCAGCATCGCCGCTGCAAGCCGTGCTTTGAACGTCTCTTCTCCGTCTATCTCGACCGCGCTGTCACAACTCGAAAATGAACTAGGAACCGCGCTGTTTATTCGCCAGCCATCTCAAGGGCTGGCCTTGACGGAAGCAGGACGCAGGCTGGCCGCGCAGGCTCGAGTGGTTCTTTCCGAGGCTATTGAACTTACGCGGCTTGCCGGCACAGTTTCCGACGCGGTTCAAGGCCCGCTTCGCCTGGGTTGTCTGGTTACATTTGCGCAAATCGTTGTGCCAGATCTGCGACGCAGTTTTGAGGATCGCTTTCCGTCGGTCACGATCAGCCAAACGGAACTTACCCAGCCCGACATCTTTGCGGGGCTGCGCCGTGGAGATATCGACCTTGGGTTGAGCTACGCCATCGATGTTCCGGATGATCTGCAGTTTCATCCGATCAAAACACTGCCGCCCTATGTCATGCTTGCGCCGGATCACGCTTTGGCGCGACGTGAGCGCCTGACGGTGCGCGACCTTGCCCCGCACGAGATGGTGCTGCTCGATCTGCCGTTGAGTTCGGACTATTTCCGGACATTCTTTGATGTTGAAAACGTCGCTCCTGTCGTTGCGGAGCGGACCCGTGACATGGCTGTTGCGCGCAGTCTCGTGGCAAACGGCTTCGGCTATTCCATCGTCAATTTCCGACCCATCGGATCAGCCGCGCCAGACGGAAAGCCACTGATTTTCGTCCCCTTAGACAGTGATGTGCCGCCGATCGCGGTGGGTATGCTGTCAGCCAAAGGCGTGATGGATCGACGAACCTGTGCCGAGTTCCTGAAGCACTGCATTGAGGTGATGACGCCGTGAAGACGCTTGAACTACTCGACCGGCTGATCTCTTTTGAGACCGTAAGTGCTCAAAGCAACCTTCCCTTGATTTCATTTGTGGAAGCATTTCTGAAATCCAACGGTTTCCGGGTTTCACGGATCCCATCTCCATGCGGGCTGAAAGCGGGCCTATACGCAGAGATTGGGCCGGAGGGAGAAGGCGGCCTGCTTCTTTCCGCTCACACGGATGTCGTTCCGGTGGAAGGCCAAACCTGGACACGGCCCCCATTTCGACTGACCACTGAGAAAGACAAATTGTTTGGTCGCGGCACAACCGACATGAAAGGTTTTGTCGCCTCTGCCTTGGCTTTGGCGGCGCGAGTGGATGCTGAAAGGCTTCACCGCCCGCTAGCGATCCTGTTGTCCTATGATGAAGAAATTGGCTGTGTCGGTTTGCAGCAAATGCAACCGGACCTCGCGCCACTATTGCGCCCACCCGCGCTGTGTATCGTGGGGGAACCGACGCAAATGCAGGTTGCAACCGGCCATAAGGGCAAGACCGCGTACAAGGCCACCTTCACGGGCGAGGCTGGACATTCGGCATTGGCCCCCAAATTCCGGAACGCCTTGCACCTCGCGGCCGATTTCATGTCTGATCTCAGGGTGTTGCAGGACGAGTTTTCAAAGGTCGGGCCGTTCGACGCTGCATATGATATTCCCTACAGCACAGTGCATGTGGGGAAATTGTCTGGCGGAATGGCCTTGAACGTTGTGCCTGCCGAAGCCGAAATGCGGTTCGAAATCCGCAACCTTGCCGATCAGGATATGACGCTGTTGAATAAACAGGTTGCCGCGTTCGCTGAACGCTTCAACGAGGGCGCACATGCTGCGCGCGCGACGGTTGAGATCACCAACTCCTACCCAGGACTTGAGGTTGCCCGTAACCAAAGCTGGGTACAGGATGTTGTTCTCAAAACGCAAAGTGCTCCTATCAAAGTTGCTTTTGGAACCGAAGCCGGGCTGCTGAGCGGGATGGGCGTGCCCACGTTGGTGTGCGGGCCGGGTTTGATGGAGGGGCAGGGTCACAAAGCTGACGAGTTCATTCTGGAAAGTCAGCTGTCAGCTTGCGATGATCTGCTGGAGCGTTTGGTGGAAGAGCTCTGAAAAATGCTCAAAGCATCGTCAGTTTCCGGTGTTCCTTCACCGAAAACACAGCCCATTTACATCGGAAAGAGGCACTGCCATCGCGATTGGGATCGTTGGGATATTGGCTCCGGCGGTAGGGATCGAACCTACGACCAATTGATTAACAGAGGCCAGAAGTCGATTTCGACGGCTTTCGCCCGGTTGCGCTGTTTTGCGGTAAATACATGTAAGGAAACGTTTTTCTGTTGACGGTCAGTGCGATCCTGTCCCACCCAATACCCTAGTTTTTCGGTTCTGGTGCTTCCGTAGTGCTTCCGAAATGAACGGTAGAGAAGCGAGGGTAGATGCGATGAAGAGGCTCACAAAGCGATCCGTCGAACAGTTGGAAGTCACCGCAAACGAGTACTTTGTCTGGGACAAAGACTTGTCCGGTTTCGGTCTTCGCGTGATGCCATCGGGCCGAAAATCCTACCTCGTGCAATACCGGGCAGGCGGGCGGTCTCGGCGGCGTACCATTGGCCCCCACGGCGTCCTAACGGCGGACCAAGCCCGTGCTGAGGCAAGAAAGCTATTGGGAGACGTTGCTCGAGGTGAAAACCCGGCGGAGGATCGGCGGCGGAAACATCGTGAACCGACCGTGGCGTCGCTGTGTGATCGGTTCCTGACCGAATATGTGGCGCATCACTGTAAGCCGACGACGCAGAAAGCCTACAAAGCCTACGTCAACAACTGCGTCAGACCGCACTTCGGCAGCCGCAAGATCGGAGATGTTACGCGGGCCGATGTGGTGGCGTTTCATCACGACCTCCGGGACCGTCCCTATACAGCGAACCGGTGTGTGGCGATGCTTTCGAAGATGTTTAACCTGGCCGAGGATTGGGGGCTGCGCCGAGATGGTTCCAATCCAGCGCGCCGCATCCGCAAGTTCCGCGAAGAAGAAAAAAAGCGGTATCTGTCCGAAGACGAACAAGCCCGCCTGGGACAAGTATTGGCCGACGTTTTGGAAAGCGGTGAGGAAACCCAATACGCGGTCGCCGCGATTTCGCTATTGATCCTGACGGGTTGCCGCCTCAGTGAAATCCTAACGCTGCAATGGGATTACGTGACGCCGCATCACCTCGAGTTGCCGGACAGCAAGACTGGGCGGCGGCGCATACCGCTGCCGCGTGAAGCGTATGACATCCTGATATCTTTACCGCGCATGGAAGGGAACCCATACGTGATCCTCGGTGAAAAGCCCGACGGACATCTCGTGAACCTGCAGAAGACTTGGATAAGAGTGAAACACGCAGCGGGCCTCGATGACGTAAGGATGCACGATTTGCGCCATACCTACGCCAGCGTTGCAGTGATGAGTGGGATTGATCCGTTCTTGTTGAAAGAGATCATGGGCCACCGGAATCTGCAGACCACGCTACGCTATGCCCATTTTGCGGACGAGGCGGTGCAAAGGGCGGCGGGTTCGGTTGCAGGCAGGCTGGCTAACGCAATGGGCCGTCGATCTAACGGCCCCCAGCTGAGGGTCGTTTCATGATTGGGCAGTATCGGGATCGCGAATACGAAGCAGCGGACGAGGCGAGGTTGATAGACTTCTACTCGGAGGCGCAGCTTCAAGACATCACGACAGAATTTGACGTTCCGGTCGAATTGACTGAGCAGTTCGCGCGCGAGTTGCAGATCGCAGGTCAAAGATGGCACGAGTGGCGCGCCCGCGACCAAAGCCAAGTCTCATCGATCAGACAAGCTCTCGCAAGGATCGGCGCGGATCTCAGCGCTACGAGCGAAAAGCTCAAATCCTTGCCGGAAGAAGTGTGGAGAAGCCTGGGCGAGGCACCGCAATGGTTTGACGAAGGCCCAAACAAATATGAGGTACGCGGAGAGCTACTCGACGATTGGAGCCTGTATGAGATCAGGCTCTCAGTGGAGACCGGGCCGAGTTTCCAGCCTCACTCAGCTTCTATCTCCGAGATAGTTGCGATTCTTGATGCGCTGGCGGAGCGCGCTTACATCGTCGAGCTACTGGAGGGTCAGTTTCGTGGAAAACCGGGCCCTAAGCGCGACCTGGCGTTCAACGAATGGGTGCGGTCAATCGCATCCATGTGGTGTTCTACTCTGCGACGCGATTTCACCTACGATGCCAAAGCAGGTGGCGCCATTTCTGATGCCGCGCGGTTTTGCGTGGCCGCGTTCAGGCCGTTGGATCCCGATCAAACCGAACGCGAAACCATAAACAAGCTTAGGAGCTTTTTGGAATTCCATCGCAAAGCCAAGAACTTACAGAATTAGTCTCCTCCGCACCAAGTAATTTCGCGTACGGTTTCAAGCGATTTTCAAAACCGCGCTTACTAGGTTCGCCCCATCGCAATCGCAATGGAGCGTCAAATGGATGGAAGCATCGCGTCACCCTCTGGATCTGATCCGCAAGGCCTACTCGACGAGCACGCTGTGGCTGATCTTATCTGCCATTCAGTTCGCACAATCCAGAAATGGCGCGTAACTGGACAGGGACCGGAGTTTTTCAAGCTTGGACGTTCAGTGCGGTACCGCCGATCTGACGTCCTTGCTTGGGTCGATTCCCGTCGGAAGGGCAGTACCTCCCAATGATCTGCCTCACACCCGCTCAGATTGGACGCGCGACCGCGCGCTGCCGCCGTCAGGCGGGGCGTGCGGTGTGCGGCCAAGCGCGGCGCTCAAGGCCCCAAAGGGGGTTTATGTAACACCCCCTCTCAGAAACCTAGCAAGGACAATCACCCAATGATCATTCTTCATTCAGGCTTTGATGGGCTAGATATATCGTTCAGATCAGCGATCTCGCCGGAGCTGGTTGCGCGACTTGAGTCCGCCAAAAATGAGGCCGAGGCCGTCAAGCAAAGTGTAGGCATTGATCTAAACGGTGCACGCTTCGAGGTTGGTCCCTCTGGTGGTATTGGTGGCTACGCTTTCGTGCTCGATGCAGGTCGGTGCCGAGGTATCTGGACCATAAAGAAACCAAACGCGAAGGATCCTTGGGGTCTCGCGTATTCAAGTCGTGCGCGTCCGCTTGCAATGAAGGGAATCGACTACGTCCGCGAGGATATCGACATGATGCTAGACGCCCTCGGCTGCGCGGTTCCAAACGATGGGGTGAGTATCCGACGCGTCGACTATGCCATCGATTTCCATGACCCTAGCTTCGTTCTTGACCCATACGACTTCGTAACGCACTCGCAAACTAAGAGTAGTACATACCTCGAATTATCGGATGCGCGTGTAAACGGTCGATCCGGACGTGTCTCGTCCGCAACCTTCGGAAAGATGCCGGGAAGACAGGTCATCGTCTACGATAAGCGCGAGGAAGCGTTGGCGAAGAACAAGTTGGATTGGTTCTTCATTTGGGACGAGGCCATGGAACGCTTGGGACAACCGGCGTTCGATTACTCCGATCCTGCAGGAAGCCGGGTTTGGAGAACTGAGTTTCGGTTGGCTAAACGCGCCCTGCGTGACCGGGCAAGGATCAAAGGTTGGGCTAGTCTCTACTCCAGTCTAGCTGGTGAGTTGCAGAAGCTCACCCAAGACATTGAGTTGCGTGTGCCATCAGAAACAGCCGACCGCACGGATTGGACCGTTCACGCAAACTGGGAAGTTCTACGCGATGTATTGTCAAACGAGTTATTCGAGCATGAGGTCGAAATTGATGAGGTCGCTCTTACGGCGGAAGATTTACGGTATAAGCAGAACGAGTTTTTGAAACTAACTGCTGGGCATGCGATCACTTTTGCAGCACTTGAAGGCGTTACAGCTTCGGACATCGATGCTTTTCTGGAAGACTTACCGTGGCGTCTACAAGCTTGTGTCGAACAAAGCCCGCGGTCGATTGCGGATCGCCTTAGGGATGCAAAAAAGAAGTATGGCGCGTTGCTGAGTACGTAGGGGCGCGAAGCGGCAGTTCGCTGCACGCGCGCACTGCGAATTGGCAGGTTGAAAAGCGGACGTTCACGCCACCATTAGAAGGTTTGGTTTGGGAAGCATGAACCGAGGAGCCTAGTCTTCCCCGTCACAAGAAACCGAATGGTAGGAGGAAGTGAAACTGGCCGCTGTAGCTGAGATTTCTTAGCTTCTTTAACTTGTTGATGGAAATCCGGCGTTCCAAGCTCTCGACCAACAAGCCACCAAAAGGCGTGCTCAATCAAATTGAACACGCGAATGGAAACCTGCGCGGTCAGCAACTTTACGACCTCGACCGCATTATCCCTACGTGGTGCACAGAATGCTTCCAGAACTAGACTTGCGTACCGGTCTCGCAGGTGCTCTTGCTTTGTTTCATGAAAAACTAAGTCAAGGAAAAGAGCAGCGACATCAATGTTGGTTTCCAAGTCTGCGTTCTTCCCGCCAACCACTTCCAACATCCGCTTCACGGTGTTTTGCGCGCTGAACCCATCCGCTTTGGCTTGGGTGAGCAAAGTTTGCGAGTCCATTGACACGTAAGTGAAGTCGCGGTCCAGGCAGTCAACGATGAATTTGGTGTAATCCTCAATCGAAACTAAGCCTCGATCTTTGGCAAGCAGCAGAACTGGCTGTAGCCAACTCGAGCCGACCCCAAGCGCGGCTGCCGCCCATTGTCGCAATCCTTGATCCTCTGATAGCAGCAGCAAACCATTCCCTTCAGCCGCCAAGACACTGTCTCTCGCCGACGAGCCTAAAACCTCAGATATCTCAAGGTTTTGGCCTTCTAGATCGGCCTGCGGAACTGAACTAGCGATTTTGCAGTGAGCTAGAACGTCTTCGCGTTGACGTTTCTTGACTTCGAAGTCGATTTGGTTGTGCTCAGGCGTAACCTCAATCATCGTGAAACGACCGTCTTGCCAAGATGTTATTCCGGATCGCCGGTCGATGTTGTTCTTTGACTCAATTTCCCGTTTTGCAAAGAACTCCAGCGTTGATTGAGTTACGTGAATTGGGCCGCAGACTTTCGAAATGATTTCCCAAAGATGAAAGTCCGAAGCCAGAGCGGCGGTGATCGGGTCAAGTACGCACCCACTTTCGGCTTTGGACTGGATTTCCTTGATTGCATTGTTGCGCTCATCGCGACTGCCAATACAGACACGCGGCTGGATACCTACTCCAGGAAGGCCCGCCCAACCGTCAATTACGTCCTTCCCAAGCGCTTCAGCAACAAAACAGAATGGGAGTGCGTTTGCAGCGTAATTGTCCAAAACGGATTGGTCGCGATCATGTGCTGCCTTCGTGATACGGTCCATGTCGGCGAGAGGATTGTCGGCTTGGAAGTCAAAGGTCATTCGCTGCATACCTGAGTTCGTCGGGAACCTCTTGTTGAATTCCTCTAGTGACTTGTGCAGAAGGTCGAGGGCTCGCGGCTTGATCCACAAGACCTCGAACTCGATGCTTTCATACTGAGTGGCGATAACGAACTTCTCGCCTACTGTTTTGCCAATGCAGGCCTTCGCGAATTCGCTGGTCGGCGCGTGTCTTTCAGCCTCAAAATTGTGAGCGTTTGTTCCTTCAATACGAGCGCGTCGAACACCATCACTGGACATTGCCTCGAAAACGCAATTCTCTTGTATCGTCGTGGACTTAGGGATTGCGTCCTCCAAGTGATCATACATCAGGATAAGGCCTTGATAAGCAAGATGTATGGCCGGATCATCCCAGTTTGAAATCAACTCCTGATAGGCTGTATCTACTCCCCACTTTCTGTTGCCGTACTGGACGGCAAGGTGACAGAGGCGCATACGTTCCAGCGAGTTACCGTCAGGAATTTTCTTCTCAAAAGTTCGCAGTTTCTGTCGGATTTCATTTTCGCGACCTTGCAGTTGCCACAACCCCAGCCTCGAGATTTGCATTTCTAAGTCGTTGGGTTCGACCCGAAGGTAGGCGTTAAGGTGGTTCTCAATATCCGCAGCGCCAGAATTGATCGCTAGGATTGATCTTGCGCGAAGGTACCACTCATCATTTGATAGTTCTGGCGGGAAGGCATTAAAAAGATTTAACGCCCCACGATGCTTTTGACCGGAAATCAGGGCGCTAAGCAGTAACCGAAGCGCTTCACTGTCGTGTTGTGTTGAAACCTGATCCTCTAGCAAGGACACGATTGGGTCATGGCTACCAAGCTGTCTGTATTCTGTGGAGATTTCGACCCGTTCCGCCATCGTGGCATCCGGCGAAAGATCGGCTACAATCTCATCAAGATGAGAAACCGCCGCTTCACCGTCCCCGCTTATGCGAAGCACCCTAGCCAATACTATATTGAAACGAAGTGAGTCCGGGTTTTCCGCAATGCCCTGCCCACATCTCTTGATTGCCGTGGGCCAATCTCCCACTTCCGAAAGGGAGGTCAGCTCAGACGAAAGCAGCATCAGACGGTGTTCTTCGGACCAGTGCGTCGTATCAATGCGATCAATTGCTTCTAACGCGTCTGACGGGCTCAGTATGTGAGCCATCGCCTCAGTTCTTAGCGAAATGACCTCAGGGTGCTCACTGTCCTCGTCGAGAAGCTCAAGGATTCTGCCGAAGTCTCGATCCTCATGGGCGATTATGGCTAGCTGAAGCGATATCGAAGGCTCCCCAGCGCAAAGGGAGAGCCCCATTTCCAATACCTGTTTGGCCTCGTCGTTACGATCAACAAGGCGCAGGGCCAATCCTGCATTGTGGATTGTAGCCAAGGAAAATCGTGATCGTCTCGAAACACACGCCTGGTATAGTTCTTCGGCAGCGGAATTCAGGTCCTGAAAGCTAGGAAATACACTGATGCCACCTAGCGCGCTTTTCGCATTGTTCTGGATTTCAAGCTCCAGAACAGCCTCCGCCCAGTTCAAACGAATCTGGTCATCGGATTGGTCGGACTGGTACGCATCGACTGCCAACGTAAGCCAATCTGCGTCATCGCGATTTCGATAGGCCTGACACAAAGCCGCCTTTACAGCCGACTTGCCTTGCACATTCTTCGAAAGCCCCTCCAACAGATCATCGGCTGGAAAGAAGCTTCGAGCTTGAACGAGCACGGCTGCAGCGATGTGGTCATCAGGTCGCGCATGTACTGCCTCTCCTGCCAACTTCCTCGCTTGATCGTACTCGCCCCGCAACAACTTTGACGTCGCAAGATTCCTCTTTGCAGACTTGTGTTCTGGGCAAATGTCGTAGGCGCGCTCTATTAGTGAGTGCGCCTCGTTGTCGGCCCCCATCTTCAATGCGGCTGAAGCAAGGCCAATCAGAACTCGATACTTCTCTGATGAAGTAGCAGATTCCCAATCCGTTTCTTTCAAATCAGCCAGACCGGTGCGGCCTATTTCTAAATTGCCATTTTCTATCATCTCCACGAAGATCGTGATCTTCGTATGTCGAGGAGAGCTTTCATTTTCCGCCTGAGCGTCGAAGCGAGGCGGACGAAGATCATTCTGGGCATCCGGCAAAGCAGATGTAACGAGGTCTTTCACCTCATCAATCTTCACGGCGACCTGTTCAAGGCCCCTCTTTGAAAACGGATCGTATGTAGGGTCGATCTGCTCCCAAACATCGGAATGTAGAGAAGCGTGCTCTTGGAATTGATCCCATCCCCAAACAGAAACAGAGAAGCCATGGTCTGTACCTGCAAGTTCCTCCGTGATTTCCCTAGCCGCTTTTTGGATGGCAGCATCGCGACGAGCTGTAGTAACGAGAATGTACTCTTTGATTTTCGGTGAGAACGATTTCGCTTTCTCAACTTCGTCACGAAGTTCAGTTTCAGTTACAGCTTCATCCATTTTTTGCTTACACTGAACACCGACCCAATGCTTGCAATCTCTTCTGCCGTAGACGTCAACGCCGTGTTGAGCTTGGCCTTGCCTGCCATTCTTTTCAGTGGCTGGATCGTTAAGCTCAGACCTAAACAACAACCAGGCATGGTGCTCGAAATCCTGCCAATTTTCGGGCTTCGGCAGTGAGCGATTGGATAGGGACATTACTGTACTCGCTTAGAGGGTGCCGGGCCCCATGCTGCGACGGCTGTGGGACATGCCACAACATATGGTGCCAAGGCGCGCCGGGCAACGGCGCAGTGGTTCGAGATTAGTGCATCCATCGGGTCTGCATATCCATCGCGCGTTTGATTGGCTTGCGCAAACAAGTGGACAGCTTATTCTGCCTGCCATGGAATACACTTACCCCATAAATTCTGTTGGCCACGATGAGTGGATGAACAGCGGGTACGACCCCAAGTTGTCGCAAGGCGATGTCATAACTCGCGACGGGGAGATCATCGGCAATTGGCGCGTTGTTGGCTATGACCCAGATGATGAGTATTTAGGCGGTCGTTTTGAATTCACAGCTTTGGGGGAAGACGCTGTGAAGTTCGCCGAACACTTCGCCTCGCTTGATATGCGTATGAGCCGAGGTTTTGCGCTGTCAACGCTGACGAGAACCATCAGGGCATGGTATGGGGCCAGCAACCCCACAATTTCATGATTGAAGTGCTATCAGAAGAAGGTCTGCAATGCGGGCTGCGAACGCGGTAGTTTAAACTAGGGCTCGATGTCGGCTTAGGGCCGCTAGCTTCCCTTCCTCCTATCGGGCAGTGCCTAGGGGGATCGAGAAGGGGGCCATGGCGAATGGTCCCCTCGGGCTCCAAGCTAGCGGTCCAATTGCCAGCCGACCGACACCCCGCGCGTGAGACGCGCCGAGCGAAGCGAGGGTAGGTGCGGCCGGCATGCGTGCCACGCTCGACTTCAGGAAATCGATCTCTGTGGCATAGGAACCACGGTCAAAATCTTCGTGCTAGTGCTTCCGCAGTGCTTCCGAAGTATCCGAAGACGGAAGAAGCACGGACCGACATTTAGGCTAAGAGTTTATTATATTAGGGAAATTTGGCTCCGGCGGTAGGGATCGAACCTACGACCAATTGATTAACAGTCAACTGCTCTACCGCTGAGCTACGCCGGAACTGAGGCGCATATAGCAAGGCGATTTTGGGTCGTCCAGTGGGGGAATCGGAAAAATTCACTCGAGCAAAAAGTGGGTGGTTGATGTGATCGGACCATCTGCTTCAATCACTCCCCGGTCGGACAAATCTATAAGATGCGCGAGAACGTTGCGCGCAGCCGCCGGTAGAAGGGCTGGCGCGATGTCAGTATAGATGCGTGCTGCCAAGGTCGCTGCATCTGCCTCTCCGTTTTTCTTAAGCGCGTCCAAGATCTGCGCTTCACGTCCACGCCGATGCTCAAGCAATTCCCGGCACCGAACGACCGGATCCACGACTGGGTCGCCATGGCCAGGATAGTAGACCCGATCGGCCGTGCGGGACGCCAGGTGCTCAACTGAGGCAAAAAACGCGGTCATATCGCCATCGGGTGGTGACACGAGCGATGTTGACCAACCCATGACAAGATCCCCTGAAAACAGAGCGTCCTCCCATGCAAAGCTCAGGTGATTTGCCATGTGGCCGGGGGTTTCCAAAACCTCGATGCTACCCCACGCGCCGGTGATCTGTTCGCCTTGCGCTATTCGCTCGTCCGGCGCGAACGTCGTATCCACGCCTTCGCCCCCTCCAAGCATCCCGCTCTCCGCAAGCCTTTGCATGACCGGACGACGCCCCCACTCTGACGGACCGGCGGCCAGAACGGGCGCCCCGGTGGTTTGCGCCAGTGGGGCGGCCAAGGGCGAATGGTCGAGATGGGAGTGTGTCACGAGGATCTGCACCACGCGTTCCCCGGGGGCGAGGGCCTCCAGAAGGGCGTCGTGATGGCCGGGAAGGGCAGGGCCCGGGTCGATGACCACCACATCGCCTTCCCCCAGCAAATAGGTTTGCGTTCCGTTGAAGGTCATTGGGGATGGGTTAGGGGCCGTCACACGGCGAAGGCCGGGTCGAAGAATGTCATGTGGCACGGTGAGGGCGCCCTTTCTCTTGCACATCGACCGGACGCTGGCGTCGGCACACTATTTTAAACGTGACATGGCGAACAAACCTGTCTCCCGCCAATCCAACCAGATATAGAAACGACATGCGAGTGGAGCGTTGGATCAAACAGTTTTTGCCCCGCGGCCTTTACGGTCGCGCCGCTCTGATCCTGATCGTTCCGGTTGTGACTATTCAGCTCGTGGTCAGTTCCGTCTTTTTGCAGCGTCATTTCGAAGATGTGGCCGAGCAATTGTCGCGCGCGCTGAGCTTGGACCTGAACCTCATATTGCAGACTTGGGACGAGCAAGGGGCCGAAGCTGCAGCCGAGATGGCCGAGGTTCTGGAGATAGAGATTGGCCAACCGCGTATCGAGGGCGGCAACCAACGGTTTTTCTATGACATTTCGGGGATCACGGTGATCGATGTGATCGACGCGGCAGTTCCGGGGTTGGCTGGCATCGATTTGCGCAGCAATCAAAGCGAAGTGCAAATCGTCGTTGACCGCGGGCAAGGGGCACCGGTTGCATTTACCACGGCAAGGCGCCGCGCCTCGTCACCCGCGCCGCACCAACTTCTGGTCATCATGGTCGCCACCGGTATCCTCATGACGCTTGTGGCGTATCTCTTCTTGCGAAATCAGTTGCGCCCGATCCGGCGGCTTTCGGGCGCAGCGGAGGCGTTCGGCAAGGGGCGGTCGGTGGATTATCATCCGTCTGGTGCGACCGAGGTGCGATCGGCAGGCCGTGCCTTCCTTGATATGCGCGCCCGTATCGAAGGGCATATGGAACAACGCACCTTGATGCTGTCGGGTGTCAGCCATGACCTCCGCACACCTTTGACCCGTATGCGCCTTGCATTGGGTATGATGGAGGATGGTCCTGATCGCGACGATTTGGCCCGCGACGTCGAAGAGATGGAGGCACTTCTCAACACATTTCTCGATTTTGTCCGCGGCGAGGCGTTGGATGATCCTGAGCCGTATGACCCCGTCGCCCTGGCCACGGGCGTGGTTGAGAATGCGCGGCGCGGCGGCCAGTCGGTGGACCTTACGGTGCCGGGTGACGCGCAGACTGTTCTGATGCGCCCAATGGCGGTCCAACGTGCATTGATGAACTTGGTCTCGAACGCGCTGCGTTACGGAAACCGAGCCAAGGTAAGTGTGACCCTGATCGAACGGGCCCTTCGGTTTACCGTCGAAGATGATGGCCCCGGCATTCCAGAGGATCGCCGTGCAGAAGCTTTGAGACCATTCATTCGACTTGATGAAGCGCGCAATCAGAACATGGGGTCAGGGGTCGGTTTGGGGTTGGCGATTGCCGATGACATCGCGCGCCGCCATGGTGGCAGCCTATCCTTGGGACAAAGCATGGAAATGGGTGGCTTGAGGGTTGAATTGACCCTTCCACGCTAACCTGTCTTTTTCGCTATGCTTTGTGTGCAGCAACCAAGGCTCCCGTCAACTAAATCCGTCGGGCCCCTTGACGAACGCTCGAAAAATTCTCGATCCTTCAATATGTTACCTGCCCACACGCTTTGCAAAAAGGACACCTCCATGCACTTAAAGACCATTGCTATTGCCTCCGCGCTTACACTTGCCGGAACGCTCGCCGCCTCAGCTCAGCAATGCCCGGCACTTGGGTCGACAGGCAGTGTCGTTGAGGTTGACGGTTCGTCGCTGAACCGCGGTATCCGCACCGAGGTAATTGCAGGTACACAAATCGACGCGTGGGATTGCGAGGCCTTCTACATGGTTGGCTACGTCAACGTGGCCCCGACGCTCACCATGCGCCTGACCAATGCTTCGGCGCGCGGGCTGGAGGTTGTTGCCGAAAGCGATTGTGATCCGACCTTATTGATTGAGCTTCCGACGGGTCAGATTGCCTTTGACGATGACAATTCAACGATTGGCCGTGGCCTCGACCCAGCCATTCCGCTGCCTGCAATGGGGGATGGCACGTACAACATCTGGGTCGGCTCCTACCGCAACAGCTATTGCCTTACGACACTGCGCATTCGCTATCGCTAAGCCTGCTTAGGGTCGCGCTGGAGGGTATCAATTCCGGCGCGATCGCAGCAATGCGCGGGTCGCTTCATTGGCAAGACTTTCATGCGCATCGGCCCGCGCCCGGCGGATTTCGCCGCCAATCCAGTCCGCACCGGCGCGGTCAATTGCCCGCGCGGATGCATGGTTCAGCATGAACAAAATGATTTTTAGGCGGTCCATCGTCACCCTCTTGATCGCATGAGGGTCGTTCATTGCGCTTAATTTTCAGTGAATCGTGCCAACCGGTCCAGGGTTTTTTCGCACAGCTAGAACTCTGAGCAGTCTCCAGCCAGACAATTGTGGGGAATTTGGTAGGCCCGGCAGGACTTGAACCCGCAACCAAAGCGTTATGAGCGCTCTGCTCTAACCAATTGAGCTACAGGCCCCCTTAGATGGCGAAACTGGTAGCAGAGCATTTCTCGGGTTGGAAGCCGCTGTGTGCGCTGCACGGGGCATCAAATCGGTCAGGCGGATTCTCCGCTCAAAGCCGCCTCTTCCTGGATCGCCCAAAGATGGTGCTTCATCCGCTTCCGCTTTGCGATGGCACCGAAAACCTCAAGAAACTCGTCTGGTGCGTTCGGACCTCGGACGGAAATCAAACGCTCCAGCGCCTGTCGCCCGTGCCTCTGATGCGCCCATAGAATGCCAAGACGGTGGTAGTGCACGATGCTTTGTCGCTGGCCCTCGCCCTGGCCAAAGCTTTGGATATTGAAATTCATATGCTGTGGCAGGCTCTTGACCGGGGCACCGCGCAGATACCCGAGTATAGGCAGGGTGAATTGGTCGATATTGGGCCTGGAATAATCCCGCTTCACCTCTCGCTCGAATTGTAGGGCCGCTTCTAACCAGCTCTCGCCTATGCCAGTCGGCTTGCCATCTTCGTCGCGTTCCCGGAACAGGATCACACCGGCATTGTAGTACGGGAAAGAAGTGATCCTGCGGCCCGCATTGTACTGCACGCGGTCCGTCGTGGGTTCCATACCGAAAGCTGCGTAGTAGGCCGCCCAATCCTCATCACTTCCAGCCGATGCCGCGTAGTCTGAGACACAGGCCGCGATGAGGGCATCCCCCAATTCGCCTTCAAAATCGACCGGAGCGGCAAGGATCGTATCCGTATCGATGAAAACCGAGACGTCGCAATCGCGTGGCGCAGCTGCGGCGAGTATTTTGTTACCATGGGGGTAGGGCGCGCCCCAAGGTTCGTGACCACCATCTGTATTAGGGATGCATCGAACTTCAATCTCACATTCATCGAGAATCTCCGAGGTCATATCGTTGAGCTCAGAGCAATAGTCCTCGCGCACATAGGCTACACCTGTCTGATCCGGTGTCAGGTTCTCCTTCATGCTTGGCGCCAGTAGGCAGGCTTGCGCCTCAAGTCGCAAACCATCAACGATAAAGAAGACCTCGGTTTTGCACTTGCTCGCCATCTCGTGCCTCGGGACGTGTTTTTCTGTTTCCGCACTGATATGCACCTTTTTCGTACAAATTACGATGCGCTTTGCGAAACCGGTCAGGGTGGCGCATGGACCTTGCCGCGAGGTGCTGCTAACGCACCCACGAAAGCCGCTACCGGGGGGTGCACTGCAATGACCGACAACAGCAAATCCGCGCTGACCTATGCGCAAGCAGGCGTTGATATCGACGCGGGCAACGCGTTGGTCGACCGGATCAAGCCGGCTGCGGCGGCCACTAAACGCCCCGGTGTGATGGCTGGCTTAGGCGGTTTCGGGGCGCTGTTTGACCTCAAGGCAGCGGGGTATGACGACCCGGTTCTCGTTGCTGCAACAGATGGTGTCGGGACAAAGCTGAAAATCGCGATTGATACAGGCCATTTCGACACAATCGGTGTCGATCTGGTTGCGATGTGCGTGAACGACCTGGTGTGCCAAGGGGCGGAGCCTCTGTTTTTCCTCGACTATTTCGCCACTGGCAAGCTAGAGGTCGAAGCAGCGGCCACGATAGTGGAGGGCATTGCCAAGGGCTGCGCGGATAGTGGTTGCGCACTGATTGGTGGCGAGACGGCAGAAATGCCGGGCATGTACGCGCCGGGCGATTTCGATCTCGCGGGGTTCGCCGTGGGGGCCATGAACCGCGGTGCCGACCTGCCCGCGGGCGTGGTTGAAGGCGATGTTCTGCTGGGGCTTGGGTCGGACGGCGTGCATTCCAACGGTTATTCGCTTGTCCGCCGCGTGGTGGAACGCACTGGACTTGGCTGGGACGCGCCTGCACCTTTCGCACAAACCTCTTTGGGGGCTGCGCTGCTTGCGCCGACGCGGCTCTATGTGAAACCTGCGCTGGCGGCGATCCGCAGCGGGGGCGTGCATGGCTTGGCACACATCACCGGCGGCGGTCTGACGGAAAACTTGCCGCGCGTCCTTCCGGACGGGCTGGGGGCAGACATTGATCTGGGTGCATGGCCCTTGCCGCCCGTCTTCGGTTGGCTGGCGCAAGAGGGCGCATTGGACCAGGCGGAACTGCTCAAGACCTTCAACGCAGGGATCGGAATGGTCCTGGTCGTCGATGCGGCGCGCGCAGATGCACTAGCTGCGGAATTAGCCGACGCGGGCGAACAAGTGCACCGCATTGGAACCGTTACAGGCGGTGATGGCGTTCGCTATTCCGGGCAGCTTGCGTGACCAAGCGCGTCGCAATCCTGATCTCAGGGGGCGGCTCCAACATGGTGGCGCTGGCCAAATCAATGACCGGCGATCACCCGGCACGGCCCTGTGTCGTGGTGTCGAACGTCCCACATGTTAAGGGTCTGGAGCGGGCGGAAGTCCTTGGGATTCCAGCAGTTTGCGTGGACCACCGCCCGTTTGGCGCGGATCGCGCGGCCTTTGAAAGGGCACTGCACGAAACAGTTGAGGGTTACGCCCCTGACATCATTTGCCTAGCCGGGTTCATGCGCATCCTCACGGGCGCTTTCGTTGGCAAATGGGCGGGTCGAATGCTGAACATCCACCCCTCACTGCTGCCGAATTACAAAGGCCTGAACACCCATGCCCGCGCGATCGAGGCGGGCGATGCTGAGGCGGGGTGTACGGTGCATGAGGTCACGCCAGAACTCGACGATGGCCCAATCCTAGGGCAGGCGCGCGTGCCGATTATTCCGGGTGATACGCCGGAGACCTTGGCCGCGCGCATTCTGCCGTTGGAACACCAGCTTTATCCGGAGGTGTTGCACCGGTTCGCCAGCGGAGACCGCACGCCTATGCTGCTGTCCTGACGACCAGCCAAGCAAAAGCCTCGCGAAACCGGGCAAAGGTCATGGACGCACCGCCACACTCTCACTTGCCTTCGCGTCCCCTCTCTTCCCTTCCCTGTGATCCTCCTCTATCACCGCGAAACGGCTCCCCTTTGCAAAGAAACAAATAAAACGCCCGTGCCCACAACACTGACCACAACCGATGAACTTGCAGCCTTTTGCAATCGCGCAGCCGAGGTGCCGTACGTCACCGTAGACACGGAATTCCTGCGGGAACGCACCTATTTTGCACAACTGTGTCTGGTGCAGGTTGCCCTGCCCGGAGAGGATGAAAGCGACGCGGTTCTTATCGATCCGCTGGCCGATGGCATGTCGCTTGAACCACTTTATGAGCTGTTCAAAAACACCAATGTTGTCAAAGTCTTCCACGCCGCGCGGCAGGATCTTGAGATCTTTCACGTAGAAGGCAATGTGGTGCCAACGCCCCTTTTTGACACTCAGGTTGCTGCGATGGTTTGCGGCTTTGGGGATCAGGTTGGGTACGAGACACTTGTGCGCAAGATCGCGAAGGCGTCTCTCGATAAATCAAGCCGGTTTACCGACTGGTCACGTCGCCCGTTGAGCGATGCTCAAAAGACCTATGCTATCGCGGATGTCACGCATCTTCGGCAAATCTACGAACATCTTTCCGCAGAATTGGCAAAGACTGGTCGCACGCATTGGCTTGAGGAAGAGCTCGCGCAGTTGACCGATGCAGGGAATTACGTGGTTAAGCCGGAGGAGGCGTGGCGGCGATTAAAGCTGCGTTCGAATTCGGGCCGGATGGTTGCCATCGCACGCGAATTGGCGGCGTTCCGGGAGACCTACGCGCAGGAGCGCAACATCCCGCGCAACCGGGTTCTAAAGGACGACGCCCTGATGGAGATTGCGGGGACGAAGCCGAAGTCCCTGAAAGATCTTGGAAAATCTCGATTGCTCCTGCGGGACGCCCGCAAAGGCGCGATTGCTGAAGGACTGATCGAGGCCGTTGCGCGTGGCCTTGCGGTGCCGAACTCGGATGTGCCGAAGCCTGTGCAAGGCAAGGACAGGTCGAACCTGAACCCGGCGCTTGCGGATCTGTTACGGGTCTTGCTGAAGGCGAAGGCCGAAGAGGCTGGCGTTGCGCCCAAGTTGATCGCATCTTCAAGCGATTTGGACGATATCGCCTCGGGTCACACGGATGGCGTCTGGTCGTCGGGATGGCGGCGCGAGGTATTCGGGGCAGATGCTGAACGCCTGCTGAACGGTGAAGTTGCGCTCTCCGCCAAAGGTCAAAAGGTCAAAATCGTCGCCGTCTGAAGATGAATGATCTCAGTTGCTTATGCGGCGAAGTTCATGTCAGCGACGTGAAACGCTGCGACGATTATTTGCACCAATGACGGTGATGGAGCGGATGCCGGCAAGCTCTCCATTCGTCAAGTCCACGCCTGCAACGATGGTCTGTAGCCCAGGGGTGGGTTGACCGACCGGAGGCGCGGCGCGGAACTCGAATACGATCGCGCCATTGTTGATCTCTGCCAGTACCAGTTCCGCATCGAAATATCCCTGGACGGGGGTCACGCCCGTGGCGCGCAGGATTGCGCCGGAAGTCGTTTGTTCGACAGAAAGCTGTGTAATTTCAGAGACTAAGCTGCGCGGATCAGACGGCGTTCCGGCGGCTGCGTCCGGGTCAACGCGCACACGTTGCTCGCGGTCATTTCCGAACCAATTGAACGGGTTCAACCGATTGTCGCCGCAAGCCGCAACGGACAAGGTCAGGGACAGAAGAAGTACGGCGCGCAATAGCATGAAAGAACCCTTTGGGCAGTCGATCTTGCCTCTGCCTAGCGGATCGTGAACGGCTTGGAAAGCGCCGCACGACCCTTGAGGCCTTTACCTTGATGGGTGCAGCCCCTAGGTCACGGATGAAACAACCCGCAGGAGCATCAACATGGCCAGCGAAGCCTTTGAAGAGATCGCGGAAACCTTTGAATTCCTTGATGATTGGGAAGAGCGCTACCGCCATGTGATCGAGCTTGGCAAAGCCATGGATCCGCTGGACGACGCTGTGAAAGTCCCCGCGACCAAGGTCGATGGGTGCGCCAGCCAGGTGTGGATTCTGCCCCGGATCGATGGGGATCGCTTTGATTTTCAAGGCGACAGTGACGCCATTATCGTACGTGGTCTGATTGCCGTGCTGCATGCACTTTACGGCGGTCTGTCGCACAAGGATGTGCTCGCCGTCGATGCACCGGAGGAATTAGGGCGGTTGGGGCTGGATGAGCACCTGTCGTCGCAACGCTCCAACGGCGTGCGCGCGATGGTGGAACGCATTCGTTTGCTGGCCTCCGAGGCGGCCTGAACCCCTCCCGTTTGGGAGGAGTTGTTCCCGAACGGGAAGAGTTTCTGGTCAACGGGCCCCAAGACTGTTCCCGAACGGGAAGACTTTGGGGCTGTTCTTATAAAGGAAACGGCCGCCCCATGGGACGGCCGCAAAAAATCACGATTGACCCGTGTTTAGCGTTTGTCGATGTGGACATAGTCGCGCATCGTCTCACCCATATAGAGCTGCCGCGGGCGGCCGATCTTGAGTGCTGGATCGGCGAGTTGTTCCTTCCACTGTGAGATCCAGCCAACGGTGCGCGAAAGAGCGAAGATCGGAGTGAACATCGAGGTGGGGAAGCCCATCGCCTCGAGGATGATGCCGGAATAGAAGTCGACATTCGGGAACAGCTTCTTGTCGCTGAAATACGGGTCGTTCAGCGCCTGCTTCTCAAGCTCTTTGGCCACTTGCAGCTTCGGGTTGTTCTGAACACCCAGAAGCTCCAGCACTTCGTCGGCGGATTTCTTCATCACCGTCGCGCGGGGATCGAAGTTTTTGTAGACGCGGTGGCCGAAGCCCATCAGGCGGTAATCGTCGTTCTTGTCTTTCGCACGGGCGATGAATTCGGGGATGCGATCCACGGTCCCGATCTCTTCCAGCATCTCAAGGCAGGCTTGGTTGGCGCCGCCATGGGCCGGGCCCCAGAGGCAAGCAATGCCAGCCGCGATGCAGGCGAACGGGTTCGCACCAGACGAAGAGGCGAGGCGCACGGTGGAGGTCGAGGCGTTTTGTTCGTGGTCCGCGTGCAAAGTGAAGATGCGGTCCATCGCTTTTTCGAGGATCGGGTCGACCACGTATTCCTCGGCCGGAACCGCGAAGCACATGCGCAGGAAGTTGGCCGCGTAGGACATGTCGTTGCGCGGATACACGAAGGGCTGGCCGATCGTGTATTTATAGGCCCAGGCCGCGATGGTGGGCATCTTGGCGATCAGGCGGTGCGAGGCGATCTCGCGCTGGCGCGGATCGTTGATGTCCGTCGAGTCGTGGTAGAAGGCCGACATCGCGCCCACGACACCGACCATAACGGCCATCGGGTGCGCGTCGCGGCGGAAGCCCCGGAAGAAATTCGCCATCTGTTCGTGCAACATGGTGTGGCGCGTGATGGTGTATTCGAATTCTTCGTATTCCGCTTTCGAGGGCAGGTAGCCGTAGAGAAGAAGGAAGCAGACTTCGATGTAGTTCGACTGTTCGGCCAGTTGGTCGATCGGATAGCCACGGTGCAGAAGCTCACCCTTGCCACCGTCGATGAAGGTGATGGACGACTCGCAGGCCGAAGTAGAGGTGAAGCCTGGATCGTGGGTGAACACACCGGCTTGGCCGTAGAGCTTGCCAATGTCGACCACATCAGGGCCGGCTGTGGGGGAATGCATTGGCAATTCGTAAGAATTGCCGTCAATCGTCAAGGTGGCGGTTCTGGTCTGGTCGTCGGCCATAGGCGTCCCTTCCTGCAACTGGCACACCGGCGGGATGCCGGTGGAGGCGGAGGCCGGTGGCCCCCTTTTGCCTCCCGCCGTCAGTCGCCGAGGGAGGCCGCGTCTGTCAGTCGGGCGAGGGTTTCTTCGCGCCCCAAGACAAGCATCATATCGAACACTGACGGAGATACAGTCCTACCCGACAGGGCCGCGCGCAGCGGTCCGGCAAGCTTGCCGAATTTCAACCCATGGGAGTCCGCGGCGGCGTTTAGCACACCCTCCAGCGTGTCACGGGTCCAGCTAGCATTCTGCAACTGCGCAGTCAATTCATTCAGTATACCACGGGATACCGGATCGAGGCTGTTCACGGCCTTTTCATCAAGGTCGAGTGGCCGATTCTCCAATACAAACCGCGCTTTATCCAGAATATCCGGCAAGTTCTTTGCGCGGTCCTTGAGGCAATACATCGCGGTTTTCAGCCCATCTTTCTGCACTTGCGAAAGAGCGGGCTGATCTGTGAGGGCAAGGAAATCGGTGATCTGTTGAACCAATTCATCGTCGTCGGTGCGCGCGATGTGCCAGCCTGTGACATTGGCGAGTTTTTTCATGTCGAGCCGAGCAGGGGATTTGCCGATACCGCCGAGGTCGAACCAGTCCCGCGCCTGTTCGTCTGTGAACAATTCATCATCGCCATGGGACCAGCCCAGGCGCGCCAGGTAATTGCGCATCGCCGCCGCCGGAATGCCCATTTCGGCGAATTCCATTACGCCCGTCGCACCGTGGCGTTTGGACAGCTTCTTGCCGTCTTCGCCGTGGATCAGCGGGATATGCGCCCAGACCGGCTGCGACCAGCCCAAAGCCCGATAGAGCTGCGCCTGCCGGAACGCGTTGGCCAGATGGTCGTCACCGCGAATGACGTGAGTGATGCCCATGTCGTGATCATCCACCACCACAGCGTGCATGTAGGTGGGCGTGCCGTCCGAGCGCAGGAGGATCATATCGTCGAGGGGTTCGCCCCAGATGACCTCGCCCTGGACCGCATCGGTCAGGACAAGCGCGTGTTCGTTGCGCGGCGCCTTGAGGCGGATGACATAGGGCGCATCGGGGTGATCGGCCTCGGGCACGTCGCGCCACGGGCTGAGGAAGAGGGTGCTTTCGCCCTTTTCGCGCGCGGCGTCGCGGAAGGCTGCAATTTCCTCTTGCGTGGAGAAGCATTTGTAGGCGGTGCCGTTTGCCAGCATGGTTTCCGCGACCTCACGGTGGCGGTCGGAGCGGGCGGATTGGCTGATTGGCTCGCCGTCATAGTCGAGGCCAAGCCAGGCCATTCCGTCGAGGATGGCTTGCGTCGCCTCGGGCGTAGAGCGTTCCCGGTCGGTGTCTTCGATCCGGAGCACGAACTTGCCGCCATGCCGGCGCGCGAAAAGCCAGTTGAACAGGCCGGTGCGTGCAGTGCCGATATGCATCATCCCCGTGGGCGAGGGGGCGATGCGGGTGACGATTTGCGTGTCGTTGGACATGGGAGCCCTTTCCGGCGGGTTACTGGCGCAGTCCCGCGTTAACCTTTCCTAAACCACGTCGTGGCAGCTTTGGCGGGTCACTAAACCTGTTGCGGAGGGGCGACAAGGGTGAAGGCCAGCACGATCTTTGGTGCGGTAAACGCGGTCCAGCAAGGCCAGCGCGGGGCGCTGATGCCGTGGGCGGCCGTGTGTCTTGGCCTTGGCGTCGGGATTTACTTTGCTTTGCCCGTAGAGCCCGGCGCGCCCGGATATGCGCTTGCCGCCGTGATCGGGCTGTGTGGATTGGTCTTGGTGTTCTGGCGGCGCGAGGTCTTTGGCCCCTTGGGCATTGCGCTGGCGCTTGTGGCGCTTGGGCTTTGCGTCGCGGGCTGGCGCGCACATCAGGTTGCGGGGCCGGTGATGGAATTCCGCTACTACGGCCCGATTGAAGGGCGGATTGTGGGCATCGACCGTTCGGCCAGCGATGCGATCCGGCTGACGCTCGACCGGGTGCGGTTGGATGATGTCCGGGCCGTGCCGCGGCGTGTCCGCGTCTCCCTGCATGGCGAGCAGGGCTATCTGGACCCCGTGCCGGGTGCAGTTGTGATCATGACAGGCCATCTGAGCCCGCCCGGTGGCGCGGCGGAGCCTGAGGGCTTCGATTTCCAGCGCCATGCCTGGTTCCAGTCGATCGGCGGGGTCGGCTATACCCGCGTGCCCGCCTTGCTGCTGGCGCCGCCTGAGGTAGGCGACCAGCCGCTGTTCAGCTTGCGAATGCGCATGTCGGCGGCAGTGCAAGCGGCCATCCCGGGCCAACCGGGCGCGTTTGCGGCGGCGGTGCTAACGGGGGACCGGTCAGGGCTTGAGCAGGGGCCGATACAGGATATGCGCGACAGTAATATCGCGCATCTGCTGGCCATCTCGGGCCTGCATATGGGGCTGCTGACGGGCTTCGTCTACGCCGCAATGCGTTTGGGCCTTGCTCTCATCCCCGCGCTTGCCTTGCGCTACCCGATCCGGAAATGGGCGGCGGTTGGGGCGCTCGCCTCAGGGGCGTTTTACCTTGCGCTGTCGGGCGGCAATGTCGCCACCGAACGTGCGTTCATTCAGGTTGCGGTCATGTTCACGGCCGTTCTGTTGGACCGGCGTGCCATTACTCTGCGGTCGGTTGCGATCGCTGCAATCATTGTACTGATCGGACGGCCCGAAACGCTGATGTCGCCGGGTTTCCAGATGTCATTCGCGGCCACCACGGCGCTGGTCGCGGTCTTCAACGGCCTGCAAGGGGCCGCTTTCCTGCGCAACTGGCCGGGATGGGCCAAGGGCCTTTGGGCCTTGGTTGTGTCTTCTGCAGTCGCAGGTGCGGCGACGGCTCCGTTTGCGGCGGCGCATTTCAACCGGCTGGCCGTCTACGGGTTGATCGCCAACCTTTTGACCGTGCCGGTGATGGGGTCTGTGGTGATCCCGTTTGCAGTGCTGGCGTTGCTACTGGCGCCATTCGGAGCCTCCTGGATTGCCTTTGGCGTCATGGACAGGGCGCTGCAGTGGATCCTCGGCGTTGCCGCCCGGGTGGCGGATTTGCCCGGTGCCGTGGAAATGGTGCCAAGCCCGCCTGGGCCCGTTCTTGCCTTGATTGCCATTGGCGGGATTGGCCTGTGTTTGTGGAAGGGGCCGGGACGGTGGGCCATGACCCTCCCGATGCTGGCGGGCTTTGTGATCTGGACCGCATCCGAGCGGCCCGCTGTCCTGATTTCCGAAAGCGGCGGCCTGGTGGGGCAGATGGTGGACGGCCCGCGCGCGCTGAGCCGGGCGCGCGGCGATGGTTTTGTTGCGGGGATTTGGTTGGAAAATGACGGCGACGCCGTGGATCAGGAAAGCGCCGCATCGCGCGGTGGATGGACTGAGGACGGGGCAGGGCAGGTGGCCACGCTTGGTACGCTCAGCCTTTGGCACGGGGCCGGACGAAGGGCAGCGCGCGAGGCGACGGAGGCCTGCGCACGCCACACCGTGGTGGTCGTCAATGAATGGCCGGAAGACCCGCCCGCGCGTCTTGTGGAGGCAGAGGCGCAAACGCTGGCCCGCCTGAATGCGCCAGGCCTGCCTTCAGGTGCCGCCAATGCGCAAGCGGCTTCGGAGTGTTTGCTTCTGAGCCCCATGGTTCTGTCCCGCACAGGTGCCATTGCGCTGATCCCAACCGAAGAGGGGCTTGAGATCGACACCGCCCGGGCCCGGCAGGGCAATCGCCTTTGGTCGCCTTCGCGATAAGCGGCTCTGCCCGCAAGGACGCGGAGCATGGCCCATCTTTGTTCCATGAAAATGCAAGATCCGGCCCCTCGACAGGCGCATCTGCCTGCCTATCTGCTGCGCTATGGCCAAGATGCGCAAGAAATCCGATCTGCCGCAGAAAGTTTGCGTGACCTGCGGGCGTCCGTTCGCGTGGCGGAAGAAGTGGGCGAAGGTCTGGGATGAGGTCCGCTATTGCTCGGACAAATGTCGATCTGCGCGCCCCTCTCAACTTGAAAGCGAGCGGTCCTAAAGACTGAGCCGTCTTGTTGCCTATCGGAAACTTTTTGCCTAAGCGATCCGGGATACAAAGGCATACCAACAGGAGAATGCGGCATGGTGGAACGGGTCGAGCGGAGCGGTTTGCAGGTCGCGGCAGAGCTGTCGAACTTTCTGGAAACGCGAGCCCTTCCGGGGACGGGCGTGGATGCCGCCGATTTCTGGCAAGCCTTCTCAGCCCTTTTGCATGATCTGGCCCCGCAAAACGGGGCGCTTCTGCAAAAGCGGGAGGATTTGCAGCGCCAGATTGATGAATGGCACGTTGCCCGCCGTGAGCAGCCGCACGACCCCGATGCCTACAAAGCTTTTCTGGAAGAGATCGGCTATCTCGTTCCCGAAGGCGACGATTTCCGCATCGAGACCAGCAAAATTGACCCAGAGATTGCAACGGTTGCAGGCCCACAGCTTGTTGTGCCGATCACCAACGCGCGTTTTGCCCTGAACGCCGCCAATGCGCGCTGGGGCAGCCTTTACGATGCATTCTACGGCACCGACGCGATGGGCAGCCTGCCAACGCCGGGTGGCTATGACCGGGGGCGGGGCGCACGTGTTGTCGCCCGCGCACGGGTGTTTCTCGATGACACCTTCCCGATTGAGGGCGCGTCCCACGCCGACGTTCGGCGCTACTATGTGGATCAGGGCGCACTACTGGTTGATGACAAGCCGCTGGCCAACCCGGCGCAATTCGCGGGCTATACGGGCCGTGCAAAGGCGCCGGATTCGGTGCTGCTGGTGAACAATGGGCTACATGTGGAACTGCTCTTTGACCGCGCCCATGCCATCGGCGCCCGCGATCAGGCAGGGCTGGCCGATGTGCGCATGGAATCGGCGATTTCGGCCATCATGGACTGCGAAGATTCGGTGGCCTGTGTAGATGCCGAGGACAAGGTGCTGGCCTATTCCAACTGGCTTGGCCTGATGAAAGGCGATCTGGAGGAAACGTTTGAGAAAAACGGCGCGCAGATGACGCGTAAGCTGGCCGAGGACAAAGTGTTCAACGCCCCGGACGGATCGAAAGTGACGATTGCGGGCCGTGCCCTGATGTTGGTGCGCAACGTGGGCCACCTGATGACAAGCCCCGCCATCCTGCTGCGCGACGGGTCCGAGGCCTATGAAGGGCTGATGGATGCGATGATCACGGCCTTGATCGCCAAGCATGATCTGGGGCGTCCGGGCGGGAACAGCGTGGCGGGCAGTGTTTACGTGGTGAAGCCCAAGATGCACGGGCCCGAGGAAGTGGCGTTTGCCGATGAGATCTTCACGCGGGTCGAGGCGGCGCTGGGGTTGGAGCAGTATACGGTCAAGCTTGGCATCATGGATGAGGAGCGGCGGACGTCGTGCAACCTGAAGGAATGTATCCGCGCCGCGAAGCATCGGGTGGCGTTCATCAACACCGGGTTTCTGGATCGCACGGGGGATGAGATCCACACCTCGATGGAGGCGGGGCCGTTCAGCCGCAAGGACTTCATCAAGCGCAAATCGTGGATTGGCGCCTATGAGAACCAGAATGTGGACATCGGCCTTGAATGCGGCCTGCGGGGCCACGCGCAGATCGGCAAGGGCATGTGGGCCAAACCCGATGCCATGGCGGAGATGATCGAGCAGAAGATCGAACATCCCCGCGCGGGCGCGAACTGCGCTTGGGTGCCGTCGCCCACAGCCGCGACGTTGCACGCGCTGCATTATCACAAGGTGAACGTGGGCGCGGTTCAGGAGAAGCTGGAGCAAGGCGGGCGGCGCGCCTATGTGACCGCGCTTCTGGATATTCCGCTGGCCGCCTATCGCCGCTGGACGCGGGAGCAGGTGATCCGCGAGGTGGAGAACAACGCTCAAGGCATTCTGGGCTACGTGGTGCGCTGGGTGGATCAGGGCGTGGGATGCTCCAAAGTGCCCGATCTGAATGGTGTGGGGCTGATGGAAGACCGTGCGACCTGCCGTATTTCGGCGCAGCATATCGCCAATTGGCTGCATCACGGTGTGGTGACGGAAGCCGAAGTGGGCGAGGTGTTTCGCCGCATGGCCGAGGTGGTGGATCACCAGAACGCGGCGGACCCGGCCTACCGGCCCATGGCACCGGGCTTCAACGGCATCGCTTATGCGGCAGCCCTTGATCTGGTGTTGAAGGGCCGGGAGCAACCGTCAGGCTATACGGAGCCGGTTCTGCATGCACGCCGGTTGGAGTGGAAAGCGGCTTAATCGCCCACGGCAAACCCATCTTCGATGGCGCGCATCTTTGCGATGGCGCGGCGCAGGCGTTCGCCGGCTTCGGGCGGGCATGTGCTGTCCTCAATCACCAGCGGTGTGTGGATGTGTTTGGCCTCAGCCAGGTAACTGTCGAGCGCATCCTCCAGGATGCGCGACGTTGCAACGAAGCGCTGCTTATGCAGCGCGTCACATAGATGGTAAAGCAAGTCGAAGGCGCGGTCGGCGGTGATGGACTCAGCAACATCGCGACGGGCGCGTTCGAATGCGACTATCTTCATTGGGTGCATGGAGGGGCCTTGATCTGTCGTGTTGCTGACAGTCCTGCCGATACCGGATGAAGGAATGATGAAGAAGTGAACCCTGGAAAGCGGGAGCATCGAACGTTTTTTCTGGAAAACTTCGGCCTCCCGGACCAGCATGGGCCCGCGCGATCCAGGAGATGCCCAGAATGCCCCTCACCAATTCCGCCGCCGGATATGGCAGCCTGACGAAGCTGTTCCACTGGCTGATCGTGATCCTGTTTGCCGCGCAGTATATCGGCGGCAACATCATGGTGGCGATCGGCTTCAACGCGGAGTTCGCGGGCATCGGCACCAACACCTATTACAACTGGCACAAATCGCTGGGGCTGGTGGCGCTGCTGGTCGCGGTTTTGCGGATCTTGAACCGCCGGGTTGGGGAGTTGCCGCCCTGGGCGCCGACGCTGACCACGGGCGAGCAGAAGTTCATCCACCGGGTCGAGCAGGTGTTTTATGCGGCCATGCTGATCATGCCGATCACGGGCTGGCTTTACGTGATGTACGGCCATTACGGCGTGAACCTGTTTGGGGTCTGGGAAATGCCGCGTCCGTTGCCGCGCAACGACACGCTACGCGACGTGTTCAAATGGGCGCATATCGTGGCGGGCTGGGTTCTGTTGGCAGCGATGGTCGGTCATATCGGGCTGGTGCTATGGCACAGCGCGGTGAAGAAGGACGGGCTGATCAAGCGGATGATGTGAGGGTCGGATCACGCGTGAGCAGACAAGCTAACGCGCTGATTAAATTGGAAATAGGCGTTATAGTATAAGAATTAATCAATCCGGAGAAATGCTCTGCGGTGCTGCCGTGCCGGAGCGGCGCAGTAACGCTGCGAAGTCAGCGGCAGGCATGGGGCGTTGCAGCGCGTAGCCTTGCAGGACATCGCAATCGAGGTAGCGGGTGGCTGCCAGAAGCATCCCGTTTTCCATCCCCTCGATTACCGTTTTGGCCTGCGCAAGGCGCGCAATTCGGCAGAGTGCGCGCAGGGTCATCATCTGGCGCGGGTTCGCCTCAAGCGGGGCAACAAGGCTTCGGTCGATCTTGGCCTGATGCGGCTTGATCGCTTGTAGGGCCGCCACGGAGGAATGGCCGGAGCCGAAATCATCTAGGTCTATGCGAATGCCGCGTTCGCGGATCTTGTCGAGATTGACCTGCGTTTCGCTGTCGATCTCATCCAGGAACGCGGTTTCCAATAGCTCAACGGCGATTTTGTGGTGCGGGCGCAGGACTTGATCGACCGCAGGCACAAACTCTGGCGCGCGCAGGCGGTTGGCGGAAGTATTCAGGGCAATGGTTGGATATTCCAGCCCCTCGTCATGCCACCCGGACTGTTGCCGCGCGACGTGGCGGAACACGTGATCGTCGATGTCTTCGATCAGGTCCATTTCGATCGCGGCAGGTAGGAACTTGGCGGGTGAAAGCAGGCCGCGTTGCGGGCAGTTCCAGCGCACCAACGCCTCAGCCCCTACAATGGCCAGCGTTTCGGCGTCGAATTGCGGCTGGTAGTGGCAGACGAATTCATCGTTGGACAAGGCATTGAGCAGGTCGCGGCGTGTGTTGGTTGCGGCCGCAGGCTTGATGTCAAACTCCCTGCGGTAGGCGCGATAGCCGCTGCGACCGGCGCGCTTTGCTTCATAAAGTGCCGCATCAGCTTCGGAGAAGATCGTCGAGGGATTTTTGGGTGGTCCGATGCCAAAGGCGTAGCCGATACTTGCCCCGATGTAGCAATCCTCACCCTGGTAAGTCATCGGCGCGCCAACGAGATAGACCAACGCTTCGCAAAGCGTGATCATATCTTCATCGCCGGGCGCTGTTGGGAAGAATATCGCAAATTCATCCCCGCCGATCCGAAAGGCTGTTCCTGGTGTGTCGAACTTAGCGACCGTGGAGCGGAGGATTTCGCCCACCGATGTCAGGATGAAGTCACCGGCCAGATGACCGAGTGAATCGTTGACCTCCTTAAAATGATCGAGGTCGATGAGGACGAGGCAGAACTTGTCTTGCGCCCCCATCAGGCTGAATGCCTCCAACGTGACTTCATCAAGGGCGCGTCGATTGCCAAGGCCGGTCAGCGCATCGTGGCGGGCGTCATGTTGAAGTTGGGTTTGCGCCCGCTTGAGTTCATCAGCGCGGCGATAATCCTCGGTCACGTCGATGTTGACGCCGACCAGCTTGCTGGGTTCGCCCGGGGCTGAGATGTTGCGCGCCAGACTGCGAATGTGGCGCACTTTGCCGTCTTCGCGAATGATCCGATAGTCGCGCTTGAAGTCTTTGTTTTCACGGCGACATTCGTCGGAATAAGCGATCATATCGTCGATATCATCGGGGTGGATGTGGCGTTCCCAGAAGTCATCGGGGCGCTTGTTCATGCCGTCGGTGATGCCGTAGATTTCCAGCATCCGGTCATCCCAGTGGACGCTGTTGGACGCCTCATCATACTCCCAAACACCCATTTGCGAGGCCGCAACGGCCAGTTGCAGCTTACCAATGACCTTCAGGAGGTCTTCGCTGTCAGCAAGCGTGTCACGGTCCAGATGTTTCACAGAACCTCTCCGGCGGGGTGGCTTCATCGGGAGGACCTTATGGGTCGCGCATCTTCATAGATTTAAGATTTTGCGTTCGATTTTTGCGGAATGACGAAAAAGCCCTGCCGGTTCAGGGCAGGGCTTTCGAAGGAGTAATCAGGACGGCGGTGGAGGCGGAGGCGGCGGCATCACCGTGAAGAGCTGCGCCAGCTCGGTCACGTCGCCAGCGGTTTTCCATCCGTCCTGGCCAGCGGTCCAGACCATGGTTTCGCGGGTGAGAGACCCGTCCGAGACCATGCGGCCCAGATCAGCCTTGGAGAACGGCCCTTTGGTCGCGCCGTTTTCGGCAACGTGCCAGACATGTTCGACCGGCGGGGGTGGGGGGGCTGCGTGCGCGGCCTGATGAGGCTGCTGCTGCTGGTTCATGTTGTTGGCCATCTGGTTGGCCATCGCCATGCCCATGCCCATGCCAAGGCCTTCGCCCATACCACCGCCAGGGGTGGAGGCAGCGGCGGCCATGGCTTCGGCCGTCTGGAACTGGGTGTATTTGTTCAGATCGCCCACAACGCCCATCGACGTCCGCTTATCGAGCGCCTCTTCCACCGCGGGCGGCAGGGAGATGTTCTCGATATAGAGTTCCGGCAGCGTGAGGCCGTAGGAGGAGATCGTTTCCGAGATCTTTTCGGCTACGATATCGCCCATCTGGCCGGTATTGGCGGCCATGTCGAGCACCGGGATGCCCGAGCCCGCCATCGCTTGGCTGAACTGCTGGACGATGATGTTGCGGATCTGGTGGGTGACTTCGTCGGTGGTGAATTCGCCGTCGGTGCCCACAATCTCGGTCATGAAGAGGCCCGCATCCTTCACCTTGACGGTGTAGGTGCCGAACGCGCGCACGCGGGTCGGGCCGAAATCGGCGTCGCGGATCATGATCGGGTTCTTCGTGCCCCACTTCAGGTCGGTGAAGCGGTTGGTGTTGACGAAGTAGATCTCGGATTTGAACGGGCTGCTGAAGCCATGGTCCCAATGCTGGAGGGACGTCATGATCGGCATGTTGTTCGTTTCGAGCATGTAGAGGCCCGGGGTGAACACGTCTGCCAGCTGGCCTTCGTGGATGAAGACGGCAACCTGGCCTTCGCGCACGGTCAGCTTCGCGCCGTACTTGATTTCGTGGCCGTAGCGCTCAAAGCGGTAGACCATGGTATCGCGGCTGTCATCGGTCCATTCGATGACGTCGATGAACTGGCCTTTGAGAAAATCCATAATGGGCATGGCTGTCGCGGTCCCCCTGCTGAAATTGGGTCTGTTTCAGGGAATCATATAGGGACGCGGGCCGCGTCGCCATAGGTTTGTGTCTGGGGGAAATCCGGAGGTTTTTTCTCCGAAGGCTCAGCTTATGGGCGCGGTGCAGGGCGGCAGGTCCGGCCCATATCGGATCTCGAGGCCGAAAAGGCCTGCAAGTGCGGTCAACTCGCCATCCGCGTCGTAGAAGGCATAGAGCGGGAAATCGCCTTCGAACTGCACGGCTGCGGCGGGGAAGGTTGCGCCGTTCGGGAGCATGATCATCGTGGCATGGTCCGGCCCGAGGGGGTTGCCGGTGAACTGAGCGGGGTCTTCGCCTGTCTCGGCGATGCTTTCCCCATAAGCGTAAAGGGCGTCGGCGTCCGGCCCGGTCATGAACGCGGCCATGCTTGTGTCGAGGGGGAAGGTCCCGACCTCTTCTGCGCAGCTCACTGGGGCATCGGAGAAGACGAGGGCCAGGATCGCGTGTGCGCCAGTTTCTGGCGTTTGTCTTGTGAAGGCCTGCGGGGTGCGGTGGGGAACCGGCACGCCGGTGGCTGCCACATCGGGCTGAATGAACAGGTCGGCTGGGGCAACAAGATCGCCGTCCATGGACCAAGTGCCGAGGTTCACGCCATGGGGGCCGGTCAGGCCCAGGACGGTTCCGACATCTTCAGCCATAGCTTGGCCGCCAACGCCCGCCGCTACGAGGATCGTGGCAAGACGCATCAAAATCATGTCGGCCCTTTATCTTCGCGGACGGGGGGCAGCAGCCAGTTTTCACCGCCGCCGATAAATTGCGTGTAGAGGGCAAGCATGGTGCCGTCGGCATCGGTGAGGCTTGCGACAGGGTATTTGCCGTTGCCCCAGCCGGATCCGCTAATCGGAAAGCGGTTGCCCGCTGGCAACGACACCAAGGTTGGGGGCGTCGGCAGTTTCGCGTCCAGCTGGTCTTTATACATCCCATGGTAAGGCGTGCCTTCGGGATCGCCATAGGTTTGCACCGCGTCCACATCTTCGGGGGTGAGAAACCCTGCCAGCCCGCAGACCGACGCAATCGTGCATACATCATCGCCGCCGAATACCGGTGCATGGGACCAGATAAAGGCTAGGATCGCTGTGCGGTCTTGGCTTTCCTCAAGCAATCCTACGATGCGTGCAGCGTCGGTCGGCACGCGAATGCCCGGTTCTTCAAACGCTTGCCACAGCCCCAGCGGATCGGTTGGGAAGATAACGCCACCCGGCACGCGCCATGTCCCGGCCTCGTACAGCGTCGTTGGCATAGCGATTCCGTCTTGCAGCCAGGCAAGGGCGTTCTTTGCCAAAGGGGCCGCGATTGTCATCCAGTGGGCGCATCACATGGTGGCGGCAAAAGCCATTCATCGCCAGACGGGATGAAATGCGCATAAAGCGCGACCATGTTGCCTTGGGCATCGTAGAGGCTGGCGACCGGATAGCCGCCGTCGCCCCAGCCCGAACCCGAGACGGGGAACGTCGCGCCGGAGGGCAGGCGAGCGATGAAAGGGATAGTTGGGATCGGGTCGTCCAGTTGCTCGGCATAGGTGCCCGCGTAGAGGTCGCCTTCGCTGGCCGCATAAGCATCCAGCGCGCGGACATTGGCGGGGGTGACGAACCCGGCAAGGCCGGTATCGACGCCGATGGTCGAAAGGTCTTCGCCACAGACGACATCGGCGTTTGACCAGATCAGCGCCATAAGGGCGGCGCGGCCCTGGTCACGCTCCAACAGGCCGATCAGGCGCGCCGGTGCGTCGGGCACGGATAGCGTCGCGCCTTCTGTCTGCCATAGTGTCAGGGGATCGGTGGCGTAGATCTCTCCACCACGCGGACGCCACATGTCCGAGACGTGCAGATCGGTCGGCATCCCAATGCCTTGCCGTAGCCAGTTGGTGGCATCCTGGGCTTGCGCTGGCCCGCAAACAGCTGCGAGGACGGCCAGAGGCCGGAGGAAGGGCAGGCGCGCTGTCACGATGGGCCGCCGAGCAGCTCATTCGCGATCAGCTCAACCGTTGGCCGCGCTTCTTCCGGCGTCAGGCCGGGCGTCAGGCGTCGGTCATAGAGCATTTGCAGCAGCAGCTCATCGTGGCGGGTCAGAAGCGCGAATTCCTCATCATCGTTGAAGATCGTGGGGCGCGCCGCCGGGCTGTCATTGGGCAGGCCGAGGCCTTGGGCGACTTCCTCATGCACGCAGGAGCGGCGCAGCAAATCGGGATGCTCGTCCCGGATCACGGCAATGGCTGCGATATAGTCCGAGCTTCCGGCCGCGCTGAACGCATAGACGGAGCAGAAGGTGAAACGCCCCAGCGTCTCAATCTCGCGCACGGTGGCATCCGAGATGCCGGGCACTAGCTGCCGAAGTAAGGGACCGGAATTCGAAAGGCTGTCGGTGTTCATGTAGAGCACATGAAAGTTGCCGCCGGACGAAACACTGCGCACTGGATGGCCTGTCGCCCGGGCCAGCCGGGTGGCAAATGTTCCGAGAACGGAGCGATCTTCTGCTTGTTGGGCCTCATCCACTGTCGGGCCAAAATGAGCCTGCAATCGCACCGGACCGGACCAACGGCGCAGGCGTGCAGACGTCTGGCGTTCCACGAAGCGCCCGTTTTCCAGTGTATATTCATCGTAAAGCGCGATGCGTTCGAAATTCTGCGCCAGCTGTCTGGCGGAGAATGGCGTGTCCGGCCCGCCGCCATCGGTGCGCAACAGGCCATTCCCGATCAGGCGAGCCTGCGTGTTCTCGTAATAGCGGGCGAATGCGATGCTTTCTGCCGAAGGTTCGACGACCTCAGGCGGGGCCTCCGCCCGGATTTCCGGGCGAGGGGAGGTGTCAGGCGCAGCTGTAACGCAGGCCGCAAGGGCCAGCGTCACAACCGGGGTCACAAAGCGGAGGGGGTTTCGCACCAAGTCCCCTCCTGACGATCAGGCTTGCGGGGCAGCGGGCGGTGTGTCGCCCTCTGCCGGAGCAGCGTCCGCGGACGGACGCCGGGCCGATGCGGAGGCCAGCGTGTCGCGCAGCTCGGCTTCCATCTTGGCCATTTCAGCCTCGGCCTCAGCCCGTTTGCGCTTGCCTTCGTCTGCGATCTCAAGGCTTTCGTTGATCGTGGCGATCAGGTCGGCATTGGCCTGCTTGACCGCTTCGATGTCGAAGACGCCGCGCTCCATCTCTTCGCGGACCAGCTTGTTGCTTTCCCGCAGGTTGGCCGCGTTCTGGGTCAGAAGCTGGTTGGTGAGGTCGGTGGCTTCCTTGACCGCCTTGGCCGCTTCGGTCGAGCGTTGGATCGTAACGGCCTGCGCCAGCTGGGTTTCCCACAGCGGCACGGTGTTCACGAGGGTCGAGTTGATCTTGGTGACGAGTGACTTGTCGTTTTCCTGAACCAGACGGATCGATGGCAGGGACTGCATCGTGACCTGACGGGTCAGTTTGAGGTCGTGGACGCGGCGTTCCAGATCGTCCCTCGCGGCGCGCAGATCACGCAGTTCCTGCGCCTTGATGACCTGATCATCCTCAGGGGCGGCGTTCACCTCAGCCTCTTTGGCGGGGATCACCTCTTCATCGATTTGTTTCAGCTTCTCTTCACCGGCAGCAATATAGAGCGCCAGTTCGTCGTAGAAATCGAGGGTCTTCTCATAGAGTTTGTCGAGCGACTTGATGTCTTTCATCAGCGTGTGCTCGTGCTGAAGCAGGTTGTCGGTGATCTTGTCGATCTGTTCCTGCACATCCTCGTACTTGGCGAGGAAATCGTGGACGGGTTTGGCTTTGCTGAACAGACGCTCCCACCAGCTGCGCTTGCGGTTGGGGTCCAACTCATCGACCGAGAAACCGCGAATGGTGCCCACGATTTCACGCAGGCTGTCACCGGCCGGGCCGACATCGTCGTTCTTCACTCCAGCGAGCATCGCTTGAGAAATCTGCTGCAGTTCCGCTTGCGCGGCAGAGCCGAAGGACACAATGGAGTTGGTATCGCCCATGTCGAGTTCGGCCATACGCGTGCGGATCTCTTCCGCCGTGGGCTCATCTGCGGCGGGCAGGGGCACCAAATCGGCGGAGGGTTCGGGCAGGACCACGGCGTTGAGCTCTTCTACAAGCGTTTCGACCTCTTTGGCCTGTTCATGCGTTTTGGTTTCCATTGATACTATCCCTGACGTTCTAGGTATTGCGTTTCACGGCGCAGACGGTCTTGCAGGACCTCAATCTCCACGTCGAAATTGGTGCGATCGTCGATCAGCAACGTCTCCTTGCGGGAGGCGAAATTCTGTTCGAGATCATCGAGAAAGGCGATGTAGTCGGTGCGCAACTGATCTTCGCGTTTGTTGGCGTAGAGGCTGGCGAATTGCACGGTCGCGTCGCGCGCGCCTTGCAGATAAACGCCCAGATACCGGCGCGCGGCGTTGAGGTCGCGGGGGTCTTCTTCGACCTGCCGGAAGAGTTGCCGCACGGTGGCCTGGAACTGATCCACGCGCGCCTCCAACTGGCGGTCGCGGGCGCGCAGGATAGCGTCTTTTTGCTGGGTTAGCAGCGCCTCAGCCTCATCAATCTTGCGGGCGACACGTTCGGTGGTCAGCGTATCGACGCCTTCCATGCCCTTGTTCTTCAGCGGGTCGAGCCCGAAGGAGAACAGGTGCAGGCCAGCCGCAAGGAAGCCCACGATATTGGCTGCCACAATCTCGGACGCGCCGAAGCCCGATCCGCCGAGGATCAGCATGGCCACGCCCATGCCGGTGCCGATAGCACCGAAGATCTTGCGGGGGATGGCCGGTTTTCGGGCGACTTTGCGTTCGTTGTACGCGTCTTCCGCACGCACGCCGTCACGGGTGAGCCATGCGCCCAGTAGCAAAAGCGCGCCGCCAGCAAGGTCGAGTGTCATCTGCGTGACGCCACTGCTGCCGAAGAAGGCCGGGAAGATTGTCAGCAGGGGCAGAATGAAAAGAATGTTGATCTTGGCGCCATGGCGCATGGGCTTGCGGCCCTTGAAGGGGGCCACTTCCATCCGCTCATGCGTGACTGTTTCGCGGGGCGTATCGCCGTCGCGCGCCTGCCCTGTGGGGCTGAATTCTCCGCCAAAGCGTTTCGACATGGATCAGAGTGCCCCGAAGCCGCCGAAGATCGCGCCGATGATGACAAGGATCAGCACGAAAAAGCTGACGCCTTGAAGAAAACTGGATGACATAATTGTCCGCACCCCATGTCGTTTCGTCCTGCCTGCCACATCGGGCGGGCCGTGTCATGTGCAACGATATGCAGGTTTTCCTGCAAAAACCAGCCATTGACGCGCGGGGCGGCAAGGGTTGGCCGTTGATAGAGAACATCGGGGTCGCGGCGTGGCTTCACAAGGGGGAAGCGGGCGGTTTGGTTCCCCAGATGTGACCGGACGCCGCTTGACGCTGCAGTGCGGCGGGCGTAAGCCAATTCCCGTGGCGATTTGTGAACCGGATTGCGGGCCACGTTAAACATTCCGCTAAAGAGGTCGAGGGCGCAAGCATAGGCGCACCCCCCGACCAGCATCATGGGCAATCGCCCGCAGATTGGAGTGAGGGGCATGAAAGACACCGCCCAGAACAAACAATGGTCCAAACGCACGCGCGCCGTGCATTCCGGCACGCGCCGTTCGCAATATGGCGAGTTGAGCGAGGCGATGTTCCTGACGCAGGGCTTCGTCTACCCCAGCGCCGAGGCCGCTGAGGAACGGTTCATCGAGAGTGGGCCGGATGAATTCATTTATGCGCGCTACGGCAACCCCACGGTGGCCATGTTCGAAGACCGGATCGCTGCTTTGGAAGGTGCGGAGGCTGCGTTTGCGACGGCAAGCGGCATGGCGGCGGTGAATGGCGCATTGGTGTCGATGTTGCGGGCGGGGGACCATGTGGTGTCGTCGCGGGCTTTGTTCGGGTCATGCCACTACATCCTTGATGAAGTGCTGACACGTTATGGGGTTGAAGTGACGTTTGTGGACGGCACAAACCTCGATGAATGGCGCGCTGCAGTGCGGAGCGACACCAAGGCGGTGTTCTTTGAGAGCCTGTCGAACCCGACGCTGGAGTTGATCGACATTCCCGCCGTGGCTGAGATTGCCCATAAAGTCGGCGCGACGGTGATCTGTGACAATGTCTTTGCCACGCCCGTCTTCTCGGACGCCATCGCGCAAGGCGTTGATGTGGTCGTCTATTCCGCCACCAAGCACATAGACGGGCAGGGGCGCTGTCTGGGTGGTGTGATCCTTGGGACGGAGCAGTTCATCCGCAAGACAGTTGAGCCTTATCTGAAGCATACCGGCGGCGCGATGAGCCCGTTCAACGCCTGGGTGATGCTAAAATCACTGGAAACGATGGACTTGCGGGTCCGCGCGCAGGCGGCGACGGCTGTGGCCGTGGCGGAGGCGTTGGATGGCTCTAAGGGCTTGGACCGGGTGATCTTCCCCGGTTTGGCCTCCCATCCTCAGCACGCGTTGGCGGACCAGTTGATGGAGCAACCCGGCACGGTGATCGCGTTGGACATCGCGGGCCGGCAGGAGGGGGCGTTCCGGTTCCTGAATGCTTTGGAGATCGTGAAAATCTCCAACAACCTCGGTGATGCGAAGTCTATCGCGACCCACCCGGCCACTACGACGCACCAACGTTTAACCGATGAACAACGCGATGCCGCGGGGATCTCTCGTGGATTGGTGCGGCTGTCGATTGGGTTGGAAGACCCGGACGATTTGATCACAGACCTCAGAGGGGCGTTGGCGCAGGTATGAATGGTTTGATCATCAGGCCTTACCGGCCCTCCGACGCCATTGGGCTGGCCACCCTGTTCCACCGCGCGGTGCAGGAAGGGACGGTTGAGCATTACTCGGCTGAACAGCGCGAGGCATGGTGCGACCGGCCGCCAACCTCTGCCGGGTGGCGGGCGCGCGTGGAGGAGGCCGAGACGATTGTGGCCGAGCATGAGGGCGCGCATCTGGGCTTCATGACTATGGATATGGACACGGGCTATCTCGATTTCGCCTATGTCGCGCCGGAGGCGATGGGCAAGGGCGTGGCCGATGCGCTTTACGCGGTGATCGAAGGCCGCGCCCGTGTGAACGGCTTGCTGCGGTTGGAGACGGAGGCGAGCCTTTTGGCGCAACCCTTCTTCAAGCGGCAGGGTTGGAAGCTGGTCCGCGCGCAAGAGGTTGAGCGCGGCGGTGTGAAGATCCCCAACGCCGTGATGGAAAAGCGGCTTGTGCGGCGGTTCGCAGCGGCATGAGCAAGTTCCTGATCCTGCAACTGCGCCCCGAAGACGAGGCCGCGGATGAAGAGTTCGGCGCGTTCCTGGCGCGGGGAGGTTTGGCTGCGGGGCAGGTGGAGCGCATCCGGCTGGATCACGGGCCTTTGCGGGCCGTGTCGTTGGAAGATTTTTCCGGCGTGATCGTCGGCGGTGGTCCGGGCTGTGTGTCCGATGATCCGGCGGACAAAGACCCGTTAGAGGCACGCATTGAAGCCGACATCATGGGGTTGATGCCTGAAGTGCTCGCCCGCGACATGCCGTTTCTTGGTTGCTGCTACGGTATGGGCATTCTCGGGGCGGCCTTGGGCGCACCGGTTGGCAAGGGCCGCTATGGCGAAGCGATTGGCGGCGTCGATTGCACCGTGACGGACGAGGGTGCGCAGGACCCCCTGTTGCAGGGTCTGCCAGGTCAATTCCGGGCGTTGGTGGGCCACAAGGAAGCGGTCGAGGACCTGCCCGAAGGCGCGGTGCATCTGGTTGCCTCAAGCCCCTGTCCGTTTCAGATGATCCGTGCAGGCGAAAACGTCTACGCCACGCAATTCCACCCCGAGGCTCGGGGTGAGAATTTCGCGCAACGCATCGAAATCTACAAACATCGCGGCTATTTTGCGCCTGAAGACGCTGAAACGCTGACGGATGCCGTATTGGCCGAAGAGATCACGGTTCCGGAACGCATTTTGCACACCTTCGTGAGCCGCTTCGGTGCGTAGGCGCACCAATCGCCCTTAACTATCTGGAAATGAATAATAAAGTGATCCGATGCCGGATTGCTAGCGTAGAACAATTGTAAAACAAGACTTTTGATATTCTCCAATTGCTCCATATTGGTAGCTCGGAACAGGAAATGGGAAGGGGTGGCGCATGAATGTGCATGTTAAGACCGCCGGAGAATTGCCAAGCGATGCGGATGCGCAGGAAGCGCTGGCACTTCTGACACAATGGGCCTCGGCTGCCGGGCGCAACCGGATGGACGCGTTGGACCCGGACATGGCACGCCTCGTGCGCGCGCGAAGCTACCCGGATTTTGCGCGGGATTATCCGGCCGATTTCAAGGTCGATGAGGCTTACAAGGCCACACTTCCCGATCTGCAAAACGGCCCGTCGAGCCTGATCAAGGGTGAAAACCGCCGCATCCAGCATGTAGGCATCTCGAACTTTCGCTTGCCGATCCGTTATTCGGTGCAGGGCGGCGGCGAGACCCTGCTTGAGACATCGGTGACCGGAACTGTCAGCCTTGAGGCCGACAAGAAGGGCATCAACATGAGCCGCATCATGCGGTCGTTCTACAAGCATGCGGATGAGAAGTTCGGCTTCGACGTGATCGAGGCGGCCTTGGATGATTACAAGGCCGATCTCGAGTCGTTCGATGCGCGCATCCAGATGCGGCTGAGCTATCCGATGAAAGTCGATAGCCTGCGGTCCGGTCTGTCCGGCTGGCAATATTACGATATTGCGCTGGAGTTGGTGGAGACCAATGGAGTGCGACAGCGCATCGTGCACCTCGACTACGTCTATTCGTCAACCTGTCCCTGTTCGCTGGAGCTGTCAGAGCATGCCAGAGCGACACGCGGGCAGCTTGCGACTCCGCATTCGCAGCGCTCCGTTGCGCGGCTGTCGGTCGAGCTGAAGGGCGATGGCGTGTGGTTCGAAGACCTGATCGAAATGGCGCGCAAAGGCGTGCCGACCGAGACGCAGGTGATGGTGAAGCGCGAGGATGAGCAGGCGTTTGCAGAGTTGAACGCGGCCAATCCCATTTTCGTGGAAGATGCTGCGCGTTTGTTTGCCGAGCAGTTGCAGGCGAATGACGGTGTGGGCGATTTCCGCGTGATGGCGAGCCATCAGGAAAGCTTGCACAGCCATGATGCGGTCAGCCTGCTAACCGAAGGGCATACCTTCGCCGACGTCAGCCTTGATCCGAAGCTGTTCCCGTCGCTTATCCACGTTGGTTGAGCATCGCTGGACAAGGCATTGTATTAAAAGAATAAGCCCCGCTCTGGCGGGGCTTTTTTTGTATGGAGGGGCTTTAGTATCCTGGACCGCGGCCCTGACCGCCGGGATCGTAGATTGGGCCATTGTCCCGATCCGTGAAGCCCGTGTAGCTATAACGTAGGCCTCCGCGCCCAAAGCCGCCGGGATCAATGATCGGTCCGTTGTCGGCATCCGTGATGCCAGTGCCAAAGCCCGGCCCGACCGGAACGGCGACGCAGCCCGATACGCCAGCCGCCCCTGCGGCCAGACCAGCGATGCCCGCCGTGCGCAGCATTGCGCGTCGATCCATGCGCGTGCTTTTGATGTCGCCAGCTTCAAGCGTCTTTTTCTTATGGTCCGTCATCGAAAACACCTTTCAAGTGACATTAAGCGCGGCCCGAGATGCTTAGGCCGCGCCGTGTAAGGGCAGATTAGTAGTAGGGGCGTCCGCGGCCACGACCGATCGGGTCAGTGATGTTGCCGCCAAAGTCCGCATCGGTGATCCCCGAGCGGTAAGCGATCGGCGCGCCACGACCAGCACCGATGGGATCAGTGATGTTGCCGTTGTCGACGTCTGTCACGCCGTACGCCACGCAGCCCGAAACGCCCATCGCACCGGCGCCAAGGCCAGCAAGACCGACGGACCGAAGGACCGTGCGGCGGTCAACGCGCTTCGATTTGATCTGATCTTCCGTCAAAGGCTTCCCGGCAGAAGGGGCCTTTTTCTTCTTGTCGTGATTGTTCTCGTCCATTTGACTGTCTCCCTTGCTGGAAATGGCTGGGTGAGAAAATGTCCACGGCGCTGTGACACAGCCCCGGTTCCGTTAATCCTTATCAGTATGGGCTTGCGCGTCCGCATCGGTCGCCGCCGGTGCCAATGTATCATGGTCGGTTGCGACGGCATCGGCGTCGGTATGCGCATGGGCATCAGCATCCGTCCCGGCCCCGCCCGCGGCAGGGCCGCCCCTGCGCGCATAGGTGGAAATATCGCCATCGCTGAGCGTTTTTGTGGCTTTGGTTTTCGTGCCATCACTGGCCATATCGTCCATCCCCTGTCCCGGTCTTGGTGTCGTTCGCGCAATTGGCAGGCGCGTCCGGGTTGTCGTTGCGTCACACGGTAGACAGGAAGATACTTCAAATCAATAATTTAGTGGCGTCTCACTTCAGGCCTTCTTGTGCCGCGACGGCTTCGCGTTCTTGACAGCGTGCAAGCGGCAAGCCAACGCTCCGCCCCATGTTCGATCTGCGCCCGGTGGGCTACGTTCTGGGCCTGTTGGTCCTGACCCTTGGGGTCACGATGCTGGTGCCGCTGGTGGCGGATGTGCTGGCGGGTAACGGCCATTGGGGCGCGTTTGCCGAAGCCTGCGCCATCACCGTGCTGACGGGCCTGTTCGTGACGCTCGCCTGTGCCAATGGAGTCAGCAAGGGGCTGACCATCCAGCAGACTTTTATCCTGACCACGGGCGTGTGGTTGGTGCTGCCGCTGTTCGGTGCACTGCCGTTCATCTTTGGCGACAGCCAGTTGCGCGTTGTGGACGCGTTCTTCGAGGCTATGTCGGGCCTGACAACGACCGGGGCCACGATCATCACCGATATCGATACGCTGCCCGTCGGCCTCAACCTCTGGCGCGGCCTGATGCAGTGGTTTGGCGGCATCGGGATCATCGTTGTGGCCATGGTGTTCCTGCCCGAATTGCGGGTGGGAGGGATGCAGATCTTCCGATCAGAGGGCTTTGATACCTTTGGAAAAATCCTACCGCGCGCGGGCGAGATCGCAAGCCGGATTTCGGTAATCTACGTGGCACTGACCATCCTGTGTGCACTGACTTATTCCGCCTTGGGCATGGCGCCGTTCGACGCAATCATGCACGCGTTCACGACGATCTCGACTGGCGGATTCTCCAACTACAACGCCTCTTTCGGGGCCTTTCAGGGGCCATTGGAATACGCAGGCGCGTTTTTCATGCTGCTCGCGAGCTTGCCATTCGTCCGCTACATCCAGCTGGTTGCAGGCACAGCCCGCCCGATCCTGATCGACAGTCAGATCCGCGCCTATCTGGCGACCATCCTGACCATCGTCGTGGGGCTTGCGCTCTACCGGGTCTTTGCGAACGGCACCGGGCCGGAAGTGGCCCTGCGCGAGGGGCTGTTTAACGTTGTCTCCATCGTGTCGGGCACCGGATATGCCAGCACGGATTATCAGGTTTGGGGGGCGGTTGCGGTACCTGCCTTCTTCTTCATGGGGCTGATCGGCGGGTGCGCAGGCTCAACCTCCTGCTCGATCAAGGTGTTCCGGTACCAACTGCTCTTCGCCGCTGTCGCCACACAAGTGCGCCGCCTCTACGCGCCGCACGGCATCTTTGAGCCGCGTTATGAGGGACGCCCCGTTGCGGAAGAGGTGCTGTCTTCCGTCATGGCCTTCTTCGTGCTGTTCTTCGTGACCCTCGGCATCATGGCCGTTTTGCTGGGTTTGACCGGGTTGGACGTGATCACCTCCGTCTCCGGCGCGGCGGCTGCCTTGGGCAATATTGGCCCGGGTCTGGGCGATATGATCGGGCCGGACGGCACCTATGCCGCTGTTAACGACCCGGCGAAGTGGATCCTGTCGGCAGCCATGCTGATCGGGCGGTTGGAGTTGATGGCGGTGATGGTCTTGTTCACATCGGCTTTCTGGCGGGCGTGAGCGGTCTGACATAGTGGTGCCGCTGCGAGGAGGCCCGGACGGGCCGAGGAGGGGTGGCTTAGGACGCCCTGATGGCATGGCCCGCCGCGACAGCGGAACTCCACGCCCATTGAAAATTATAGCCCCCCAGCCAGCCTGTCACATCGACCGCTTCGCCAATCGCGTAGAGGCCCGGCACGTGGTTGCTCTCCATTGTCTTGGACGACAGGCCGTCCGTCGCGATGCCGCCGAGGGTGACTTCCGCCGTGCGGTAGCCCTCGGACGAGGTTGGCGTGACCTGCCATGCGGTCAGTTTTTCGGTTAACGCCGTCAGGGCTGCGTCGGATTGATCGGCCAAGTTGCCCTGCATTGGCACAGCCTCAGCCAGATGCTGTACCAGCGCCTTGGGCAGAATTTCGGCCAAAACTGTGGTTACAGCCTTCGCGCCCCCGGTTTGGCGGCGCGTGCGCAGAGCGTCGAGCAGGTCGAGGTCCGGACGCAAGTGCAGGGACAGGCTTTCCCCTTCGCGCCAGTAGGATGAGATTTGCAGGATCGACGGGCCAGACAGGCCCCGATGGGTGAACAGCATGCCTTCTTCAAAGCTGGTGCCGTTGCAGGCCACGCGGGCGGGGACGGAGGTGCCGGACAGTGCGGCGAACTGCTGCTTTGCGGGTCCATCAAAGGTTAGCGGAACAAGGGCAGGGCGGGTATCCGTGACGCGGTGGCCGAATTGTTCGGCGATGCGGTAGGCGAGGCCCGTTGCCCCCATCTTGGGGATGGATTTGCCGCCGGTTGCGAGCACCAGGTTGCGGGCTGTCACGCTGATTACCTTTCCCTCGCGGGTCAGGCCAACGCGGAATTGGCTTCCTTCATGGGTGATCTCGCCAATCTCGGTCTGTAACCAAAGCTGCGCGGGCTGCATTTCGGCCAAGAGCATCGCAATGATGTCTTTGGCGGATTGGTCGCAGAACAGCTGGCCCAGTGTTTTTTCATGCCACGCTATCTTGTGGCGGTCGACGAGGTCGATGAAATCCCATTGCGTGTAGCGGCTGAGCGCGGATTTCGCGAAATGCTTGTTTTCGCTAAGGAAGTTTTCTGGCCCGGCGTAGATATTGGTAAAATTGCACCGCCCACCGCCGGAGATGCGGATCTTTTCGCCCGGCGCCTTGGCATGGTCGACGACCAGAGTGTCCGGCCCGGCATGTGCGGCGCACATCAGGCCCGCCGCGCCCGCGCCGAGGATCAGGGTGTTGACGTGCTTTACCATGGACGCGGGTTAGGGCGCGGGCCAGCTCAGGGCAAGGGGTTCAGGTCGACTGCGCAACACCGAAGACCTCCCCGATGCTATCAGTGCCTGCCGGTGGTGGCTGATCCATGAGATAGAGGTCACCATCCCGCCAATCGGTCATCAACTGCGGCAGGTAGGTTTCGCCTTGCACATGGAACAGGAACCGCCAGCCCTCGACCGGGCCAAGCGCGCCGTCGGTGAGGCGATCGATCTCAGCGGGAACGCTGTCTTGCACCGGGATAGGATGGCCGCCCAGTTGGTCACCGTGAAAGGAGATACCGGCGGCGTAGTCGGAGACGGTTGCATCTTCGAGCCCGGTAGGGTCTGCCACTCTGAGCGCGCGCAGAATGTCGAGGGTACTTTGAGGGGCTTGCCAGGCACGGTCATGGGGCAGGCTGATCGCGTCGACGGCGTCCAGCCGCTCGCAATCGGCGGTTTCCGACCATGGCGCTTCGGGGCCGCCGTAATATTGGTTCTGGTCCATCAGAACGCTGGTGCTCCAATGCTCGATCAGGGCCTCAGGCGTGGTGTGGCGAATGATTTGGTCGCGCGGTGTTGTGTCGTGGATCACCTGAACCCATTGCGCTGAGGCCATAGCGTCGGCGCTGTGATGGCCGGAAGGATCCGTAAATAGCAGCAGACGACCCGTGCGCGGCAGGTTTGGGTCGAAGCCTGAACGAGACGATAGGGTGTCGAGGTCGAATTGTGCAATAAAACCAAGGGGTGCGGGCGCCGAGTTGTAGGCGATGTAAGCGTCAATCCATTCGGGGCTGTAAATGTTACGCAGTGCCTCGGGCCAGTTTGCCACGGCTTCGACCACGCCCTCATATGGTGCGCGGATGGGCCACGGTAGATCGGCCCCCATATCCGGGCGACCGCCAATCTTTGACGCGCCAAGCGGCACCTCGTCTTCGGGTGTGATGTGACGCCGGAAGGTGAGGGCCGGTCGTGCACGGGCAATGAACTGAGCGATGTCAGCCTCTGCCAAATCCGTGTGTTGCTCTAGGGCACGGATTGCAAAGGTGCGATCTGCAAACAGTCCCATGTCCTTAATCCGCGAAGTTGCGGGAGACTTTGAGCTGGTCCCAGGCCCAGACGACCTCTTGCAAGCGGTCTTCGTCGGAGCGGTCGCCGCCATTCATATCCGGGTGCAGTACCTTGATTAGCGCTTTGTACGCTTTGCGGATCTCAGGCTTGGTGGCGTTGTCGTTGACCTCGAGGATCTCGACGGCGCGACGTTCCGTGGGGGGCAGGCGACGCCCCTTTGTGCCACCGCCCGCACGACCCGGATTTTGCGTAGCGTTCTGGCCAAGAACCTGATGCGGGTCTTCAATGCCGAGGCGCGCCCATGCCTTTTCCTCGGCCGATTGCTTGAACGGCTTGGTCGGCCGGTCCCAGACGCGGTCACGGTCCATCTGGGCGTTCATCTCAGCCTCGGTCGTGCCTTCAAAGAAATTCCATTTCAGGTTGTATTCGCGGACATGATCGCGGCAAAACCAACGAAATTCTTCAAGGTTATCAGGGCCTTTCGGTGCGCGATATTGGCCCTGTTCCTCGCAGCCGGGATGTTCGCAAACGCGCTGCGATGTCTCGAACGCGCCGGACATGCCGCGGCGACCTGTGCGGCGCTTCTTTTTGTCCGTAGAAACGCGCAGGTCAAAATTGAACGGGTCTTTGTCGGTCATGTGCGTGCCCTTCTCGACTCGGGAATGGCAGTTTAGGGTTTTGGCTGGCGAGGGAAAGGTCAGAAGGGACAGAAAATGGCCGGACGGGCAGAGAAAATTGAAGCGGCGCTGCGGGAGGCCTTTGCGCCCCGGCTTCTGGAGGTGGTCGACGAAAGTGAGGCCCATCGCGGCCATGCGGGCTTTCAGGAAGGCGGCGAAAGCCATTTCCGCGTCACCGTGGAAAGTGAGGCGTTTGAGGGGCTCAGCCGGATCGCGAAGCACCGCGCCGTTCACGGGGCGATTGGGGCGGACCTGATGTCAGAGATCCACGCCCTTGCGCTCACGGTGCGGGAATAGCGCGCCGCCGAGGTCAGTTTCCTCTGCGGTTTCGGCGTCTTGCCAAAGGTTTTCCACATCGTCTTCTTCCGCCTCGGGCTGGTCCGGCTCTGGCTCCGATCTTGCGCTTGGGATGGGAGAAGAATCTTCGGCGGAGGACGTGGTTTCACGCTGAAAAACCAACAGGTTACGATAGGTTGTTGTCTTCGACGTCAGGCCCGCACGCTCCTCTTGGGGCAAGACATCGGCGCGGACATATTGCCAGCCATCAGCCCCCAGTTCGTTCATCGCCTCTTCCAGTGCATGGGCGAACAGGGCTGCCCCTTTCAAACCTCTGACTTTGCGGGCTTTTTCAGGGGCGGGAATGACTTTGTATTCGTAGCTGGGCATGGGTTTTTCCGCGTGCGATTTGGCGGGTCTTATGGCCGCTTGTACGGACCGCAGCAAGAGGTTTGGGGGCAACGCAGCGCGTGGAAAGAACCTGTAGTGAACCCGTAGTTATTCCGTAGTTACCAATTCTCGCACGGAAATGGCTGCACGAGGCACGTTTTGTTGGCGGGTGCGGCCCTGGCCATCAAATCGCAGGTCCACAATGGTCTTATCTCAATCGAGCAGGATCGGCTCAGGTCGCCCCATGCGGCACAGATCACAAATGCGGACGGCCTCGGTGATGCCCATAATGGCGAGATCGCGAAACTCGGGCAGGGTATAGGGATCGGCCTTGGTGTAATCGACGCCGTAACCAAGATCCTCGAACGCGGCGAGCGACAGGCGCGATAGGGGGCGGTTGGTGCCCGATAGGAAGCCGGTCAGAAGCTCATCCCCGAAGACCAGCTCGCGCCAATGGCCTTCGCGCGTGCCGGGGCCGCCGGTGTTGGCGATGGGCACGCCAAGGGCGGCGTCGGTGCCAACGAGTTGGCGATACTCGCGCACGGCGCGGGTCCCGATGAATTCGGGGTTCATGGAGCCCGACGCGGCGATCAGGTTGAAGGTGCCCCAAAGCGTGCCGAAGCCCAGGACATGGGCCATTTCGTGCAGGATCACATCCTCAAAGCTGCCAGCCAGTTCGAGGCGTTCAAGGTCGGCATCGTCAAATTCCATGATGCCTCGTGCGGGCAGGCGTGTATCGGGGCGCAGATGAGTGGGCCCGGCTTGGCCAAGCACACCCTCGGGGCCATCGATGCGAGTGATGGACACTTCGATGAGGACACCGGTTTCCGGTGTGCCGTTCAGGTCGACTTCGGGGAAGTCGGTGATGAGCACCTCGTTCCAGCGCGTGGCGGCGCTGTCGAAGACGGCGCGGCGCCCGTCGGAGAGGTCGGTGGCATAGGAGAGGTGGATCATGGGCGGCAGAATAGCCGGGACGGATTGGCGCGCGAAGAATTGGGTTTGGAACGGCGAGCGTTCGGCGGGATTTCACTGATCCAGGGTGATTAATGAAAGGGTGCAGCTACGGCCTTGCGGGACAAAGCCAACCTTCGAAATCTACCTCGATTAGGTTCGCGCTAAAGCTTTCGTCATTTGCACTGTCTCTTCGTTTCCAAAGATGTTCCGCGACGTTTCGATGTATCCCAAGACCGAGTAAAACTGCGTGGCAGAGAGTGAAGAAGAGACTTCGAGAGTTTCAATTCCGTCTCTCGCGGCGATTTTCTCAAGCTCATACACAATGGCAGCACCAATCCCCCTTCGGTGCCAATCGGGTGCAACAAAAACCGATTTTACTTCGGCGCCCTGAATGGCCCCTGTGCCGACAATTCGTTCTCCGAACAAAGCAACCAAAGTCTGCCTCTGCTGGAGCAGAGCTGCAATTTTCTCAGTCGTGAAGTTCTGCAAGAGACGATTGATTTCCGCTGGCGGATAGTCCTTCGCATTGACCTGTTCAATAGCGGCGCGGATCACTGAGCCAATGCCTTCGGCATGCTCGATCTTAGCACATCTCAACGTGAAGGTGTCGTTCATGTCAGGACCTCAGGACCCCTTATGCATTTGAACTGCCCCGGGCGTCACCAAGCCGACGATGGCGTTCATTGCGCGCGACTTTGCGGGCATTGCGTGCATGTCCGCAAAGCCATTGGGCCAGCCTTATGCGGCCGTCTCTATCTGGATGTCACCGTCATGCAGGAAGCACCTCTTGTCGAAAAGAGACAGCTCAAGCGGGTTTGGCAGCCGTATGTCCCCAAGGCCCGGCATGGCGCTGGAAGACAGATCGAATGCGCGGTCGATCTGTGAGATCAGAACCACAATTGCCCCGCTTTCGACGGCAAATGTCTTGAGCGCCCGCATTTGGTCTTCAAGCGCTGGATTGCTGCGCCGTTGATCCAAAAGCTGAAGGTAATCAATAACGACCAGCGCCTCACCCGGCCTGTAACCGAGACGTTCAATGATATAGGCCGCGCAGATTTCGTCTGACGTATCCACGACGATCGGACGGGTCCCGGCCTCTTGGTCGAGGCCTAGTTTTGCAAATCGGTCCCAGACGTCCGCTTCATTGTATTCCAATGAAAAAACATAGCTTTTGCGATTGTTTTTCTCAGCCAACGCAGCGAGCTCCAGCCCAAGAAGCGTTTTGCCATGACCGGGTCGCGCCCCGATCAACACCATATCGCCTGACCTGAGCTGGCCCATGATTTTTCTGGCTGGTGTCGCTTTGGAGAAATTGGCAGCCAAGTGGCTCCAATCGTTGAAGCCCTCTTTTGTGGCAACCTGGTCGAGGGCCTCGTGGAGCTTGATGTCATTGTCACGCGCAAGCTGCTTTGCATGACGCTTGAGGGTGTAGATTGGGGATGAGAATCTCATCTTGAACCTCCGTTTACGAGCGGTTTCCGCAATCCCTCCTTATGCGTGTGCTCGAACAGGACAGGTTCGACGATATCTCGCTCCGCATGTCAGATGCTGCCCCAATGGAGGGGGGAGGCCCGAGCCAGGCCGTGGCTAGACGGTACCCGGATCAATGGAATTTTTCAATCGGATTTCGGCCATTCGAAGCGCGCCGGCGAATGCTCAAGTTGGGCTCGAAGCCGATTTCGGATGCGGCTGCATCGCGGGATCGTCGCGGCGGGACATGTCCCGCCCTACAATCTCGGTAGTTCGTCAGCCGTTCAGCTTTTTCGCCACGATCTGGTTGACGGCCTTCGGGTTCGCCTTGCCGCCGGTGGCTTTCATCACCTGACCCACGAACCAGCCTGCGAGCTTGGGGTTCTCTTTCGCCTTGGCGACCTGGTCGGGATTGGCGGCGATGATCTCATCCACGGCGGCCTCGATGGCGCCGGTGTCGGTGACCTGTTTCAGGCCCTCGGTTTCGACGATCTCCTCCGGGTCGCGGCCTGACGTGTAGCTGATCTCGAACACGTCTTTGGCGATTTTACCGGAGATGGTGTCGGCTTCGATCAGCGCGATGAGGGACGAGAGTTGGTCGGGGGTGACGGGGCTGTCCTCAATCTCGCGGTCGTCTTTCTTGAGGCGACCGAAGAGTTCGTTGATGACCCAGTTGGCGGCGAGTTTTCCGTTGGTCTTCCCAGCGACGGCTTCGAAATAGGCAGCGGCGTCGAGATCGGCGGTCAGGACGGAGGCGTCGTAATCGGCGAGGCCAAAGTCACCCATGAAGCGGGCTTTCTTGGCGTCCGGCAGTTCGGGCAGGTGGGCGGCGATGTCGTCGACCCAGGCCTGCTCGATTTCCAGCGGCAGGAGGTCGGGATCGGGGAAGTAGCGGTAATCATGCGCTTCTTCCTTGGAGCGCATTGACCGCGTTTCGCCCTTTTCGACATCGTAGAGGCGGGTTTCCTGATCGATGCTGCCGCCCGCTTCGAGGATGGCGATCTGGCGCTTGGCTTCGACTTCGATGGCCTGTTGGATGAAGCGGGTGGAGTTCATGTTCTTGATCTCACACCGTGTGCCGAGATGGGAGAAATCCTGCGTTTCCTGATAGCGTTCATAGGCGCCGGGCAGGCAGACCGAGACGTTCACGTCCGCGCGCAGGTTGCCGTTTTGCATGTTGCCGTCGCAGGTGCCCAGATAGAGCATGATCTGGCGGAGCTTCAGGAGGTAGGCGGCGGCCTCTTCCGGGCCGCGGATATCGGGGCGGGAGACGATCTCCATCAGCGCGACGCCGGTGCGGTTGAGGTCGACGAACGACAGCGCGGGGTCCATGTCGTGGATCGATTTGCCCGCGTCCTGTTCGAGGTGGATACGTTCGATGCGGACCGTGCGCGCGGTGCCGTCGCCCAGTTCCACCAACACTTCGCCTTCGCCCACGATGGGGTGGTAGAGCTGGCTGATCTGGTAGCCCTGCGGCAGGTCGGGATAGAAGTAGTTCTTGCGGTCGAAGGCGGAGTTCAGGTGGATCTCGGCCTTAAGGCCAAGGCCGGTGCGGACGGCCTGGGCGACGCAGGCCTCGTTGATGACGGGCAACATGCCGGGCATGCCCGCATCCACAAAGGCGACGTTGGAGTTCGGCTCGGCCCCGAATTGCGTCGAGGCGCCGGAGAAAAGTTTTGCGTTGGTAGCGACCTGGGCATGAACCTCCATCCCGATGACCAGTTCCCAATCGTGCTTGGCACCGGCGATCACTTTGGGTTTCGGGGTCTCATAGGTCAGGTCGAGCATTTTGGCCTCCGCATTTACGCGAGGCCGGGTTTAGGGCAGGGCGCGGGGGCGGGCAAGCGTCTACTGGCCGTGTAGGCCGCGAGTGCTTTGTTCAGCGGCGGAAGATGCGCTGCAAATCGTGCAGGGCGTCTCGCTGGCTGTCGGTCAGCCCGCCGTTGGCAGAGGCGACATCGTTGATCACATTGAGCGGCGCGTCGAGGCCATGAGACCCGGTCAACTTCATCAACCGCTTGCCAAGTCGCGTCACCGCCGGGGCTGGGCCGTTGCATTCATTGACCATCCAATGGCCCATGACGAGAATTTCCTCGGCCTCCGCCTTTTCGATGGCGAAATGGGATTGCAGGGCGACGAGATGCTTGTTGCGCAGCTCATCCGTTTGAGAGGTGCCGAGGTCAAGGAACGCCACCGTCAGTGCGCCTGCGGCCAGCGTGTTGTCGTCGATGCAATCGACTGGGTGCATGTCGTGGCGGCGGCGAAAGCCGAAGCGTCGCACAGCACCGGCCATGGTGCCCGCGATATCAGCAAGCTCGGACGCTGCATTCGCCGCCATCCGCGCGCGCCAGACCCAGAACAGAATGCCGCCGACAAGCGTGGCAAGGCCGATGAGGATATGCATGGAGGGCTCCGTCAGGTTCGTGTCTTTGGGCCTGATGCTACGCGCATTGGAAGGGCCGTCAAACACCTGTTTTCCCTACCGAAGCGGAACAAAGTGTTTCGAACATGGGCGCTGCGAGGACGGCCGACAGGCCGGAGGAGGGGCGATTACAGGCCGAGCGAAAGCTGGTTGTCTGGTTTGGCCTTCTTTCGCTTTGGCGCGCGGTCATTGACGAAATGCCGCCCCGCGCCGCTGTCTTTGCGCGAGGCATGTTTTTCAACGATTTTCGCGGCCTGCACACGGAACGCATCGCCGCGACGCACGGCCCAGACCCGGTCTCGTGCGGCTTTTGCAGCCTCTTTGACGTCAACGATCGGGGCGGGGTAGCGTTTGCCCAGAAGTTGGCCCGCGCCCTCCCATGCCCAAGGCGATTGCAAGTGCGCGTCAGGGACATCGCGCAGCTCGGGGCACCAAGCTCGCGTGAAGGCACCGGTTGGGTCCTGATCGATGCCCTGTTTGACGGGGTTGTAGATGCGGATCGTGTTCATGCCGGTGGTGCCTGACTGCATCTGCACCTGGGGCCAGTGGATGCCGGGCTCATAATCGGTGAACTGTCGGGCCAGATGCGGGCCGGTGGCGCGCCAGTCCAGCCAGAGGTGGTAGGAGGCCACGGCCACAAGCATTGCGCGCATCCGGAAGTTCAGCCAGCCGGTTGCATTTAGGGAGCGCATGCAGGCGTCGACGAACGGAATGCCGGTTTCGCCTTGTTCCCATGCGTGCAGGCGTGTCGCGTCTGCCTCAAGCGGGCGCAGGCCCTCGTAAGCAGTGTGCAGGCAGCGGGTCTCTATGCTGGGCTGATCCTCCAATTTCTGCATGAAATGGTCGCGCCAAGCGAGGCGGGCCTCGAAACTCTTGAGCGAGCCGAGCCAGCCTGAGCGCGTGCCTTTCAACTCCACGCGGCGGGCTGCGTTGGCGTGTACGGCCTCACGCGATGATAGGGTGCCGAAGGCGAGATGGGGCGAGAGGCGCGAGCAGGCGGTTGCGCCGTCCAGCGGAGACGACATGGCGCGTCTATAGTCTTGCCCCCGTTCAGTCAGGAACGAGCCGAGGGTCGACAGTGCCATGGCTCGCCCGCCTTTCTGGCGTCCCGGGCAGGGATCGAAAGGCAGGCCAAGATCGCGCGCATCGGGGATCGCACCGTGCTCCTCCGGCAATGCGCGCAATGTGGATGGCATTTCGATCTGGGGCAGGCGCATTGCTTGCTCGCGCGTCTTAGCCCACCCGTCGCGGGAGGGCAGGCGACGGTGCACGCCCATTTGCGGCACTTCTGTCCAACGGATGCCTGCACCACGCGCCCAATCCGCAACCTTGCGGTCACGCGCATAGGACCAGAGATTGCCGGTTTCCTCATGGCTGATGATTTCGGCGATGCTATGTTTGGCGCAAAGGGCGGCGAGGGTCTCAACAGCGTCACCTGTTCGGACGATCAGCGGTGCGCCGATAGCGGCCAGATCTTTGCGCAACCCCTCAAGGCTTTCCGCGATGAAACGCCATTGGCGGGCGGAGGCATCAGGCTGCGCCCATGCCTCCGGCTCGGCAATGTAAAGCGGCAAAACGGAGCCGTCCCGCGCGGCGGCCAGGGCCAGCGCCGGGTTGTCCTGCACCCGCAGATCGCGTTTGAACCAAACAAGAACATTTGCCATGGGGCAGAGATAGCATGGCCGTTTGCAACTGCAAGCAATGCGGTTGCTTGCGCGCCCTCTGGTCGCGCTCTAGCTAGTGGGGAAAGCCAAGGAGCCCACTTGATGAAAGATGCAGCCCCCGCCGCCCCGCAGCCGATCCGCTTGGAGGATTACACGCCGTTCCCGTGGGAGGTTGAGGCCGTATCGCTCAGCTTTGCGCTCTCTCCGGACGCCACGCGGGTCACGTCGCGCATACGCTTCGTGCCGAAACCCGGCGCGCCTGCACAGATGTTCCTGCATGGGGAGGATTTGACGCCGATCTCCACCAAGATCGACGGGCAGGATGTGGTCGTTGTCCCCACTGAGGGCGGGATCAACGTGCCTGTCCCCGAAAGTGCCTTTACGTGGGAAGCGGTGGTGGAGGTCAATCCAGCCGCCAATACCGCACTGGAAGGGCTTTACATGTCGAACGGCATGTATTGCACCCAGTGTGAGGCCGAGGGCTTTCGCAAGATCACCTACTATCCGGATCGGCCTGACGTGATGGCGCCCTTCAAGGTGCGCATCGAGTCCGACCTGCCCGTGCTGTTGTCGAACGGCAATCCGGCGGGCGCAGGCGAGGGCTTTGCCGAATGGCACGACCCGCACCCCAAACCGGCCTACCTGTTCGCGCTGGTCGCGGGGGAGTTGGTGGCCCATTCCGATACCTTCACCACCGCCAGCGGCGCGTCTGTTGACCTCAACATCTGGGTCCGTCCCGGGGACGAGGATAAGTGCGCCTATGCCATGGATGCCCTGATCCGGTCGATGCGCTGGGATGAGGAGGTCTATGGCCGCGAATACGATCTGGACGTGTTCAACATCGTGGCCGTGGATGATTTCAACATGGGCGCGATGGAGAATAAGGGGCTGAATATCTTCAACTCCAAGTATGTTCTGGCCAGCCCTGAGACCGCGACGGACGCCGATTTCGCCAGTATCGAGGCGATCATCGCCCATGAGTATTTCCACAACTGGACGGGCAACCGCATCACTTGCCGGGACTGGTTCCAGTTGTGCCTGAAGGAAGGGCTGACGGTGTTCCGCGACCAGCAGTTCAGCGCTGACATGCGCAGCGCGCCGGTGCAGCGCATTCAGGACGTGCTGACGCTGCGCGCCCGTCAGTTCCGCGAAGATGCGGGGCCGTTGGCGCATAATGTGCGGCCCGAAAGCTATGTGGAGATCAACAATTTCTACACGGCGACGGTTTATGAGAAGGGGGCCGAAGTCATCGGGATGCTGCGCACGCTGATTGAGGACGATGCCTATCAGGCGGGCTGCACGCTCTACTTCGACCGACATGATGGGCAGGCCTGCACGATTGAGGATTGGCTGGCCTGTTTCGAAGAGGTCACGGCGACGGACCTGTCGCAGTTCAAGCGCTGGTACAGTCAGGCAGGAACGCCGAAAGTGACCGCGCGCTGGGGCGCAGAAGGGGACGAATTCGCCCTGCACCTGAGCCAGGAGGTGCCGCCAACGCCCAACCAGCCGATGAAAGAGCCTGCCGTCATTCCCGTGCGCCTCGCGCTTTACAACAGCGGCAAGGAGGTCGTGGGGGAGACCTTGGCTGTGCTTGATGGACCTGAGATGCGTCTGAGTTGGCCGCTGGACGTGGTTGGTTCGGGCGATGTCACGCCGTCGCTGTTGCGGGGCTTTTCGGCCCCGGTAATCCTTGATGCGCCGACGACGTTTGGCCAACGGCTGGCCTTGATGCGGGATGACACGGACCCGTTCAACCGGTGGGAAGCCGGGCGCAGCGTGGTGCGGGAGGATCTGTTGAACATGATCCGGGGGCAGGGCTTTGTGGCGACTGGTCTGCTCACCTCGCTTGAAATCGTGTTGCGCGATACGTCGGTTGATCCGGCGTTCCGGGCGCTGATGTTTGCACTGCCGTCCGGGGATGATCTGGCACAGGCCTGTGTGGATGCCGGTATGGTGCCGGACCCTTCGTTGATCCATGCCAAACGCAAGGAGATGCAGCGCGCGATTGCAGAGGCCATGACGGATGAACTGATCCGTCAGTATGAGGCGAATGCGACTGCCGGCCCCTACAGCCCTGCCGCTGGGCCCGCGGCGCAACGCAGTTTACGCAACACCTGCCTCGGATACCTAACGGCCGTAGAAGGGCCTGTGCGCGCGCTGGCGCAGTATGAGGCCGCCACGAACATGACCGATCAGATGGCGGCCTTTGGGCGCTTGGTGGAAGCGGGCGATCCTGACATCGCGGCCAGGTTCGAAGCGCAATGGAAAGACGACCGGCTGGTGATGGACAAATGGTTCATGTCTCAAATGGCGTTGGCCGACCCGAATGCGGCGGTGGACACCGCAGCGCGGCTGACCGAGCATTCCCTGTTCGATTACAAGAACCCCAACCGCTTCCGTTCGGTCATTGCGGGGCTGACGGCGGGCAATCCGGCGGGTTTCCATCACCCATCGGGAGCGGGCTACCGGTTTGTCGCCGATTGGTTGCTGAAGCTCGATGCGATCAATCCGCAAACCACCGCGCGCATGTCGACAGCGTTCGACAGCTGGAAACGCTACGATGCCGACCGACAAGCCCTGATGCTGGCAGAGTTGGAACGGATGGCAGCGGCAGAAGGGTTGAGCCGCGATCTGGGTGAGATGGTGAGCCGTATGCGCGGAGCGTGAAGGCCGCGTGCGCGCTACCGGATCACTTGTGTGACAGCCCAGACCAAGCCAATCAGGATCGGCTGGTGGATCAGGTAGATGATCAGGCTGTGCTGGCCGGGGAAACTCAACAGCCGCATGGCACGGGATGGCGCTGGATCGGACAGGCGGGCCCATAGCCCGGCCTTGTCCATAGCCTTGGCCAAGGCCATCCCGAGCAAGAAGGCTGAGAACCATGGGAAGATCGGCTCATAATCCACTGTGCGCAGGGGAAGAGTTTGCAGGCCGGTCCACCACAGCCACGGGGCATTGAACGCATCAGAGCGTGCGAAATCCGGGGCGAAGAAGACGGCGGCGGCCAACGGAACGATCAAGAGCGCAGGCAGCCGCAACGCGGCCAGACCCAGAAGCGAGCAGAGCGCGATGGAATGCAGGATGCCAAAGAAGACGAAGGCATCAGGAAACGCCATGTAAGTGCCGATTGTGACCAATAGCGCCGCAACCCCGACCTTGCCAAAGCGCCACCAGAAGGCGGGCCACCGAATGCCTGATCCGTGGGCCATCCAGAGCGACATACCGGCCAGAAACAGGAATGCGCTTGCCGTGGCCACCGCCAATGCGCGCCATGGCCCGGGCAATGTGGTTGTGCCCGGGGCGAGATAGCCGAAAAGCTCCAGATCGAAGGTGAAGTGGAAAATCACCATCGCAAGCAGTGCACCGGTGCGCGCGATGTCGAGGGCGGGGATGCGGGCGCGGGCCGCGACTTGCGTTGCGGCTGGCGGTATGTCTGCTGGTGTCACGGCCTGTCTGGTCCCATTCGGTGATCCATTGGTGCGACCCTAGCAGGTCGTCGCACTGCGCACCAAGCCGTAATCCCAAGCCCGCTCGTCGCGAAAAAACACCTGAACTGCCGCGTGCCTGTCCCACGCTTTCCAAATTGTCGTCACTTTTTGGCTCTTTGGTCTAATGCATGACAGAGACATTTGAACATTCCGTCCGCCCCGGTAGCACCGCCCTTAGCGTTTTGAGCTTTGTGGGGCTTGGCGTCCTAGCCGCCTTCCTTTGGCAAGTTGCCCCCAGCTTCGTCCTTCTGATGGCCATTCCGGCTTTGATTGCATGCATTTGGCAGGTCATGAGCCTGCCGAAGTACGGCATCCGGATTACGGCATCGACCTGGCAGCTGCTTGGGATCGAGGATGATTTTGTTGTCCCCACCAGCCAGATCTCCTACCTGCGCATCCAGAAGCGTGACGGCGCGCCGCTCGTTGGGTTGATGCTGACCGATGGCACGGAGATCCGTCTGCCAACCGAGTTCCTGCCTGACCTCAAGCAACTCGCCCGTGAAGCGACCGCGCGCAATGTGAAGGTGCAAGGCCTGGCCTAAGCGGCCTCGGGTCGCAGAACAGGCCGGGTATCCAGCCCGATAGATGGCCCCGAAACCGGGGCCATTTCTGTTTCTGGCGCTTGGCCAAGATTGGCTGGGCGCATTACAGGGCGAGTGGGCGAGGGGGGCAGTTGGCAATAATCCTGCCCGCGCACCCATTGCCGCATATCCTCGCGCTTGCGCTGCGAATGGAACGGACCCCAATCGGCAGCGACACCGCGCATCCCCTCAGACACGACCTGATCGCGCGGCACGGTGATCCCCATGATCCGGATGCCGCAGCGTAGGTTTGCCGACCCATCCAGAAGCGCCTGACCCGATTGCACATCGCAATCGCGCCAGCGGGCGGTGCCGGGGGCGATTTGAACAAGGCCAAACCAGCGTCCGCCGCCGCCTACGGCTGAGGGACGATGGGTGCTTTCATGCCAGGCGAGGGTTGAGATCAGGCCGGTCCAGAACGCGGCGCGCTGTGCGGGGGAGGCCTGAATATAACCCGGACACCAAGCATGAATGTCGCGCGGCTCAACCTCCAATAGGGGGGCGCCGGGACCGCGCAGTGCGGACAAGACAGCCGCTGTCCACCGCGCGCCGTTTGGATGGTCGTCCCAGCGGGCGCTTGGAATGGCCCAGGTGTCGCGCACCACGGGCCGCAGGCTGATGGCCGGGGCCAGCGCGCTGACAGCGTCCTCTTCTATAAGAATATGTGGGGCCACGGTCAGATCGCCTTCGGCCAGTTCCGGGCGATCGAGGGCCACATCATCGTCGATCACGCCTGACGTGACTTCGACCCCAACCGACGCATCGGCTTGGGCGAACCCTTTTCCTGGCGTGGTAACCAGTACGGCGGACAGACCGCCGAGCAGACAAATCAGACGCAATGCGCCCATAAAGGCCATCCCCCCGGATTGGCAGCAGACAGGTCATTTAGCCTGCCCCGGTGCGCATGGGCAAGAAAAACGTCCCGCCGCGCCGTGACGTTACTGAGCGCAATAGGGTTGTGAGGAAATCCACGCCCGCATTTCTTCGCGCTTGTTGGCCTGCACGAACGGCCCCCAATCCGCGGCGATCCCGCCACGGCCCGCGGCCACCACGCCGTCACGCGGCACGGTCTGGGCCCAAATGCGCAAAGCGCACGAGATGTTCGCGCTGCCGTTTTGCAGGGCCGATCCGCTGGTGGCCTGGCAGGCATAATGGCGAGCGGTGGCGGGGCTGATCTGAACAAGACCGAACCACCGACCACCGCCGCCAACGGCTTGCGGGTTCCAGGTGCTTTCGTGCCGGGCGAGGGCGGAGAGGAGGCCGGTCCAGAACAATTGCCGCTCGTCCTGTGTGGCATCTGGGTAGGCGGGGCACCATTCGGCGATGTCATTTGGCACCAGCGTCGGCAGGATGGCCGCATGTGTTTCGAGTGCAGTAAAAGCAGTGCGGGTCCATTCGCCGGCCTCCGGTCGGTGATCCCAACGCATGGCGACGTCTTCGAGCGTGACCTCTGGCGCGTTACGGCCAAAGCCGGGCAGGTCGAGATCGGCCAGCGTTGCGCATGCGGGCAGGGCGAGGAGTGTGAATGCAGTGGTAAGCGCGCCTGTGGCGCGGACGAAAAGCGAAGGCATGTAAGAACCGGAAATCGTTAGCAGACGCGGCGGGCTATCGCAGGGGCAGGGGCTGCGGCAAGGAATACTTTGCGCAACCGTCTGAAAACGGCTGATTTTCGCTGATGGGTGCGGTGGACTTTTCTGTTCCTCCTCCGGCCAGCGATCGTCCTCGCAGCGGTTCGCTGCTCACAAATACCAGAAAAGAACCGTTGCACGACACCGACAAACTGATTGTCATTGCGTCGTTCGCTGACAGGACCGCGCCGGGCTGGCCCGGCGCCAGGTCCGGCTGACGGAGCTGCGCGTCAGCGCGGTGAGGCAGAGACGGATCGTCCCCCTCTGCCCCGGAGCGACACGTATCAGTAAGTGCGGATCAGTCCGACCAGCTTGCCTTGTACCTTGACCTGATCATCGCGGAACATGCGCGTCTCATAAGCCGGGTTGGCGGCCTCCAGCGCGATCATGCCGGATTTGCGGCGCAGACGCTTGAGCGTGGCTTCCTGATCTTCGACCAGCGCCACAACGATATCGCCGTTATCGGCCGTATCGCCTTCTTCGATCACCACGATGTCGCCGTCGTTGATCCCCGCTTCGATCATCGAATCGCCTTTAACTTCAAGGGCATAGTGGCTGCGTCCGGTTCCCAGCATCTGCTGTGGGACGGCCACATGGGCTGCGACTTGGCTGATCGCTTCGATCGGCACACCGGCGGCGATCTTGCCCATCACGGGCAGTTCGGTGGCCGGCGCGGCTTGCACCGGCATCGCGCCCGCTGGTGGGTCGGAACGGTCGCCTTCAATGACGCGAGGGGTAAATCCGCTGCTGCCGCCATCGGTCATGGCATCGGGCATCTTCACGATCTCAATCGCGCGGGCACGATGGGCCAGACGGCGGATGAAGCCGCGTTCTTCAAGGGCTGTGATCAGCCGGTGGATGCCGGATTTGGAGCGCAAGTCGAGCGCCTCCTTCATTTCGTCGAAGGATGGCGGCACACCGTCCTTCTGCATCCGCTTGTGAATGAATTCCAGAAGGTCCCTTTGCTTGCGCGTCAGCATCCCCGTCTCCTCGATTATGATCGGACCTATGGCCCACTGCTCAACTTACGCGGGCATATTCCATGCCCGTTCAGGGTATGTTCTACCCCTGTTCCGAACAATTTGTCAACGAATCAGGAAAATAGCTGTGAGAGGGGGACGTATTCGACAAGATCACCGGTGCGTTTGCGGCTGTCTTCAACGGGTCTGACAAGCAGTGCCGAGGCCTCTGACAAGATGGTCAGAAGCGATGAATCCTGGCTGCCGAAGGGGGTCAAGGTGGGTAAGTCTTCCCCGGGTGACAAGCGCGCGCGCATGTAATGTTCACGGGGGCCATTCGCATCAAGATCGACGCCTAGGCGTGCTTTGAGACGTGGACGGGGCCCGGCGGGCAGACCCATCATCGCATCCAGCATCGGGATCAGGAACAGCTCTGCACACACCATGGCAGAAACAGGGTTTCCGGGCAGACCCAGAAGCGTCGCCTCACCCAGACGTCCGGCCATCAGGGGTTTGCCGGGGCGCATAGCAATCTTGTAGAAGGCGCGGTCGAGGCCCAGATCGGCGGCCACATCACCCACCAGATCATGGTCACCGACGGAGGCACCACCAATCGTCACCAGGATGTCCGCGCCTTTGGCCATCTCGAACACCTGTTCCAGGCTTTCGCGTTTGTCGCGGGCAATCGGCAGCAGGCGTGCATGTCCACCTGCCGCTTCAATACGGGCTTTCAGGCCATAGGTGTTTGACGCGATGATCTGGTCTGGGGCGGGGTCCTCGCCGGGGCTGACCAGTTCGTCGCCGGTCGCGATCAGGGCAATTTCGGGCTTGCGGGAGACCGTCAGTTCAGGGGCGTTCATCGCAGCCGCCAGTGCAATGTCGGCGGGGGTAAGACGGCGCGGCGCGGAGAGCATTGCGCCTGCGGTGAAGTCCGCGCCTGACGGGCGGACATTCGTGTTTGCGCCGAGGTCACGGCCGAGGATTATCCTGTCGCCGTCACGTTCCACATCTTCCTGGATCACAACCCGGTCGGTGCCCGCGGGCAGGGGAGCGCCCGTAAAGATACGTAGCGCCTCTCCGGGGCCGATTGTGCCGGGCCAATGGTGGCCTGCGGGCGCTTCGCCCACCACCTTCAGGCGTCGGCCGGGGATCGCTTCCACGTCACGGACGGCATATCCATCCATGGCGGAGGCGGAGAAGGGCGGTTGATCGCGGTAGGCAGTGACAGGTGCGGCCAGAACGCGGCCCCCGGCCTCAGCCAGTGGAACGGTTTCCGTGCCGACCGGTTCGGCCAGCGCAAGGCATTTGGCGAGGGCCTCTTCAACGGAGATCACGCGGTGGCCTCATATCTGCCGGACTTGCCGCCGTCTTTAAGAACGACTTGCAAGCCACTGATCTCCATGCTTTTCTCAGCTGCTTTGAGCATGTCGTAAACCGTCAATGCAGCGGTTGAGGCGGCAGTCAGCGCTTCCATCTCAACACCGGTCTGCCCTGTGGTCTTCACGGTTGCGGTGATGCGCACGCCCGGCAGCGTTTCGTCAAGCTCCAGATCAACGGACACTTTGGTGATGGGCAGCGGATGGCAGAGCGGGATCAGGTCGGGACATTTCTTCGCGCCCATGATCCCGGCCAAGCGAGCCACGCCCAGAACGTCGCCTTTCTTGGCCGTGCCCTCCGCAACCTTTTCCAGAGTTTGCGGCAGCATCTTCACGTAGCATTCGGCCACCGCAATGCGATCTGTAACGGCCTTGTCGGAGACATCGACCATATGGGCCGCGCCGCTTTGGTCGAAATGCGTGAGGTCCGCCATCAGGCTGGCACCGGTTCGGCCAGCAGCGCCTTGGTCGCGGCGGTCACATCGTCCTGCCGCATCAGGCTTTCGCCGATTAGGAAGGTGCGCGCGCCGTGGCGGGCCATGTCGGCGAGGTCAGCCGGTTCAAACAGGCCTGATTCAGAGATCAACATGCGGTCGCCGGGTACTCGTTTGGACAGGTCACGCGTGGTTTGCAACGTTGTCTCGAATGTATTGAGATTGCGGTTGTTGATACCCAGAAGCGGCGATTTCAGCGCAAGGGCCCGATCCAGCTCATCCCCATCGTGGACTTCGATCAGCGCGTCCATGCCCCAGGCGAACGCCGCCTCTTCCAGCTCCGCCGCCTGAGCGTCGCTGACCGAGGCCATGATGATCAGGATGCAATCGGCACCCCATGCGCGGGCCTCAGCAACCTGATAGGTGTCGTAGAGGAAATCCTTGCGCAGGCAGGGCAGGGTGACGGCGGCGCGGGCGGCTTGCAGGAACTCAGGCGCGCCTTGGAAACTTGGCGTATCGGTCAACACCGAAAGGCAGGTTGCACCCCCGGCCTCATACGCGCGTGCTAAGGCGGGCGGGTCGAAATCGGCGCGGATCAAGCCTTTTGAAGGGCTCGCCTTCTTGATTTCGGCAATAAGGCCGTAACCCTCGGTTTGGGCCTGCTTCAACGCGGCCCCGAATGGGCGCACGGGTGAGGCATCGCGCGCGGCGGCTTCGACTTCAGTCAGTGGGCGCGCAGCTTTGGCGGCGGCGACCTCTTCCAACTTGTAGGCTTTGATCTTGTCGAGAATGGTGCTCATGGAACCGTCTTAGGCAAGGGGGGCAGGGCTGTCGAGAGGGGCCGCTTAGACAGGCGTTTGTTTGCGGATCACCAACGCGGCGATCCCGCCGATGGCTGCGAACACGATACCGAAGAGGGCGCTGACGATGATTGTCAGATCGTCGGAGCGCGCCGAGATGAACCGGTCGCCGCGGTTGCCTTCAATTTCTTGTGGGTCGTCGGGCAGATAGACGATGGAAATGCGCACTTCTTCCCCGGCCTCAAAGGAGGCGAAATCCTCTTCACTCAGCGTCACGTCATTAACGGCGCGTCGGTCGTCCACGAGATAGACGATTTGCCCGAGTGCGTAGTCCGAGCGGTTGCAGACCTTGATCGTCCCACCCCGGCAGGACAGCCGTTCGACATATTCGGCAGTGACCAGCAACGCGTCGGTGGCTACGCCGTCATCAATCAAGCGCTCTCCAATCCGCGTCTCCCGTGCCATGTGCAGGTAGAGGATGAGCGCAATCGTCAGCATGGCCAGCCCGATAAAGCCGAACCCAAGAGGCAAGGCGTAGCGTTTCACTTGGCCGAGGTCACACGGGCCACGGCTTCAACCGCCGCTTTGGCGGCCCCGCTGTCGATGCTGTCGCGCGCAATTTCCACGCCGTCGCGCAGCTCTGTCACGCGGCCCGCCACGATCAGGGCCGCGGCGGCATTCATCAGAACGGCGTCACGGTAAGCTCCTTCAGCCCCGTCCAGAAGCGCGCGGAAGGCTTGGCCGTTCTCTTCCGGCGTGCCGCCGAGGATATCTTTGAACGGATGCACGGGCAGGCCGGCATCTTCCGGGTGCACCTCGCGCGAGCGCAGCTTGCCGTCCTTCAACTCCACCACGTTGGTGATACCGGAAATCGAAATCTCATCCGTCCCGTCGGAGCCGTGGACCAACCACGCGGCCTCGGATCCCAGTTCCAGCAGCGTCTCGGCCATCGGGTAGATCAGGTCGATGGCAAAAGCGCCGGTCAGCTGACGTTTTACGCCGGCCGGGTTGGTCAGCGGGCCAAGGATGTTGAAGATCGTCTTGCACCCAAGTTCTTGTCGGATCGGCATGACATGCTTGACCGCCGGGTGGTGCATCGGGGCCATCATGAAGCCGATCCCGGCCTCCTTGATGGAGGTCTCGACCACATCCGCGCCGACCATCACGTCGATGCCCATCTGGGTCAGCACATCCGCCGCGCCGGATTTTGATGACAGGTTACGGTTGCCGTGCTTTGCCACCGGCACGCCTGCACCCGCCACGACAAAGGCCGTGGCGGTGGATATATTGAGCGTCCCCATCCCGTCACCGCCGGTGCCAACAATGTCCATCGCGCCCTCGGGTGCGTTCACCGCAATGCATTTCTCCCGCATCACCTGCGCTGCGGCGGCATATTCAGCGACAGATTCGCCGCGCGCCCGCATCGCCATGATCAACCCGCCCATCTGTGCCGGGCTCGCTGCGCCGTCGAAAAGGTAGCCGAACGCCTCCTCCGCCTGAGCGCGGGACAAGGGGCCTTCGGAAGCCGCAAAGATAATGGGCTTCATCGCATCATTTGCGTCGGTCATGCAGGTTCACTCATTTGGGTCGTCTCTAGGAAGGTCTTCAGCATGGCATGGCCGTGCTGGGAGCGGATGCTTTCGGGGTGGAATTGCACGCCCTCGATGGGAAGCTCCCGGTGGCGCAGGCCCATGATGGTGCCGTCCTCCAGCTGCGCCGTCACTTCTAGCTCGGCGGGCAGGGAGACGCGATCGACAACTAGGCTGTGATAGCGCGTGGCCTCCAGCGGGGAGGGCAGGCCCGCGAAGACGCCTTTGCCCTCATGCTGGATCACACCCATCTTGCCATGCACGATGTCTGAATGCTGCTGGACGTTGCCGCCGAACGCCTCGCCAATCGTCTGGTGGCCGAGGCAGACCCCGAACAATGGCATTTGCGCACCGGCGGCTGCTTTCGTCAGGCTCAGGCAAATGCCCGCCTGTTCAGGCGTGCCGGGACCGGGGCTGAGAACGATGCCGCTGGCGCCTGAGGCCATCGCATCCTGCACGCTGATCTGGTCGTTGCGCACAACGCGCACATCCGCGCCAAGCTCTCCGAGGTAGTGCACCAAATTGTAGGTGAAACTGTCGTAATTATCGATCAGGAGCAGCATCGTCAGGCGACCTCACGCGAAAAGGGGTGAAGGCGCCGCGCGCCCGCGCTATACATGTTTCAAAGCCGCGCGCGCGGGTCAAGGTGGGCCAACGCGTGGCGTCGAATGCCCGGGCGTCGAACCCGGGCCTGAGCAGACAGGAGCATGGGCCATGGGCGGTCTGAGTGTCGGTATTCTTTCAGGTCTTCTGGTGTCAGGCGTCGTCCTTGCGGCGGTGTCCCTAAGCACGCCTTTGCCACCACGCCCGGGCACGCAAGGGGCTCCGGCCTTGGACGTCACTGTGGGCGCCGATGGAGCGGAGGCGGAGGAAGAAGCCCCGGTGGCTGAAGAGGTGCCCGCCGAAACCACAACCGAAGAGACCGGCGCGGAAGACGGCGTTGAAGAAGAGGCGCCCGCAACGGAAGAAACCGCGGCTGAAACGGTTGGCGGAGAGGAAGAGGCCGCTGCCCCGGTAGAGGAAGAAGAAGCGGTCGAAGACGCTGCCCCTGCGGCTGAAACGGCTCCTGCCGAGGCGGAAGCGCCCGCTGAAACCGCAGCGCCAGAAGACGAGGCGGAGGCTGCTGAGACGGACGAAACCGGCGCAGCCGCCCCCGCCACGGACATCCCACTGCCCGCTGGATCTGAGTTCAATCGCCCGCCGCCCGAAGAAGAAGCGACCTTGCCCGCCACGGATGCGGCCCCGAACGCTGCCGCCCCGGAGGCACCGCAGCTTGCTGGCGTTTCGCAAGCCCCGAGTTTCGACACCGCCCCCGCAGCGCAACCGCAAGTGACCGCTGAGGCCCCCACGAACATCGCCGCTGCCCCTGCACTCGGTGCAGCCCCAAATGCGCCCGCTGGACCCTCTGCCGTCGCAGCCACTGGTGATGCCCCTGCGGCGTTGAACCTGCCGCAAGTCAGTGCATCTCCAGCGGTCGAAACCGCAACGGCCCCATTGCCTGAGGCGGATCCGGCCCCGGAGGCCGAAGACAGCGCTGCGGCGGAGATCGAAGCGGAGGCTCCAGAAGCTGAACCGGCGGATGAAGCAGCCTCAGCCGAAGAAATCGCTGCTCTTGATGCGACTGAGCCTGATACACCGGCGCTCAATTCGCCAAGATTTCCAACCATCGGCGATGATGCCGCCGCAGACGACGGCCCGGAGATAATTCCATCGGAAACCTCGACGCCGCGGTTCCCGCAGGTCTCGCGTCTGCCGCAAGCTGGCGGGTCCACGACACCGGATGAGCCTGAGGTGGAGGCAGAGGCTGACGCCGCGCCGGAACCGGCACCGGAAGACCTGCCGGCGATCCAAGCCTTTGCTGCGCCCTTCGACCCCTCCGACGAACGCCCAGTTATGGCCGTCGTTCTGATTGATGAACCGGACAGCCGCATCGAACAGGCAACGCTGACCCGCTTCACCTTCCCCGTAGCCTTCGCCATCGATCCCCTGCACCCTGATGCGGCGGCTCGCGCGGCGATCTACCGGGAGGCCGGTTTTGAAGTTTTGATGTTGGGCACGATGCTTCCAGACGGGGCAACGGCAGTTGATACAGAAGTGGCTGTGAGCGCGGCGCAATCGGTCCTGCCGGAAGCGGTCGCCTTGTTGGACACGCCCGATAGCCGCATCCAGGGCGATCGCCCGGTGCTGGACGCAACCGTCGCGCTTTTGGCCGAGACAGGCCATGGGCTTGTCGCGTTTCCGCGTGGTTTGAACGCGGCGGAACAAACCGCCAGCCGGGCAGGCGTGCCGGGGGCGACCTTGTTCCGGATGCTCGATGATGAAAACCAACGCGCCACGACGATCACCCGCTTTCTGTCGCGCGCGGCCTTCACCGCCTCGCAGGAGGGCACGGTGATTGTGGCGGGCCATACGCGGCCCGATACAGTGACGGCGCTGTTTTCCTGGGCGCTTGGGGATCGCTCCGAAGGCGTGGCGCTGGCGCCTCTGTCCGCTGTCCTTCTGCGCGCGTCGGAGCCATAGGGCCGACTAGTAATTTCTGTCGAACGGCGCGCCTTCGGCGCATTCCTTCTCTGTGTCTAGGGGGCGCTGCCCCCGCCGCGCTTTGCGCGCCTCCCCCGGAGTATTTTTGACCAGCGGAAGGCAGGGTGCGGCTGCGAGGATGGCCGCAGGCCGGAGGAGGGGCCGAGCGGGTTACCGGTTGCCGTCGCGGGAGAACAGGCTGGCATCCTCGGCGGCTTTGCGGATCGCGCGGGATTTGTTCACGGTTTCCATGAACTCGGCTTCCGGGTCGCTGTCGTAGACCACGCCACCGCCCGCCTGGATGTAGAGTTTGCCGTCTTTCACGACCGCTGTGCGCAGCGCGATGCACATGTCCATGTCACCATTGGCGCTGAAATAGCCAACGCCGCCTCCATAGACGCCGCGTTTTTCAGGCTCCAACTCGTCGATGATTTCCATGGCGCGGACTTTTGGCGCGCCGGAGACGGTACCTGCAGGCAGACCGGCGAGCAGGGCGGATAACGCATCGTGATCGTCGCTGAGTTCGCCGACCACGTTCGAGACGATGTGCATGACGTGGCTGTAGCGTTCGACGATGAATTCCTCAGTCGGGCGCACAGTGCCAATCTTGGAGACACGGCCCGTATCGTTGCGGCCAAGGTCCAGCAGCATCAGGTGCTCGGCCAGTTCCTTCTTGTCGGCCATCAGGTCGGCTTCGAGCGCCTTGTCTTCCTCAGGCGTGGTGCCGCGGGGACGGGTGCCGGCGATGGGTCTGATCGTAACCTCTTTGTCGAACACCCGCACCAGGATTTCGGGCGACGCGCCCACCACCTGAAAGCCGCCGAAGTTGAAATAGAACATGAACGGTGAGGGGTTGGTGCGGCGCAAGGCGCGGTAAAGCGCGAAGGGCGGTTCGGGGAAGTCGAGGGTCCAGCGTTGCGAGGGCACGACCTGAAAGATGTCGCCTGCGCGGATATAGTCTTTCGCCGTTTCGACCGCCTGCAGGTAAGCTTCATGCGTGAAATTGCTGACAGGTTCCCCCAACGGCTGCGCATCGCCCATTTCCCGGGCCGCCACGGACGGCGCGCGTTCCAGATCACGCAAAGCATCCGAGACACGTTCGGCGGCCTGCGCATAGGCCGCACGCGCCGACAGGCCCGAAGACGTCCAGGCCGGGCTGACAACTGTGACCTCACCTTTCACACCGTCCAGTACAGCAATGACCGAGGGGCGCATCAAAACCGCATCGGGCAGTCCAAGCGGGTCGGGGTTCACGTCTGGCAGATGTTCGACGAGCCGGATCATGTCGTATCCCAGATAGCCAAACAGGCCCGCGGCGGCGGCAGGCAGGTCATCCGGCATATCAATCGCCGACTCCGCCAAAAGTGCGCGGATCGCATCAAGGGGAGCCTCCACGCAGGGCTCGAACGTTTCGCGATCATAGCGGGCGGCGCGGTTGATCTCAGACGTCTCACCCCTGCAACGCCAGATCAAGTCGGGCTTCATTCCGACGATCGAGTAGCGCCCGCGGACTTCTCCGCCGGTGACAGATTCCAGAATGAAGGCATCCCGCCCCGCGTCTGTCAGCTTCAGCATGACAGAGACAGGCGTATCCAGATCGGCCGCAAGACGGGCGTGCACCAGTTGGTTTTCGCCGAGCTCCCAGCCTTCGCGGAACGCTTCAAAGTCGCTCAGTTCTGCCATCAGGGGAAGGCTGCATGGACTGAGTTGATCACCCCGGAATTCGTCGTAAACCCGGCCTCGGCCTGCGTGGCCTGGCCATAGGCCTCGAAGATGTCCGTCGCGATGCTCTGCGAGATCGTCTGCTCCAGGATCAGCAACAGGATCGACGTATCCGGCCCGTCGCGGGTTGCGGAGTTGATCGCATCCAGACGGATCACATGGGCGGCTTCCGCGCCGGGGATCATCACCACATCGCCTACAGCATCCATCTGGAAGACTTGTGCCACAGTGGTGGGGGGCAGGTCGGGCAGCAAATCCTGCCGCCGGATAAGGCGTTCCTCAGCCGTGTCGCCGAGATCCTCCAGCGTCGCGCCGGTCGCCATCTGACCGAGTAATTCCGTGGCCCGCGCCGCGACGGCGTCGCGCAGGGCGCTGATCGTCCAGGCCTCGGCGACCTCATCCTCAATCCCCTCAAGCGGGGGCAGGGTGGGCGGCACCACTTCATCCAGACGCAGTGCGAAAAGGCCACCGTCCGACAGCTCCAAAAGGATCGGGAAATCGCCTTCCTCAACCTCCGCGGCCGCGTCGCGGAAATTGTCGTAGGCTGCGATGCCGTCCTCAGACGCCAGGGTATAGTCGATGGTGCCAAGCGACATGGCCGTGTCGTTGGACAATTCCTCGAGCGTGGCACCGCTGGCGAGCATATCGTCCATCTCTTCGCGCATTGCATCGATCTCACGCCGGGCAGCATCTTCGGCCATCTCGGCGGCAAGGTCGACGCGCGCCTCTTCAAACGTGATTTCAGAGGCTTCGAGAACGGCGTTCACGCGGAAAAGGGTGGGGCCAAGCCCGGTTTCGACCGGCCCGATGATTTCGCTTTCATCGTCCGAGAAGATCGCCTCGGCTGCTGCTGCGCCCAGATCATCGGCGGATACTTCGCCAATATCGACGTCTTCAAGCGTCAGGTCACGCTCTTCCACCAGAGTGTCAAAGTCCGTCTCCTCTGCGGCGATGGCGTCAAAGGCGGCCTGCGCCTCTTCCACGCTGCCGAAGGCCAGACGCTCCAGAAGGCGGCGTTCGGGTTGCACGTAAAGGCTCAACCGATCCTCGTAGAGGCCGCGCAATTCGTCCTCGGCCAGGTCCACATCGTCGAGGATCTGATCCGGTGTGATCCAGGCATAGGTGATGCGGCGTGCCTCGGGCCGGGTGAAGCGTTGCGGGTTTTCCTCGTAGTAGGCGGCGAGGTCTTCATCGCTTGGTTCGGGAAGGTCTTCGGCCAACTCACCACGGCCTACGGTCAAGCGCGTGAAATCGCGTGTCTCGCCCTGATAAGCGGCGATGGTTTCGGCAAAGATCGCAGGGGGTGTCAGGCCGCCGACAACAGCGGTCTGCAACAGCGCGCGCGAAATGTCTTCACGGGTGTCTTCCTCGAATTCGCGCGGGGATGCGCCCTGCTGCGCGAGGACGAATTCATACGTGTCGCGGTCGAAGTTCCCGGATGTGCCCTGGAAGGCCTGAACCTGTTGTATCTGGCGGGCTACCTCTTCGTCGCCGACGGAAATCCCCATTTGCGCCGCCTCGTGGTTCAGGGCCGCGCGTGCGATCAGGCCGGTCAGAACCTGTTCATCCACACCGCGCGCGCGCAATTGGGCGAAAGTCACAACTTCACCAGTATCAGCAATCTGGGCGCGGATTTCGTTGTTGAGTGCGCGATAATAATCGTCCGCCGTGATCTCAACATCGCCGACGCTGCCCACCCGGCTGGCCCCGCCCGAGAACGAACCGATGCCAAAGCCCGCAAGCGCCACAAACAGCAGGCCCATCAGGATCCAGACAAAGATATTGCCGACTTTTTTCGCCGCGGTTTTTGCCATTGCTCAAGGGCCCTTCAGGTTCGGGTCAGATTGGTTCGCAGATCGATAAGCAATCGGCGGGCAGGGGGCAAGCGGTTCAGGGTGTGATTGCGGCCAGCCGCGTCACCATTTCGTCAAGGCCAGCCGCGTCGGCATTGGCGAATGCAATGCGCAGGGTCGCTTCGGCCTGACCCGAGCCGCCCTGTTCTTTGAGCGGGCCGAACATCGTGCCCGGCAGAACCAACAGGCTGGCTTCATCGACCAGCCGCTTGGCCACGACGTCTGACGGGGCCTCAAACGGATGGCGGACATAGGCGAAATACGCGCCTGAGCCGAGCAACTCCCAGCCCGGCAAGCGCTGAAACCCCGCGCGTATCGCGTCACGGCGCGCGAGGATTTCCAGCCGTTCCCCGGCGAGCCAGTCGCCCAGGTTCTGCATCCCCCAAAGAGCACCGATCTGGCCAATCTGCGGCGGACAAATGGCGACCGTGTCGAGGAATTTTTCGACCTCCGTCAAGCGTTCCTCGGAGGCCATGACAGCGCCCACGCGGTGGCCGGTCAGCCGGTACGCCTTGGAGAAGGAATAGAGGTGGATCAGCGTGTCATCCCAGTCTGGATCGGTGAACAGATCGTGCGGCGCGCCTTCAGACGAGTGAAAATCGCGGTAGGTTTCATCGACGATCAAGGCCAGCCCATGCGCTTTGGCCAGATCGTAGAAGGCCCGCATCAACGGCGCGGGGTACTCGACGCCGGCCGGATTGTTCGGCGAAACGAGGACAATGGCCTTGGTCCGCTCGTTGATCAGCCCTGCTGCCTGCTCGGGGTCTGGCAAGAGGTCCGCGCCGGTGGGAAGGTACACGCCACGCACGCCGCCCATATCCAGCCACATCTGGTGATTGAAGTAGAAGGGCAGGGGCAGGATCACTTCGTCGCCTGCACCCGCGAGCGTCGACATTACAGAGGTGAACGCCTGATTGCAGCCTGCCGTGATGGCCACCTGCGCCGTGCGCACAGCCCCGCCATATCCCTCGCTCCACTGATGCGCCAATTCTTCACGCAACGCGCCCAACCCCAGCACCGGGCCGTAAAGGTGCACCGATGGATCCGACAGAACGGCGTCCGCCATGGCCTGCATCAGGGGCTCAGGTGGCGGGTCAACAGGTGCCGCCTGGCTCAGGTTCATCAACGGGCGATCTGCGGGAAAAACCTTCCCCGCGATCCAGCGCCGCGCCTCCATCACCGGGGGCGGGAAGGTGGCCGCGAAGCTCGGGTTGATTGGTTTAGTCATGGGCATTGATCCATCATCAGGGCGCAGCGGCCCCTTTCACCTTGCCGGAAAAACTCCCGCCCGAGGCATCCGGGCCATGCCGCACGCACAGCCGGCAAAGGCGGAAAACCGGCTTAGAACGGGATCTCGTCGTCCAGATCCGAGCCTCCACCGCCGCCGCCGAAGCCGCCGCCGCCCTGGCCACCGCGATCATCGCCGCCAAAGCTGCCGCCACGGTCATCGTAGCCGCCACCGCCGCCACCATAGCCGCCGCCACCCCCGCCGCCGCCGCCATCGCGACCGTCGAGCATGGTGAAGGTGCCGTTCAGGCCCTGAATGACAACCTCGGTCGTGTAGCGATCATTGCCGGACTGGTCCTGCCATTTGCGGGTCTGCAACTTGCCCTCGACATAGACCTTGGAGCCTTTGCGCAGATATTGCTCTGCCACCCGCACCAAGCCTTCGGAGAAGATGGCCACGTTGTGCCATTCGGTCTTTTCGCGACGCTCGCCGGTATTGCGGTCTTTCCACGTCTCAGAGGTTGCGACGCTGAAATTGGCCACCTTGCCCCCGTTCTGGAAGCTGCGGATTTCAGGGTCGCGCCCCAGATTGCCGATCAGGATGACCTTGTTGACCGAGCCTGCCATGTGAATTCCCCCTCTATCAGTCTTGCACGGGCCCTGTGATTCAGGCCGCAGCGCTTTCGTCGGTTAGACCATCGCATCTTGGTGAAGAAAACCCTAATCCCGCGCGGATTTCCCGCCGGTCTGGATCAAAGCGCCCCGAGGGGCTATGTTATGCGCAATTATCCACAGCCTTGATGTTGTCCCGTGTCTTGTATTCGTCTGCTGCCGCCTGCGCTTGCCGCTGTTCTCCTTGCCCTGCCAGCCTATTCCCAAAGCGGGCTTGACCGGTTGGACCGGATGATGAACGTGCTCGATGGTCGGGCGGCCACCCAATATGAATTCTCCAGCCGCCTGCGTCCCGAGAGTGATGCAGAACGCGGCTTACCGGACTACGAGGGCGGCTATGACGGCCCGTTTCTTGAGGTTGCCCGCTCCGCCGCGCGGCGCCATGGCATTCCGGAGGATATGTTCCTGCGCCTCGTCCAGCAGGAAAGCGGCTGGAACACTGAGGCCGTCAGCCATGCCGGTGCGCTTGGCCTGGCGCAGCTTATGCCAGACACAGCGGCGCTGTTGGGGGTCGATCCGCTGGACCCCGTTGCCAACCTTGATGGCGGTGCGCGCTACCTTGCGCAGCAATATCGCCGCTTTGGCAATTGGCGTCTGGCTTTGGCCGCTTACAATGCGGGCCCAGGCGCGGTTGAGGAACATGATGGCGTGCCGCCCTATGCCGAAACCCAGCACTATGTCCGCGTGATCCTTGGCTCGCGCAGCTGACGGGGTGCCTCCCGGCCCGGAGGATGATCCGGAAGACGACAGCGCTTTCACTCTGACAAACGCCTTGCGGTTCGTGGAAGGGCTCGCCTTTTGTTGCCTCGCCACTTTGATGCTGGTCTGGGCCGTGGATCGCAGCCGCAATATCGATTTTGATCCCGTGACGGTTCAGATTTGCGAAGGCGAAGCGTGCTCTGACACGCCTGAGGATTACGGCGACCGCGTCTGGTCGCAATATACCGATACGCTCGATCTGCACGGGCTCACTGTCTTCTCCTCCGCCAATACCTGTGCCTTTGCAGCGGACGTCCTCCAAAACCGCGCGACTGAGGAGAGTGTCGATCGGATGCTCGACCTGATCCAGAGCCGTGGCACGATCACGATGACCCGGCCGGGCGATGGAACGGCGACGATTGCGCCCGGGCCGAACAATGACGGGTTCGGGGACATTCTGCGTGATGCAATCCGCTGGCAGGCCCCGCGCGGATGCCATCCTATGAACTATACGTCCGTCTTCTGGCCACTTTGGGCGGTCTGGATGCTCCTGATAAATTGGCGGTTGTTCCGGTACGGACAATCCGTATGGGCCAGCCGGGACAGCTAGCGCGTCCCTCACGCAATCGGCGTATCGGCCCCCAACGCCACAAGCCGGGCGCGCAGGGCAGGGGCACGTGCATCGCCGGCCTCCAGCGCAAAGACATAGGCGTGGGTCAGGTAGAACGCCTCCGCCTGCGCATTCGCATCAGCTGCTTCTGCATAAAGCGTCACAAGCCGCGCCCGATCCCCAGCCTCATGGGCGGCCAGCAGCGCGGCATCCAGATCGGGCTTTTTCAAGCCAGTCAGCCCGCAGCCTCGATCCGACCCGCCACCCAAGCGTGGAACAAATGCGTCGGTCCGTCCATTGCGGGCGAAAAGCGTCCGCCGTCAAAGCCCTGTGCCGCGCGGCCCCGCTGCATCCCTTCGACCACGAAGATGTCCTCTTCAAAGACGGTCTTCCACTGCGCGGTGTTGGCTGCGCGCAGCGCGTCGTCTGTGTCGGCTACGGGATAATACAGGTGAATATGCTCACGCGTGCGGTTGTGCGCCAAAGGCTCCAGCACAATTGCGAAGGCATGGTCGCGATGCACACCCATCAGGACGTTCGGAAAGACCGAGATATATTCAGCCCCCGCATCCCAATGGTCGCTCAAGCCCGCGAAATCGGGGAACATCGCGCCGTTCTCCCCTTTCAGCTGGCGGTAAACGTAGGTGCCTTGGCCTGAGAACTTGCCGGGCTGCTCGATATGGTAGTGATCTTCCAGCCGCGAATAGCTGTTCAGGCCGGGATGCACCCAAGGCAGGTGGTAGCTTTCGCAGTAATTCTCGACCGCGAGCTTCCAATTGGTTTCGATCTCCAACGTGAACTGGCTGTCCGCTCCGCCATGGTAGATCGGCTGGTCGAACTCGGCCCACCGTTGCACTAAATCGGCATGAACCTCTTCAAAGGCAGGGGCATCGCCTGAAAGGTTGATGAACACCACGTCGCGCCAGATGTGGCTGCGCACTTCGGACAGGCCAAGCGTCGCCTTGTCGATCCCGTCATGGGCGTTCTGGCCCGGCCCGCCGACATGGGGTGTGGCCACAAGGCGGCCCGCTTTAGAATAGCACCATGAATGGTAAGGGCAGCGGATCGCCCCTTCGATCTTGCGCGGTTCCGAGACAAGGATCATGCCCCGGTGCCGGCAGATGTTGAAGAACACCCGCACTGCACCGTCATCGTCGCGCAGCAGGAGGAGCGGCTGGCCGAGAAACTCGATTGGTTTCGCATCGCCCGGCTCCGGTACATCCGATCCTACTGCAAGGGCTGCCCATGTCGTTTCCAGCACTGCCTTGTTTTCCATGGCGATGGTGGCGGGGTCGGTATAATGGGCGTTGGGCAGGCCATGGGCGCGCTCAATTGGGGCCATGACATCGGCAAGGGGGCGCATCCGGTCGTCGGGCATGGGCAAGGCTCCTGCGGCAGCGAATTATGCGCACAGGGTGCCGCCCCATCCACCGTTCCGCTTTTCCATGGGCGACATTTCTTACGCCCATGAAGACATGAGCCTAGCCCGGCTCTCCCCCCAACAGGTCCGTCACTGGTGCACCGGGCGGCAGGTCGAGCACTTCGCGCAGCGTTGCCCGCCCGCGCGCCAGCCGTGAGGTGACGGTGCCAAGCGGCAGGCCGGTCTTGCGCGCAATCTCGGCATAGCTCAGCCCGTCCATCGCGCGCAGGCGCAGCAGAACCTGCTGTTCTTGTGGCAGATCGGCCAGCGCCTCCAACGCCTCGGCACAAGCCAGCCGCGTCACCCCGTCTGAGCCGCGGGGGGCGGCGATTTCCTCATCAGCCTCCTCCGTAGGCCGTGCGATGGAATAACGCGCAAAGGCCCGGTGGCGCAGCGTGGCGAAAGCATAGGCTCGCAGGTCTTCAATAGGTGCGGCGTCGCTATGGCCGTCGAGGATCATCGCCATACGCGACCAGACCCGCAGCAGCGTATCTTGCACAAGATCATCGGCATCATCGCCGGTGCGCGCCAACCGACGCGCACTGCGCTGCAAATCGGTGAGCAATGCCGTGAAGATGCGCGTATGGGGCAGGGCGGTGGGATCATCATCCTCACCGATTGATATCGGAGTCTGGGAAATAGAAGCATTGGACATGGGCAGGCGACCTTTCGAAGGGAAAAGGCAGGTTCCGTGAGTAAGACCCAAAGGCTCTGCCCGCAGCGCCAGCCTCGCAACAACGCCGACGCCAGCCCCCCAAGACGCGCCCTTTGCCGCCCATCGCGCGCCTTTTCGGGCAAGCGATTGCCGATGTTTTCAGCCTCGGCGGGACGTCGCGCATCGCATTGGCGCGTGTTGGGCGGGCGGTCGCCGATCTGGCAGGGGCCGCGCGCTTGGCCGGATCAAAACCGCTCCCCAGCCCCTCTTCCCTTGTAGATGCGTCGCCAATCCCGGTGCCGCATCGATACGCAACCTATATGGAGGGAAATCTCCCATGCGATCCGAATTCAAAACTCCTCGTCTTGCTGCTGTCACTCTGGCTGGCGCATTCGCCGTCCTGGTGGGCGGGGCGTCTCTGGCCATGGGCCAGGCCGAATCCGTGGACACTGATGGCGACGGGATGGTCAGCTTCGCAGAGCTGCTGACGCTTATGCCCGCGCTGACCGAAGAGGAATTCCAGGCTCTTGATGCAGATGCCGATGGCCTGCTCAGCGCCGATGAAGTTGGCGCTGCCGAGGAAGCCGGTCTTATTCCGGCCGGCTAACGGCAACGTTCTCTGACCGGTTCGCCCCTGAACCGGTCAGGGGCAAGGCGCGGGGGCGGGGCAGACGGCCTCCGCGTCTTGATACGATTTAGTCTGCGAACGGATCTTCGATGGGCGCATAGCCCGGCAAGCGGCCCCGGTTCACACCCCAGATCTGATCCAGATACCGGCCATCGGCCACGATCACCGCATCGAGAACGGATTGGTCAGCAACCTCTTCGCTGGCAGTTGCGAGAGGTTGGATGGTGACGAACGACACCACGCTTTCCAGCCCCTCAATCTCGTAGCTGATGAAGTACACGGCCACGGGCCCGGCTTCTGCAAAGCGCCCGCGCCCCTCAAACACAATCCCTTCGGAGCCAAACCGCGCGTGCAAATCGCCGCGCGTCGTCTCACCAAAGGTCAGGCCATCGATTGGTGTGGGCTGCTGCCCTTGCCCTTCCGATCGCCACATCTCCAGATACAGGACCTCGCCAATCTCCGCATCGCGGGTGGCTGACATCGAAAGGCCATCGTCAAATTGCCAAAGCGTATAGGCGAACGGATGCGCGACCTCTGAGCCGACAGGCTCCGGCGCACTTTCGGGGATCGGCTCACCCAGCGTGACGCCCCGAAATTCCTGTGCTGCGACCGGCCCGGCAAGGGCGGCCAGCAAAGCGAGTGCAAGCCGCATCAAAGGCCCCGCGCGATGGCAGCTACGCCTGTACGGGCCAGCTTTACGTCGCCCAACGGACGCATCAACTCGGTGAAGGCGTCAATTTTCTCGGGCATACCCGTCAGCTCAAAGACGAAACTCTCCAACGTGCTGTCGACCACGTTGCAGCGGAAAATCTCTGCAATCCGCAGCGCCTCAACCCGGTGCTCACCCTTTGCTACGACTTTGATCAGCGCCAATTCACGGCTCACGAACGGGCCTTCAACGGTCAGGTCGGCCACTTCATGGACCGGCACCATGCGGCTCAGCTGCATTTTGATCTGGTTGATCACCTGCGGCGTGCCCGACGTCACGATTGTAATGCGCGACCGGTGCCCGCCATGATCGACCTCGGCCACCGTCAGGCTTTCAATGTTGTAACCCCGGCCCGAGAACAGCCCGATCACACGGGCCAGCACGCCCGGCTCGTTCTCCACGAGGATCGCAAGCGTGTGCGTCTCGATCGCGTCAGACATATGGCTGCGCAGGTCGTAGGCGGAATGGCTGGTGGAGCCTTGTTCGATATTGAGGGCCATGGGCGGGTATCTCCGTTCGTCGCGGGCGGGTGTGCCGTGCCGCGCATGAATTGGCAAGTGTTACGGGATCAGCGAGGGGAACGCCTCGTCGATGGAAAGCGGGAAGGGGATGGGCGCGGTGCGGGGGCCATCCGGAAACAAATCGGGATGTCGAAGTTCGGTCAGCCCTTCGCGCAAGACAAGGCTGGCCGCTGTGAAGACGGCATTCCCCAATTCATCCAGACGATCTTCAGCCGAGGCGTGGCGGTTGCTTGCGGGGTCTGCGTTGAAATCGAGAATAAGGGTACTGGCCGCATCGTCTCCAATGTCGAAGACCAGCGAGAAACGGCTTTCGCTGAGCGGTTCGACATATACCAGCCCTCGCGTGGAGAGGATCTCCGACGGTCGACCAAGGCGTCTCAGTACGTCGCGCAAGGACATCACGCCAACCCGAAGGCCATCGCTTTGTGGGACCGGCCCTGCATCTGGGCCAGCAAAACTAGCAACGAAACCGATCGTACCGGTTGGGGAATAATCGACCAACAACCGGTGCCCATGTGGCAATGGATAAGTCGCCTGCGTGCCATCTTGTGATGAATAGAGCTCAAGCGGTTCTCCAATCGCTCCCAACACGGACGCATCCATCCCCGGTCGCAACCCGCGAAAATCCTGCGCCGTGACGGGCAGGGCGGTCAGTAGGCAAAGGGCAAGCGCGCGCAGGATCATGAGAGCGGGACCCCGCACGCCGGTTCCGGCGGAAGCTGCGGGAAATCGGCGTCAAAGCTTTCAAGCTCCACAAACGGATGTTCAGGCAGAAGGAAAGGTGGCTCGCCATCGGCCAGCCCATAGCGGTCGCCGGGAAAGACGCCGCCTTGCACGACTGTCTCGAAGAGACGCTGTTCCGTGAAGCAATGGAACCCGCCGGGGTCCAGCGGCCCGAACGCGCCGGGGGCATATTCGTAGCAAACCTGCGCGCCAAAGGTCGGCGTTTCGAACAGGTCCGAGCTATCAAGCCCACCGTCGCGCCCGATATCACCTGAGCCATCATTGTTGCGCTCGGCCACCTCGGCATCGCTGTAAACACCCCAAGTGCCCACGATCACGTCCTCAATGCCGTTGAACCAAAGATAGGCCGTGCCATCGCCAGCCGTATATTCGATCTGGTTGCCGCCAATGTCATAGAAATGCACCGTGCGCCCGCACAGCAATTCGAACAAAGCATCGACAGCACCTTGTGCGTTGACCGGAGCAGCAAGGGTCGCGCAGCACAGCGCCAGTGCTACGCTGCCAATCCGGCCACGCCGCATGGCTTTGGGGGCAGTGAACTCCGTATGGATTTTGATTTCACGCATCGTTCACCTGTTGCTTGACCCAATTGCTGGTCCCGTCCACGATTTGCTTCTCAATCCCTTTATCAGCGCGCCAATCGCGGCCGATATCCTCGATAATCGGGCGCTTCCGAGGGCGGGTCACGAACACGGACCGAAAGGATTGTACGACCTCGCCAATCTGCCCGCCGCCCATTTGCTTTTCAGGGTCGAGGTCTGGGTTCATGACCTCGCCCATGCGACGGGCAAGTGCGCCTTTGATGAACTTCGGTGAGGTTCCAAAAGAATGAACGCCTGTATTGTGCTTCCAAACCTTCACGCCCAGGACCCTGATCCGCTTTATCCTGGTGGCTTCATAACCGCGCTTCGTCCACGCATGTTCTTTTGACAGGGGTGTGACGGCGCCATACCCGTCCTCAAAAGCTTTCTGAACATAGTCCAATGGCAGCGGGGCAAGCGCAATCCAATCATCCTCAAGATGAAAGATCGGCCGGTCCTCCGCTTCCATCCACAACCTCTTAACGGCCCCTCCAAACGACGGCGTTGGAGGGTCGTGAATCGTTGCTTCGGGAAGATGGCTTCTCAAAATCGCCCGGCACGCCTCAGCATCGTCGTCTGACCCCAGCGCGGGGTCGAGGTTCATGGTCGCGGATGCCACACGAAATTCACGCAGTCCGACCGTCAGAAATGACTCCAGAGTGCGCCCAAGAAGATCCGGGCGGCGGGTGGCGACAATCTTGAGGTCAATGTCCATGGCGCGGGTTTAAACCAGAACCCCGCCTGCATCGCCAATGACACCCTGCGTCTCTGCCTCGCCTAGAAGCATCTCGTTATGCGCCTTGCCCGACGGGATCATCGGGAAGCAGTTTTCGTGCTTCTCAACGAGACAGTCGAAGATCACCGGCCCTTCGTAGTTGAGCATCTCCATGATCGCATCGTCCAGATCGTCCGGGTCCGAGCAAAGGATACCCTTCGCCCCGAATGCCTCGGCCAGCTTTACAAAATCTGGCAGGGCTTCAGACCAGCTTTCCGAATAACGCTCGCCATGCAGCAACTCCTGCCATTGGCGGACCATTCCGAGCCGCTCGTTATTCAAAATGAACTGTTTCACTGGCAGGCGATACTGCACCGCAGTGCCCATCTCCTGCATGTTCATCAGCCAGCTTGCCTCACCGGCGACGTTGATCACCAACGCCTCCGGGTGTGCGACCTGCACCCCGACCGAGGCCGGGAAGCCATAGCCCATTGTGCCGAGGCCACCGGAGGTCATCCACCGGTTCGGGTCGTCAAAGCCGAGGAACTGCGCAGCCCACATCTGGTGCTGGCCCACTTCTGTGCAGATATAGCGATCCTTGCGATGCTTGGTCAGCGCCTCCAACCGCTCCAACGCGTATTGCGGTTTGATGGTCTTGCCTTCCTGAGTGTAGTCCAAGCAGCGGACGGCCTTCCACGCCTCGATCTGCTGCCACCATGTCTGCACGCCCGCGCTTGCCGTTTTGCGTCCGCGCGCCTTCCACACCTTTAGGATATCCTCCAGCACATGGCCGACATCGCCGATGATTGGGAAATCGGCATGGATCACCTTATTGATGGAAGACGGGTCGATATCGATATGGGCCTTGCGGCTATTCGGGCTGAAATCGGCAATCCGCCCGGTGATCCGATCATCGAACCGTGCGCCGATGTTGATCATCAGATCGCAGCCGTGCATCGCCAGATTGGCCTCGTACGTGCCGTGCATCCCCAGCATGCCGATCCACTTGTCGCCCGAGGCAGGGTAGGCACCCAAGCCCATCAGCGTCGATGTAATCGGGAAACCCGTGGCCTCCACCAGCTCCCGCAACAAAGCGCTTGCCTTGTCGCCCGAGTTGATGACGCCGCCGCCTGTGTAGAAAACCGGGCGTTCGGCCTTTTCCATCGCGTGCACAAGGTCGGTGATCATCTCGATCGAACCCTTCACCTTGGGCTGGTAATGGCTGACCTTCGCCTTGGGTTTTGTCGTGTAACTGCCCGTCGCGAATTGCACGTCCTTTGGAATATCGACCAGAACCGGGCCGGGCCGGCCTTCGGTGGCAATATGAAAGGCTTGGTGAATCGTGTCAGACAGCTTGTCGGTCTCTTTCACCAGCCAGTTCATCTTGGTGCAGGGACGCGTGATGCCAACCGTGTCGGCCTCCTGAAAGGCGTCCGAGCCGATCATGAATGTCGGCACCTGGCCCGTCAGGCAAACAATCGGGATCGAGTCCATCAAAGCGTCGGTCAGGCCGGTCACTGCGTTCGTTGCGCCCGGACCGGAGGTCACCAGAACAACACCCGGTTTGCCAGTCGACCGCGCATAACCCTCGGCCGCATGTACCGCACCTTGTTCGTGGCGCACCAGAATGTGGCGGATCGCGTTCTGCTGAAAGATCTCGTCATAAATCGGTAGGACAGCGCCACCGGGATAGCCAAATACCGTGTCGACACCCTGTTCTTTCAGGGCTTCGACGATCATTTTCGCTCCGGTCATTTGCTCTGACATTGCGCTTGTCCTCTTTATCCGCGCTTCGGTTTAGTGCTGCGACACAAAAAAGCCCCCGGTGGTGATCCGGGGGCGCATGGTTCCAATATGGATGCCGGTGTTACCGACCCATGCGCCTGTTTCCTACAAGTACGACAATTTCCGACAACATGCGGGCTTCCTCGTGTTCGCGTGGGCGGGACGATATGAAGGGGGTTTTCGGGCGTCAACAGGGAAAAGCCCGTAGGTGTGAATAAAATGTCGTTTGCGCGGGCTCTTGCGCAATGAACGGCATCTGGCATTGACGTGGCGGGCAGCTTTCAAATCGCGGCTCAGTTGCGAATCTCGCTAGGGCATTTGTTTGCGACGGATTGGCAAGTGAATGCGACGCGCCCGATGCTGCGAAATAATGCGACTCAGGGCGCGGGGGATTCGCAACATAGTTTCGCTCAAGATCGGCAATTGATACGCTAAGTGCCTCAAAAATAGGCGGAAAACCCGGCCAATGGCGACTACTTGCCTCAAAGTTGTGTTAGCGCAAAACACAACCATCTCAGGTGTATAAGCGCCGTTTTTGCCGGGATTGGTAAGAAAATTTTACAAAAAGTGGCCATTCAGACAAGAAAACCTGTTTTCGAGACCCCCTCCCTTCGCTAACGTGCGGCCACTTCTACCGACCGGTGACCCAAGCGGGGTCATCGGCGAGGATCCAAACGGGGAGGATAATACCAATGGATCGACGTTCATTCCTGCGCACTTCCACAGTGGGCGGCGCAGCCGCAGCAGCGTCCACGACGCTGGCCGCACCACTTTACGCTCAGGGCAACCGCACCCTTACCATGGTCACCTCGGTGCCAGACGGGTTTGCGATCTTTGACGACGCGGCACAGCTTGCCGCAGACCGCATCACGGCCCTGACGGACGGTCAGCTGACCATCCAGAAGATGCCCGCAGGCTCCCTTGTGGGCGCGTTCGAAGTGTTCGACGCCGTGTCGTCCGGTCAGGCCGACATCTACCACTCGGCAGACTATTACTTCCTCAACCAGCACCCGGCGTTTGCCTTCTTTACCTCCGTGCCCTTCGGCATGACCGGTCAGGAATTCGCCAACTGGTATTACCATCGCGGTGGTCACGAGCATCACAACAACCTCGCATCCCTGTTCAACCTGCGCTCGTTCGCATGCGGTTGTACCGCGATGCAGCCCGGCGGCTGGTTCAACACCGAGATCAACTCGGCAGAAGACCTCCAGGGTCTGCGCTTCCGTATGCCCGGTCAGGGTGGTCAGGTGCTCGGTCGCCTTGGCGCCTCGGTCCAGAACATCCCCGGCGGCGAAATCTACCAGGCGCTCTCGTCGGGTCAGATCGACGGTGCGGAGTGGATCGGCCCCTACGCGGACGAGCGGATGGGCTTCCAGGAAGTCACAAACCTCTACTACACCTCCGGCTTCCACGAGCCGGGCTCGGTTCTGACGCTGTCGTTCAACAACGACGTGTTTGAATCGCTGACGCCGCAGCAGCAGCTGCTGGTCGATACCGTGACGCGTGCTGTCTATGCCGACAACCTGTCGCTGACGCTTGCTGAAAACGGTGCCGCGCTGGCCCGTCTGCAGGAAGCCGGTGTTCAGACCCGCGAATTCCCCGATGATGTGTGGAACGCCTTCGGCGCCGCAGCAGCGGAAGTTCGCGAAGAGAACATGGGTGATCCGATCTATGCGGAAATCGCCGAATCGTACTTCGGGTCGCTGGCCGAGTCGGCGTCGTGGTTCGACCTCGCCGATGGCAACTACATGGATCAGCGCAACCGCGTGAACGCGGGCTAATCGCAACCCATTGACCTGGCGCGAAGTCGCCCTTGCTTCGTCCGGCTAAGGCTGCCGGACGAAGCTCAAATACAACTCACGAAAACACGGCAGCACAGGGAGCAGGGCTGGCGTCGTTTGGGGGAAATCCAAAAGATGGAAGAAAACTTCATTGTCTGGGTGCTGCAGAATTTTGCATTGGCCCCCTATCACCTGTTTCTGGCCATCACCAATCCGGGCGATTGGCTGAACTGGAGTAACCCCGAAGCGTTGGCGCGTTTCATCTATTACGGCGGCTCAGTTGAGTTCTTCTTCGTCGTCTTTACCCTTTTCCTTGTGATCACGGTGCTCGGCATGGCCTGGAACCGCGAGATCCTTTGGTGGTGTGTGCGCGGGCTTGAGGCCTTTGCAAACGTCATGGGACGTGTGGCTGCTTGGGCCGGACTGATCATGGTGCTCCAGCAGGTCATGATCGTGTTTCTGCAACGCATCTTCCGAGTGGCCGAGATCCAGCTTGGGCCACTTGGCACCGCGTTCGTTCAGGATCTCAGCTGGTGGGGTGAGGGGCTCAAGCTCTACAACGCCATCATCGTCTGCCTTTGCGTCAGCTACACGTTCGTGCAGGGCGGCCATGTGCGCGTGGACCTTGTCTACTCGGCGGTGAAATTCCGCACTAAGCGCATGATCGACATGTTCGGCTCCATCGTCTTCATGATGCCCGCCATCGTGCTGACCTACATGTACGCCTGGTTCTTCATGTGGCGCCATCTGGTGGTGCCTGGCCCGTCTGCCTCGGTTGAGCTGGACCGGATGCTGATGCAGGCCCGCGTGCTGCGCTGGAACGTCGAGACCATCGGGTTCAGCCCCAACGGCTTCAATGCATACTTCTTGTTCAAGATCCTTCTGGTCGCCTTCTGTGTACTGGTCTTCCTGCAGGCGATGGCCTTCTTCTGGCGCTCCTATCTCGAATGGCTCGAAGGGCCCGAAAGCGAGGGCAAGCATGTCGACAAGGACGTCCTTGGCGATGAAGCGGAAGAGATCGAACACGCAATCCATTCGGGTTCGACCTGATCAAATCAAAGCGGGCCGTTAGCGCGGCTTAAGTAAGGGAACAGCATCATGCTATTTGGTTTGGATGGGGTCGAGATCGGTCTGATCATCGTCTTCCTGACACTCTTCGCCGGGATCATGACCGGCTTTCCGGTGGCCTTCTCCATCGGCGGGGCGGGGATCATCTCGTTTGCGATCATCGCAGCGCTCGACAGCGCTGGCCTGCTGATCCACCAGGCGATTGATACCAGTTCGGCTGAGTATTCTGCCCTTGTGGCGGAAGGCGTGGCCAGGGATGCCATATCCGTCTTCCGATACCCGGAATTGCCGCGAATAGAGGAACATCTGTTCCCCGGCGGCTGGGAACAGGCGATGGATCGCAACCTGTCGTTCATCGTCAACCGCATGAACGAGCGTGTGATTGCGGGCCAATCGATTGAGACGCTGCTGGCTGTTGCGATGTTCGTCATGATGGGCATCACGCTGGAACGCTCGCGCATTGCCGAAGATCTCCTGACCACCATGGCGCGCGTCTTTGGCCCGTTGCCCGGCGGTCTGGCCGTGTCCATCGTGATCGTGGGTGCGTTCCTTGCGGCCTCCACCGGCATCGTGGGCGCAACCGTTGTGACCATGGGTCTGCTCGCGCTGCCCACCATGCTGCGGAACAACTATTCGCCGGAACTGGCCACTGGTGTGATCGCTGCATCGGGCACGCTCGGGCAGATTATCCCGCCTTCAATCGTGATCGTTCTGCTCGGCACACTCGTGGGCGACCTCTACGCTACGGGGCAGGAGACGCGGGCGCAGCTTGTGGGCTGCTCCGATGCGCTGACCTTCCTCGGTGAGCCTGCGGTCTTGTCTGTTGGCACGCTCTTCCAGGCAGCGCTGCTTCCGGGTCTGTTCCTAGCCTTCCTCTATGGCGCCTATGCCTTTGGCTTCGCACTGGTGCGTCCCGCATCGGCCCCGCCGGTGCAAATGGGCGAGATGTCGGGCGGCGAAGTCGTCACCCGCAATGAAGCCCTGCTTTGGTACCTGTTCGCACCGGTTGCGCTGATCCTCGCCATGGTCGTGGGCGGCATGGGCGGGGTCGTAGGCAATCAGACCTTCACCGTGTCCGACTATGCGGAACGGGAGGCTGGCCCAAGCCTGCGGACCAACGTGTCCGATCAATGCGCGGCTGCCATGATTGACCTGCACGGCCAATCGACTTGGGACGAGGCTGTGGCCCAAACCGCGGCTCAAGCAGAAGCCGGCGATGATGGCGGTGCTGTTGAGCTGACCGAAGAGCAATTGGTCGAGGCCCGTGCCGCTGCCGCGGCCAACATCGCGCCCATTGGGACAGGTGTGGCTGTGGTTGTGACCCTGCTTGGTCTGATCCTGATCGTGGCTCGTGGCATCTCACCCTCGTCAAGCCCGACGCCGCTCATCATTGGCGGTCTGGGTCTGGTGGCAGCTTTGCTGGTCGATGTGCTCTTCATCGCGCCCACCACGTCGTCAGGCAACACGATGCTGCTTCTGGCGATCCCGATTGCGGCGGCACTCTATGGGTGCCGGGCGGCGATGGGACGGCTGTCGCAGAACGAGCTTTTGCGCGTGGTCTTCCCGCCGCTGGTTCTGATCGTGGCGGTTCTGGGCTCGATCCTCGGCGGTATCACCAACCCAACGCCTGCGGCCGCCCTTGGTGCTGCAGGGGCCATCATGTTGGCGGCCTACCGCAAGCTGAAGGAAGAAGATGGTTTGTCGAAGATCATCATCTGGGCCAGCTTTGCCGTCGTGATCATGATCCTCGCGGGCGTGAACTTCGACCTGCGGATCACGCGCGCCGATGTGCCATTCCAGGATTGGGTCGCCTATATCGTGGCGCAGATCGCCTATCACTTCGCGTTCTTCGGCCTGCTTTATGGCTGTTACGTGCTGCTCAGGACGTCCGTCCTGTCACCGGTGGTGCGCGAGACGGCGAAGGTCACAAGCATGGTCTTCACCATCTTGATCGGTTCGCAGCTGCTGAACCTGGTGCTGATCTCTTTCGGGGGCGAGCACTACATCCAGCAATTCCTGCGCGCTTTCGACAATGAGATGGTCGTCTTCCTGCTGGTGATGCTGATCCTGTTCATCCTCGGCTTCGTGCTGGATTTCCTTGAGATCATCTACATCGTGATCCCTATTGTGGGGCCTGTGATCTATGGCGGCACGCTCGATCCGAAATGGGTGACGATCATGATCGCGGTGAATTTGCAGACGTCGTTCCTGACCCCGCCATTTGGCTTCGCGTTGTTCTACTTGCGCGGCGTGGCTCCGAAATCCGTGACGACGGGCCATATCTACCGCGGGGTGCTGCCGTTTGTCGGCATCCAAGTTCTTGGATTGGCCTTGCTGTGGCTGTTCCCTGGGATCGTGACGATCGTGCCGGACCTGCTTCCGAACTGATCTGAACCGGTATTGCGCATCTCAAAAAGGGGCCTTACGGCCCCTTTTTTCATGCGCCGGTGGGGGCCGCCTCCGCGCGCGGGCGATGCCCGCCCTTGTCGGCGGCGTTGGCTCATTGCGTGCTGCGCACGCCATGGGCCAAGAGGGGGCGCTGTCCTCTTGCGTGCCTTTAGGACTGGGAAAGACGCTGGCCCCCGAGGTATTTTGAAACAAGGAAACTCGGATCAGGCGCGAGCCGGTTCGATCAAGTCCCACAGATTGCCCCACGGATCGCGCCATTGGGCGACCTTGCCGTAGGGTTCATGGCGCGGCGTTTCGATGAAGGTTCCGCCCGCCGTGGTGATCCGGTCCGCATCGCGGTCGAAACAATCCGTTTGAAGGAAGAACCCCACGCGGTCGCCGGTTTGGCGTCCAAGAGCGCTTTCCTGTGTTGGGGATGTGGCGACTGCGAGCAGGATCTGCGTCTGTGACAGGCCCAGATCCGAGGAGGGGGCGCCGGGTGCGACCGTTACCCAGCGTTTGCGACCCTGATCTTCGTCGGCGGTCAGCGTCCAACCGAGGCCATCCACGAAAAAGCGAATGCCCTCGTCGTAGGACGGCACAATAAGCGTCACCAGGGACAGGTGCATCTAGTCGTCGCCGCGCAGGTCCGGCAGCGTGATCTGTGCCACTTGTTGCGCAATCGGGTCGGTCGAAAGGGGATGGGTCTGCGTCGAGTAGTCTTCCGGCTTGCCGATGGCTTTCCATTGGCCGCCCACATAGACCTCAAGCGCCGGGAAGCTGGCCTTGTAACCCATCTTGTCGCTGCCAGGCACCCAATAGCCGAGGTAGACATAGGGGAGGCCAGCCTCACGCGCGAGGTCGATGTGATCGAGGATTATGTAAGTGCCGAGCGAGTTCTTGTGCAGCTCTGGCGCGAAGAAGGAATAGACCAGGCTGAGCCCATCATCGAGGATGTCGGTAAGGCAGACGGCGGCAAGATCCTCTTCCGCATTGGGATCGCGGTATTCGATCACGCGGGTCTTCACCGGCGTTTCCTCGATCATCGCGGCGAATTCGAAGACGTCCATATCCGCCATGCCGCCATCAGCGTGGCGCGCATCAAGGTAGGAGCGGAAGAGGGCATATTGCTCTTCCGTGGCCCAGGCCGAACGCGGGTTGCGCTGCAGATGGGCATTGCGTTTAGCGATGCGTTTATGGCCGCGTTTGGGCGCGAAGTCGGCCACGCGGATACGCGCCGACAGGCAGGCCGCACAATCGGTGCAGGACGGACGGTAGAGGACGTTCTGAGAGCGGCGAAAGCCTTGCTTTGATAGGGAGTTATTGAGCTTCTCGGCCTGATCCCCCTGCAGCGCGGTAAACAGCTTCCGCTCCCGCCGTCCGTCGAGATAGGGGCAGGCTTGTGGGGCCGTCACATAGAATTGCGGCGCAATGGGCAGCGTGTGGCGCATGGATAAGCATCCAAGGTTTTGCGGGCAGGGTGCCGGATAAGCCCCTTGCCCGCAACTGAATTCTCAAACGTCGTTACCGCAGGGGGCGCTCAGGCCGGGCGGTTCAGCATCACTGCGCCGGTGATCTCATCGGCCAGTCCACGGTTCAAAGGTCGCCCGATCATCATGGCGATGGAGATGAGTTGCACGATCAGGATCATGGCCCCGGCGAGGAAGACCAAAGTGTGCAGCGCGGCCTCCTTATCGCTTAGCTGCTGGCCGTCGCGATTGCGCAGCTCGATGTTCATCACGCGCATCCCGAAGGTGGCCGAGCGGTTCTTGATCGTGGTCCAGCGATAGAAGAACGACAGCACCGCATGAACGGGGATCCACAGCACGAACGCGATCCCGGCGGTGAAAATGCTCAGCAGGATCATCGCGGCGAAAATCAGGGCTGCGTCGATGACCCATGCAAAGAAACGCTTGGGCAGAACGCCATCGTAGTAGGCGGCATCGTACGAGGGATCGGGCAGATTAGTCATGGTCGTGGACATGGGGGCTTTCGAAGCAATTGAAAAGAGGGCCCCGTGCCCGAAGGGATGGACAGGCACGGGGGAAGGGGCTGGGGCCTGCGGGGGGCTTCAGGCCTCAGCGGTGGTGATTGTGCGGCGCTGGTCGCGGGCGCGGTCATCCATGAATTGGTCAAACTCGTGCTTGTCCTTGGCGTCGCGCAGACGGTCGAGGAAGCCATCGAACTGGGATTGCTCCTTCTCCAGCCGGTCCAAAAGCGTCGCGCGGTAGGCGTCAAAACTGCTATTGCCCGAAGACGGCGCCTCAGACGGCACATCGGGGCGCAGGGCGGCCACGCCGGTTTCCAACGCGAAGCGTCCGCTCACCGCCGGGATGCGGCCCCATTGCCAGGCGAAGAGGGCAGCCAGCGCCAGGCCCACAAGGCCAAACATTGCCATGGCCGTGATCGACACGGAAATCGCGAAACCCGCATACAGGATGATCGAAAAGACCTGAACCGAGGTCGGGATGCGGGCGTGGTTGGGCGAGCTTCCTTGTGTCATATCAACTGTCCTTGGTCGCGCGGCAGGGGCGCTTGGGGTTGCGAAAAGGCCGGGCCCACATCGCGTGCAGGCCCAGCCAGTCTATCATGCAGCGGCGTCTTCACCGTCCGCATTTTTCTTGCGGTCTTCCATGAACTGGTCGAATTCCTGCTTGTCCTTGGCCTCGCGCAGACGGTTCAGGAAGCTCTCGAATGCCTCCTGCTCATCTTCCAGGCGGCGCAACGTGTCGGCCTTGTAAGCGTCAAAGGCGCTGTTGCCAGAGGTGCGGAACTTGTGGCCCCCTTGGGACCGGCGGGACGAACAGCTTCCGTTGAACATGCGTTTGCTCCAGATCATGTAGGCCAGAAGGGCAAGACCGATCGGCCAGAAAAAGATGAAGCCCAAGACCATGGCGGCGATCCATGCGCCTTTGCCGCGGTCATCAAGCCAATTTTCCGCCTTGCGGAACCAGCCCTGGGCCTCGGCGGGAAGGGCGGGGGCGGTTGTCGTGGTCATGCTCTGTCTCCTTGGGTTTTGTGTTGCCGTGAATGTAAATGTTAATCACATTAACTCATATGGGAGGCCGCATCGCGCTGGCAAGAGGTAAAGTAAATCTTTTTTACATTTCGCTGATTTTCCACCTGTCGAGCCATTAACCAAATGCTAGCGATGCGAGGTCTAAAGTCGCGCGATAGGGCAGAAACGCCCACCTGCATTGGTCGATGAGGTATAATGTGCAAAAGCCATTGAATGTGAAACGCGAAGGGGTGGACACGCTCATCGTGACCCGGGATTTCGCAGCACCGCGTGTGCATGTGTGGCAGGCCTTCACCGATGCGACTCATCTCAAACACTGGTTGCTTGGCCCGAATGGCTGGCAGATGCGGCATTGTCATGTCGATGCACGGCGGGGCGGGTCTTATGAATGGTCCTGGCGCAACCCCGAAACCGGCGATGTGCTGGGGATTAAAGGCGTCTATCAACAGGTAAAGCCGCTGCGCGTTATGGTCGACACGCAAAGTTTCCACCTCGGCGATGGCGGGGGGGAGATGGGCGATCAGACCCGAAACGCCGTCAAATTCGAAGACGTGCTGGATGGCGGCACACGGGTCACGACCCGCATCGTCTACCCAGATGCCGCGACGCGTGAACTTGTGCTGATGCAGGATATGCCCTCTGGCATGGAGGCGTCATACAGCAGGTTGGATCAATTCCTGGCCATGCTCAGGCAATCCACCGCTGCGGAATAACTGCGCCGCCTCGATACTCAGCCCCTCACAGAAAACCGCCCTGCGCGAGCCACAGGGCGGTCTCTGACACGGGGTGCCCGAAGGCTCCGGCAGCATGTACGAGGTGCACCTTCAATATGCTGGGTCCGGAACCGGAAACGCGGACATATCTTGGAGTGTCGTGGACATATATGCCACAATTCAGCACCCCATGCTATAATTTTCTTGCGCGACCACATTACGGGCTGGGAATCAGCCGCAGAACGCGGCCTCAAACCCCGCCACACCCTTCGGTGTGAAGTGAACGGCGCGGCTGTGTGCGTTGCGGCGCGCCCAATCCATTTCAATGAAACGCGCCAACAATGCCCGTCCAAGCGATCCCGCAAGATGGGCGCGCCGCTCACTCCAATCGAGGCAGTCCCGACACAGCGGTGCGCGCTGTGCGCTAAGGGCCTCCAGATCGACCCCAAGACCAGTGACCAATGCCGCGCCCTTGTCCGTCAGCACCCCATTCACCAGATGTCCGCCGGCGATCAATCCATCATACATCTGCGTGCCGCGATGGCCTGCCAAATGGTTGTAGCAAACCCGCGCCTGCCGCAGCGCATCATCGCGCGGCCCCGTTCGGCTGCGCAGATGTCCCGCACCTGCGGCCACGCCCATCAACGCTTCCAACACCCGGCCCACATCGTCATTGGCCAGCGACACGTATTTGTGCCGCCCCTGTCGCCGTTCCTCGATCAGCCCACCGCCGTGCAATTTGCCCAAATGGCTTGAGGCCGTCTGCGCCGTCACACCGGCCTCACGTGCCAGCTCTGTCGCGGTCAGGGCTTTGCCACTCATCAACGCGGTCAGCATGTTGGCGCGGGCAGGGTCTCCGATCAGCGCGGCGATGCGGGCAATGTCTGGTCCATCTTTCATAGTTCGACCGTAATCGAAGCATCGGCGTGCGTCCATCGGGTAGCAAGGGGCAGCAAAAGACAGGAGACACCATGCTGACATGCATCATCCGCTACCAGATCGACCCGACGAAAAAGGCTGCGTTCGCCCGATATGCGCAAAACTGGGGGCAGGCGATCCCGCGCTGTGGCGCTGATCTCGTGGGCTACTACGCGCCCCACGAAGGTTCCTCCACCTTGGCCTACGGCATTTACAACATTGAAAACCTCGCAGCCTACGAAGCCTACCGCGAACGGCTGGCGGCGGACCCATTGGGGCGTGAGAACTATGAGTTTGCGCAAGCCGAACGCTTTCTTCTGCGTGAGGACAGAACGTGGTTAAAGCGTGTATCAGACCCCCACGGAGCGCCCTCATGATCGCCGTCATCTTCGAATTTCATCCCAAGGAAGAACGTAAGGCCGAGTATTTTGACCTGGCGTCCGAGATGCGCCCGATGGTTGATGAGGTCGAAGGCTTCATCTCCGTCGAGCGGTTCCAAAGCCTGATGGACCCGACCAAAATCCTATCGCTTTCATTTTTCGAGGATGAAGAGGCCGTCGCCCGCTGGCGCACGCTCGCGGCCCATCGCGGCGCTCAGGCGAAGGGCAGGCGTGGAATCTTCGATGATTACCGCCTTCGGATCGCGGGCGTGATCCGCGATTATGGGATGTTCGACCGCGATGAAGCTCCGGAGGATAGCCGCACCTTGCACGGATGATCGTGGTTAATCAAAAGTTAACAGAGGTCGGTTTCTTCTTTGGTTTCAGATTGATAGGTATGTTGTGCAAGCTTGCACAAAACCCCAATCATTCTCGCTGGCGCCTCTCGAACCGGGGCAACATGGCCGAGAAATCCCGCCCCATCCCGTCTTCGTCCTCCACGAACTGCCGGTAGAGCTTCAGCGCCGCCTGACCCATCGGTGTATCCGCATCCGCAGCTGCCGCCGCGGCTTGGCTGAGGTCCAGATCTTTCAGCATCAGTTCCGCCGCAAAGCCCGGTTGATAGTCGTTGTCGGCTGGGCTGACCGGGCCAACCCCCGGCGCCGGGCAATAGGCATTCATCGTCCATGAATATCCGCTCGATGTGGAGACGACATCGAACATGCTCTGCCGCGACAATCCCAACTTGTCGGCCATCGCAAAGGCCTCACACGTTGCAATCATCGTAACGCCCAGGATCATGTTGTTGCAGATCTTCGCCGCCTGTCCATTGCCCGCAGGCCCGCACAGAACGGCCTTCTGCCCCATGATGTCGAACAAGGGCGTCACGGTCTCAAACGCCGCTTCACCACCGCCCACCATGAACGTCAAAGTCCCTGCAGCCGCGCCGCCAACACCGCCCGAGACAGGCGCATCCAGCCATCCCAGCCCCGCCGCGTCCGCCTGCGCAGCAACCTCACGCGCCGCATCGACCTCAACCGTCGAGCAATCCACAAAAACTGCGCCCGGACGCATCGCCGGGATCACCTCAGAAGCCACCGCCCGCAGGATCGCGCCATTGGGCAGCATCGTGATGACCACATCTGCGCCCGATGCCGCTTCCGCCGCCGAGGCCGACGTGCCCACACCCTCTGCCGTGTCAAAGCCCACGACCTCATGGCCCGCCTCCGCAAGGTTGGCGGCCATTGGCGCACCCATATTTCCCAGTCCGATGAACCCGATCTTCATGCGCCAATCCTCCACTCATCCACGCCTAACGGGCGCAGCATATTCGCGACGTCCACCGCTGCGACGGCAAGCGGCCCCTCATGCCGCCATTTCGGCGTGCGGTCCTTGTCGATAATCGCCGCGCGAATGCCTTCCAGAAAATCGCCGTGCTCCATCGACCGCGCGGTGAACCGGTATTCATTGCGTAGCGAAATCGCGATGTCATCCGCCCCGCGCGCCCGGTGCACCAGCTCAATCGCACAGGCCATCGCCAGCGGAGAGTTCCGCGCCATGAGCTTCATGGCCTCCCGCGCTTCCTCGGCATCGCTATTGGCCAGATCTGAGACTACATCGCGCAGCGTCTCACCGGAGAATAGCCGGTCAAGTACCGGTTGCGCGGTCTTCAACGGGCTCTCCGGAGCCTCCTGCGCAACGCGGTCCACGGCCTCCCAATCACCTGTTTCAATCAACTCGACCTTCAAAGCGTCCCAACCGGCCTCGGGCACGTAGTAATCCGCAAACTCCGCATGGATCGCGTCGCCCGGACCCATCCGCGCAGCCGTCACGCCTAGATATTCGCCCAACCGTCCCGGCGCGCGGGCCAGCAGCAACGTGCCGCCCACATCCGGCACCAGCCCGATGCCGCATTCGGGCATGGCGATCTGGCTCGACTCGGATACGATCCGGTGCGAGCCATGGCACCCCACGCCAACCCCGCCACCCATCGTGAACCCTTGCAAGAACGTCACAACCGGCTTGGGAAAGTGGAACATCTTGGCGTTCATCCGGTATTCATCCGCCCAGAACTTGCGCCCATAGTCGAAATCCCCCGCCATACCCGTGTCATACATCTCCTGAATGTCGCCGCCGGCTGAGAAGGCGCGCTCGCCCATCGCGTCAATCAACAGAAGCTTGACCCGATCATCCTCGGCCCAGGCATCCAGCGCCTTTTCGATTTCAAGGCACATCGCATAGGTCACCGCATTCAGCGCCTTGGGCCGGTTCAGCGTGATCCGTCCGGCACACCCCTCGATGCGGATATGAATGTCGTCGCTCATTAGTGTTTCTCTTCCCCAAAACGCTCGCTCAATTCCCGAAGCTTTTCCGCGCGTTGGACATTACCCATAATGCCATCACTGAATTGATCCCAAAACCTGACTGTCCATGAGAAAAGTAGGAAAAATAGCAGTACGAGCACCAAGCCGCTAAGCGAAGAAGCCATTCCTCTGATTGGTACGTTGTTTGCAATCAAAGCTATATCCAATGCAAACAGAACGCCCGCACATGCAAAAAATAAGCCAACTAGCTTGAGGCCAAACCGCATAAAGGTTCTGTCTCCGCGTTCCAGACAGCGAAGCATTTGTTTCTGATGCCATGTGTGAAGCGGCGTCATAACGCGAAGCCAGATCATCCCCGATCTGCCAACATCTGGCGCGCCACGATCATGCGCATGATCTCGTTGGTGCCCTCGAGGATCTGATGCACCCGCAAGTCCCGCACGATTTTCTCGATCCCGTAATCGGCGAGATATCCGTAGCCGCCATGCAGTTGCAGGCATTGGTCCGCGATCCGTGATCCGGCCTCGGTGCAGAACTTCTTTGCCATCGCGCAGGCCTTCGTCGCGTCGGGCGCGCCCGTGTCGAGTTTCCACGCCGCTTGCCGCAGGAACACGCGGGCGGCGTCCAGCTCGATCTCCATGTCGGCCAGTCGGAATTGCAGGGCCTGAAACTGGTCGATGCTTTGCCCGAACGCTTTGCGCTCGCCCATGTAGGCCAGTGTCGCGCGCAAACCGGCTGCTGCGGCGCCGAGCGAGCAGGCCGCGATGTTGAGCCGCCCGCCATCCAGCCCCGCCATGGCGTAGCGAAACCCTTTGCCTTCCTCGCCCAACAAGTTGCCCGCAGGCACGGCGCAATCATCCAACTGCACCTGCCGCGTGGGCTGCGAGCGCCAGCCCATCTTGTCTTCCAGCCCACCAAAGGACAGCCCGTCTGACCCGTTATCCACGACCATGGCGGAAATCCCTCGGGGCCCATCCTCACCCGTCCGGCACATCACGATGTACGCATCCGAATAGCCGCCGCCCGAGATGAAGGCCTTTGTGCCGCTCAGCCTGTATCTCTCATTCGTCCGCTCGGCGCGGGTCTTCAGCGCCGCTGCGTCAGATCCAGACCCCGGCTCGGTCAGGCAATAGGAAAAGATCTTGTCCATGCTCAGCGCCGCAGGAAGATAGCGCGCGCGCAGATCGTCCGAGCCGAAGCTCTCGATCATCTTGGCGCACATGTTGTGGATCGACAGAAACGCCGCGACCGAGGCGCAGGATTCCGACAGCGCCTCGAACACCAGCGTTGCTTCCAAACGCGACAGCCCCGAGCCGCCGTTTTCCTCGGATACGTAAAGGCCCGCGAGGCCCAATTCCGCCAACTTTGGCCACAGCTCTTTCGGGATCGTGCCGTCGCGCTCCCAGGTTTGCGCATGGGGGGCGATCTCGGCCTCGCCGAAGGCGCGGGCCATGTCGTAGATGGCATTGGCCTCTTCGCTGAGTGCAAAATCCATGATTTCTATCCTTGAATTACCTGACCCACCAAGAAAACACAGAACACGAAAAGAAATGGGCTCACGTGCCTCAATGTATGGTCGCGCCAGAGTGTCCACCCGAACGGATCGCGCATCGAAAGCCAATCCAAATAGGCCTTCGCATACGCTTTGTTCGTCAGGTTCCAGAACAACAACACGGCGGCACCGCCAAATGCGACCAACGCGACTTGTCCTTCGCTCATTGCAATGTCCCCACCCATAATAATTGAACGCTCGTTTAATTAACGAGTCTTGCAGCAATGTTGCAAGCGTCTGCCTTGCTATAAATCTGCGTGAAATTCATCCACCAGATGCTCTACGACGGATCGCATCGCAGCCCCCCGGTCGCCCCCAGCATCGAGCGTGCCGTTCAGGACCTTGCGCTGCCGGTCTGCGCTGGTCTCGACCGCCATATCGCGCAGGCGTTCCAGTTCGGCGGCGCATCCCAAGGCGTCGGCGTCTTCTTCCGTGAGCGTTATCAACTCATCGACCAATTCGCGCATGGGCACAACCGCGCCTGCGCCAAAGTCGATCAGGCCCTCCGCCACACCATATCGCTGCGCGCGCCAGCGGTTTTCGTTGACGAGGAAGCGGTCATAGACGCGCCAACGTTGGTTTAGGCCCCGCAGGCGGCAGAGCATCCGCACAAGACATTGGATGAGCGCGGACAGGGCCAGTTGATCCTCCAGCCGGGGTGAGACATCGCAAATGCGCGTCTCCACCGTGGGGAAGTTGGCAGAAGGCCGCAAATCCCACCAGATTTTCGACGTGTCCTCGATAAGGCCGAGGTCAATCAGCACGTCCACCGTGCGGCTATACTCGCCGAATGACCCGAAATTGGGTGGCAGGCCGGTGCGGGGCAGATTGTCGAACACCGTCAGTCGGTAACTCGCCAGCCCCGTATCGCGGCCCTGCCAGAAGGGCGAGGAGGTCGAGAGCGCCAAGAGGTGCGGCAGGAAGTAGGTGAGCTGCCGCATCACGTCGATGCGCAAGTCTTCATCGGGCAGGCCCACATGGCAATGGGCACCGCAGATCAGCATCCGCTCCACCACACCGCCCAGATCGCGTGCGAGCTGGTTGTAGCGGTCGCGGTCGGTGTTCTTCTGGTCCTTCCAATCGGCAAACGGGTGGCACGACACGGCGATGGGCGCGAGGCCGAACTTCGCGGCGCACTCTGCCACCGTGCCGCGCAGGCGTTTCAGGTCCGCGCGGGCGTCGGCGATGGTGGGGCAGATGCCGGTCCCGACCTCGATCTGGCATTTCAGGAATTCCGGGCTGACCTGGCCTTCGAGTTTGTCAGTACAGGCCTCCATCAATCCCGGCGGCGCTTCGGCCAGATCATAGGTTTCGCTGTTGACCAGCAAATATTCCTCTTCGATGCCGAGGGTGAAGTGATCATCGGCGAAGTGTTGAGCCATATTGCGCCTCCCTAAAGGAAGGGTGCGGCGCGTGGGGACGTATGGCAAGCAAAAGCGCCCCTCACGCAGTACCCGGTAATTTCCGTCGTTCCGGTTTTCCGCAATCGCGCGGCGTGATCATTTGCGGCAATCAAGGGGCGTTCCCCCGCTTCCGGGGCATCTGACGAAACTTGATACTTAAGGACTTTTACCGATGAACCGCCGTGCTTTTATTTCCTCTTCGCTACTGGCCGCACCAGCCCTGTTGACCCTGTCCAGCTTTCCTGCCGCTGCGGCCTCCAGCGGCTCGGCGCTGTTGGAGGCCCCGGGCTTCTCCTCTACCGGCAGCTTCACGATCCCTGGCTTCGGAGCAGCCGGGAATGGCCGCTTGACGATGGATTTCACCAATGGCCCCAGCGTGCAGGCGCAGTTCGGCGCCAATGCCGTCAGCCGCATTATGGCGGCAGGCGCAGGCAACCGGATCGGCATTCATTATGAGGGCCATAACGGGCTGGACAGCTACGTGACTCGCTGGACGCTAAACAACGCGACCGCGGGCGGTGCGACAGCAGAATTCAGCGTGGACGGCGGATTGTCGGCAGACGTCTCGGCCCTGGTGGGCGGCGATCAGGATGCGGGCGCTGGCCTGGCTGCGATGATTGTGGCGGCGATGTCTGCAGGCGCGGTTTTCCGCGGCTCTACTTCGGGGCAGTTGCAGGCCCTGATCGGCACGCGCGCCACGCCGTCGGGCGCAGATTTCGGCCTGGACGTGACCGTTCGAGCTTCCTGAGAAAGACCCTGCGGGCCTGCTTCGTGCAGGCCCATTTACGATGAAAGGACCCCAACCCATGGATCGCCGTACACTTCTTCTGGGCGCGCTGGCTGCGCCTGCGCTCATGGCAACGCCCGCCTTCTCGCAAGCCACCGCGCAGCGCGTCTCTCGCGTCATTCTTAGGGCGCCGGATCAAAGCATTATCGATCAGGGCTCGTATACGTTGATCCCGCAAAACGGCGCGAACAACAGTGGTGGGATAAGTTACACGCCCAATTCCGGGCCGGATGTGCGCGCGCTGTTTGGCTCGCGGGCCATTACAGAGATGATCAATGCCGAAAGCGGGCTGATCTTCGGGGTGCGCTTTACCATTGATGGCGCAGACCCCGTGCGAACAATCTGGCGTGTCCGGTCTGTCGTGGACGACTTTGCACAGGCCGATATTGAGGTGGACGGTCAGACCTATCAGGGCACCGCGACGGCAGACACTTCCCAGTTTCCGGGCCAGACTTTGGCGGCCTTGATCGCCTCGGTCATTTCAGGCGCTGCCTTGCAGGCGGGCCACCCGGCCACGTCGCTGCGGGCGCGCATTGGGCACGCGAACGGGGCCGGTCAGGCTCAGTTCCGCCTGAATGCGGCGGTGGAGACGGTGTAAGGTTTTCCTGCCCTCAGACCTTGCAAACGTAGGGTTTTCCGCAATCGCGCGACTTGGGGGCAGGGGTTAGTTTGGGGGCAAGTTACACGAAAGGTCCTGTCTCATGTTGATCCGCTCCATCCTGACCATCGCCGTCCTTGGCTCGTTTGTATTCGGCGCTGCTGCCAATGCTGACGCACCACAGTCCGGCGCGTCGCAGGTTGTCGCGAACACCAGCCCCGACGGCGATTTCCATGATCGCACGGCGACCCGCCTTTTGCTTGCGACCACGCGCTAACCCTTACGACCCTCCCTCCCTGTTGGACTAGCCCCCGGACCCGTTCCGGGGGTCTTTTTTTGCCCGGGCGCCAATAAAACAACGTGTCCGGACACGAAACTTGTCCCGTCAGGGCGCGAACGGGCCTATATTGATCCGCATGATGGGCACAGCCTTGCGGCACCGATCCCATCCACCTGCCTGCAGATCACCGGAGGCCACCACATGTCGAAGAAGACCGAAAGCATCGAAATCCGCCTGTCGCCCGAGTTGAAGAGCGCTCTTGTGCGGGTCAGCGATGGCAAAGGGCGGTCGATGTCCGAGATGGTGCGCAGCCTGATCGAGGGTGAGGTGGAAGGGCGCGGTCAACCGCAACCCAATACCGGAGAGCCCATCATGCTCAGATCCACTTACACGCGCGCTTTGCGCGCCTTTGCCTTCGCGCTGCCGATCCTTGCCTTGGCCAGCGTCTATGTTCTTTCAGCCCAAGCGCCCGCTCAGGCCAATGCCGAGATTCGCATTTTCTTCGCCGAAGTTGACGAAAACGGCGACGGCCGCATCACTTTGCCCGAGGTTGAGACGTTCTTGGCCGAAGATCGGGAGGCCGACCCGGATTGTGCTGAACAGGGTGAGCCGTGCACGCTTGCCGCCTATTCTGAATTTCAACTCAACCGCGCCGATGTCGACGCATCCGCCGATGTTTCCTACGCGGAGTTTGAGGCCGTGAACATCCGCGACTGGGCCGACGATTTCTTGCATGCGGATATCGATGAAAACGGTCTTTTGACGGTCGATGAAATAGTTGCGGTGGAACTATACTGGGCGCTTGAATACGGAACGCTCGAAGAGCACGAGATGGCCCGACTGTCCGCGGCCTGCTTGGCGCAGTTCGAGGCTGAGGAGATCCGCGGCCTTGCGGATACCTGCAACCTAAACACGGAAGGGCGGGCCGAATTGGCGGCCTATGACGCGGATCGCTCCGGCACTGTCAGTTTGTTGGAATATCTCAACCGCTAGGCCGGATCGCTGGCCAAGGTGCGTTTGAGTTCGTCAAAGCTTTTCTCGGTGCACCCGGCCACGGCCAACGCCTCAGCCTCATCCTCGATGATCGCGAGGGTGGGGCCGTCGAGCCCGTCCCAGCTTTTGCGGACCATCTCGGCCATGCGGCGGGCAAGCTCTGTCGGGCTGTAATAGACCAGCATCGACGGCATCGCCTCTGGCGCAACCGCGCTTGCGGCCTCAGCCTGAAACTGCATGAATTTAGGGAAGTTCTGTTCAACCTCCGTCACGCGACGCAGGTCGAACAGATGGATTTGACCCGGCGCGAAATTTGGATCAGCCGCGTATTTTCCGAACATCTCGGCGCTTTCGTCGATCCCGGCACGGCCCCAATATTCGACCAGCACAAGACGGCGTTTGGCGTCAATTTCGTAGGATAGGGGCATCGGATTTTTTCGGTGTTGTTACAGATGACGGCCCGAGATTGGGCCGCCATCGACGTTCTATCGGGGTTACTCCATCACGGGTATGGTGAATTCCCCGCCTTCCTTGATGCCCGAAGGCCAGCGTGATGTGACGGTCTTGGTGCGCGTGTAGAAACGGAAGGCGTCCGGGCCGTGCTGGTTCAAGTCGCCGAAGACCGATTTCTTCCAGCCGCCAAACGTGTGGTAGGCCAGCGGCACCGGGATCGGCACGTTGATACCCACCATGCCCACGTTGACACGGTTGGCGAAATCGCGGGCCGCGTCGCCATCGCGGGTGAAGATGGCGGTGCCGTTGCCGTACTCGTGGTCCATGGCGAGTTTCAGCGCCTCTTCATAAGACCCCGCGCGGACGGTCGACAGGACCGGGCCGAAGATCTCCTTCTGGTAGATCTCCATATCCGGGGTCACGCGGTCGAAGAGGTGCGGGCCAACGAAGAAGCCATCCTCGTAGCCCTGGAGCGAGAAATCACGGCCATCAACAACCAGTTCCGCGCCCGCATCAACGCCCGATTGCACGAGGCGCTGGATGTTTTCCTTGGCCATCGGGGTCACGACGGGGCCGTAATCGACATCGTCGCCGGATGTGTAGGGACCGACTTTCAGCGCTTCGATCTTTGGCACCAGTTTCTCGATCAGGCGATCCGCGGTTTCCTCACCCACCGGCACGGCGACCGAGATCGCCATGCAGCGCTCACCCGCTGCACCGTAGCCTGCACCGACAAGCGCGTCGGCGGCTTGGTCGAGGTCCGCGTCAGGCATGATGATCATGTGGTTCTTCGCGCCGCCAAAGCACTGCACGCGCTTCCCGTTGGCGCAGCCACGCTCGTAGATATAGGCCGCGATTGGGGTGGAGCCGACAAAGCCGATGCCTGAAATCGTCTCATTGTCGAGGATCGCGTCAACACTTTCCTTGTCGCCATTAACGACCTGTAGAAGGCCATCGGGCAAGCCCGCTTCCTGCATCAATTCGGCCAGCATCAAAGGCACTGAGGGGTCACGTTCGGAAGGTTTGAGGATGAAGGCGTTGCCACAAACAAGGGCAGGGGCCATCTTCCACATCGGGATCATGGCGGGGAAGTTGAAGGGCGTAATGCCGGCAGCCACGCCAACGGGCTGGCGCAACGAGTACATGTCGATGCCGGGCCCCGCGCTGTCGGTGAATTCGCCCTTCAGCATGTGCGGCGCGCCGATGCAGAATTCGACAACTTCGAGGCCGCGCTGCACGTCACCCTTGGCGTCTGGGATTGTCTTGCCGTGCTCGCGCGACAGCGCTTCGGCGAGCTTGTCCATGTCGCGCTGCAGGAGGCTCACGAACTTCATCATCACCCGCGCGCGGCGCTGGGGGTTGGTGGCGGCCCAGGCGGGTTGTGCGGCGGCGGCGTCGGCAACAGCAGCGTCGAGTTCGGCCTTGGAGGCCAAGGCCACCTTCGCCTGCACCTCTCCCGTGGCCGGGTTCCAGACATCCGCTGTGCGCCCGGACGTGCCCGCGACGTGTTTGCCGTTAATCCAGTGACCTATCTGTTCCATATGCTCTCTCCCAAGCGCGAAAATCTTTCGCGCGGACAATAGCCTTGCATTTCCGCCGGGAAAAGCGACAGGTTCGCAGGGTCATTTTGCGGAAATACAAGAATGAACTGGGATGATTTGCGCGTATTCCTCGCCACTGCGCGGGCCGAAAGCCTGACTGCGGCGAAGTCTGCCCTGCGGCTGGACCCGGCTACTATCGCGCGCCGCATCGCGCGGCTGGAGGAGGCGGCTGGCGCACCCCTGTTCCTTAAATCGCCACAGGGCTACCGCTTGACTGAGGCGGGCCAGCGCCTTTTGATCCACGCAGAGGAGGCCGAGGCCGCGCTTGGCCGGGGCATGGGCGCGTTGTCTGGGGCGGGCGAAACACTCTCCGGCCCCATCCGCATCGGCGCGCCTGACGGCTGCGCGACCTACCTGTTGCCGCAGGTCTGCGCTGACATCAGCGAACAGCACCCCGACCTCGACCTGCAGATCGTGGCCCTGCCGCGAGTGGTGAACCTGTCGCGGCGCGAGGCCGATTTCGCGATCACCGTCTCAAAGCCCGATACAGCCCGCCTGCAAGCCGAAAGGCTGAGCAATTATCGCTTGTCTCTGGCCGCATCCCGGGACTGGTTGGCAAAGCATGGCGCGCCTGCTGACCGGGCCGCGCTGAAGGGTGCGCGGATGATCGGCTATATCCCGGACATGATCTTTGACGCCGAACTCGACTACCTTGGCGCGCTCGGGATCACACGGGTGCCACTCGCTTCCACCTCGATCTCGGTGCAGCTTCAATTGGCGCGGGCGGGCGGTGGCCTTGCTGTGGTGCACGACTTCGCCCTGCCCACAGCGCCGGAATTGCAACGGATCTTGCCCAATGAGATCACGCTTACCCGCACCTTCTGGCTGGTGCGCCACAAGGGCCAGACCGATGCGCGGCTTGACCGGATTGGGGCGTTGTTGAGCGAGGGCGTGCAGCGCGAAATCGCCCGGCTTGAGGGGCTGGCCGCAGCCTAAAGCCACAGGTTTCCACCAGAAAACTTGACAGATTGCAGCCTTCGGACCCACGCTTGGCCACAGGGAAGCGCGACCAAACAAGGAGGCACCCGATGCTCGTTCAACAAATCCTCAAGGACAAATCCGACGATGGCGTCGTTTCCGTAGCGCCTGGATCGAGTGTGGGTGAGGCGGCCAAGACGCTTTCGAGCCGCAAGATCGGCGCGGTCGTTGTGTCCTTTGATGGAAAGCAGATGGCGGGTATCTTGTCGGAGCGCGATATCGTGCGCGCAATCGGCGCCAATGGGCCGGGCTGCCTTGCGGATCCGGTCGATAGCCTGATGACCTCCAAGATCATCTCAGCCACGAGGGATGAAACGGTCGACAGTGTGTTGGGTAAAATGACCCAAGGACGGTTCCGCCATATGCCGGTGATGGAAGGCAACCAGATGGTCGGCCTGATCTCGATCGGCGATGTGGTGAAGGCGCAGCTTGCTGAACTGGCCATGGAAAAAGAAGCGCTGGAAGGCATGATCAAGGGCTTTTGATGCCCTCATCTGATCGTTGCCAGCGATCCGGTTGCAAACCGGGCCGCAATCGTGTTCCCGTGCCGCCCGGAAAGACGGCGGAGGGATCCCATGCGCACAGGCCTTTATCCCGGCACTTTTGACCCGATCACCTTGGGGCACGTTGATATCATCAAACGGGCCTGCAAATTGGTCGACAAACTGGTCATCGGCGTTGCGATCAATCGCGATAAGGGTCCCCTGTTCTCGCTGGAAGAACGTGTCGCGATGGTGGAGGCCGAATGCGCCGCAATGACCGAAGCCTTCGGGACCGAGATTGTTGCCCATCCCTTTGAGAACCTGTTGATCGATTGCGCCCGTGATGTGGGGGCGGAATTCATCATCCGTGGCCTGCGCGCGGTTGCCGACTTTGAATATGAATACCAAATGGTTGGGATGAACCGGAAACTGGACGCGTCTGTGACGACGGTCTTCCTGATGGCGGAGGCCGAACATCAAGCCATCGCCTCAAAACTGGTGAAGGAAATCGCGCGGTTGGGCGGGGACGTGTCGCAATTCGTGACGTCACCCGTGAACGCCGCGCTGCAAGAGAAATTCCCGCGTTAAAGCGGGCTGGAATTGACATAAGGAGAGCCACATTGGCCGATATCAAAGATCCCGAAAACACGATCCTGATGGAACTGAAGGGCGGCACCGTCACCATCGAGCTTCTGCCCGATGTCGCACCAAAGCATGTAGAGCGCATGAAGGAACTGGCCCGCGAAGGCGCGTATGACGGCGTAGTCTTTCACCGTGTGATCGACGGCTTCATGGCGCAAACGGGCGATGTGCAGCACGGCAAAGATGCCTCCAACCTGCGCATGGCGGGCACGGGCGGTTCGGACAAGCCTGATCTTCCGGCGGAATTCTCGCGCATCCCGCACGCGCGCGGTTCACTCGGCGCAGCGCGCTCGTCGAACCCGAACTCGGCCAACAGCCAGTTCTTCATCAACTTCAAGGACAATGATTTCCTGAACGGCCAATACACCGTTTACGGCAACGTCATTGACGGGATGGAGCATGTGGACGCGATCACCCGGGGCGAGCCGCCTGCGGAGCCTGACACGATGATCTCGGTCAAGGTGGCTGCCGATGCGTAAGGCGGGTCTGGCCCTCCTCCGGCCTGCGGCTGTCCTCGCAGCTTTGGCTGTGGGGCCGGTCGGGGCCACGGGGCTTGAGATTGACGTGGATGGTGAAGCGCAAGGCACAATCATCATCGACCTCTTCGAAGAGTCAGCGCCCTTGCATGTAGAGCGGATCACCACGCTTGCGGGCGAAGGGGCTTACGACGACGTGGTGTTTCACCGGGTGATTGACGGCTTCATGGCGCAGACCGGTGATGTGGAGTTCGGACGGCTCGGCCAGGACATGCGCTATGCCGGGCGGGGTGGGTCGCAATACCCTGATCTGCCTGCAGAATTCTCGGACGATATATCGTTTGAGCGTGGCATGATCGGTATGGCACGGTCGAACGATCCCAACTCCGCCAACAGCCAATTCTTCATCATGTTCGCGCCTGCGCCCCATCTAGACGGCGGCTACACCATCGTGGGCCAGGTCGTGGAAGGTATGGACATCGTGGACCTGATCCGCCGGGGGCGGGGCCGGAACGGCGCCGTTGTGGGTGAGCCGGACCGCATGACCGCCCTACGGGTGCGCGATGATGATCCGGTCGCACCGCCGCCGGAAGAGGATGAAGAGGTGGAGCTGGAATAGCCTCTCACCCCCGCAACTCTGCGTGAGGTGGGCTGTGCAGCCTGCTTACGGATCGACAAGATGGATGGGCGTACCGGTAACGGGGCGCCCATTTTTTGTGGAGGGGACATGCGACGGACTTTTGCGACGCTTTTGACGGTCTGGCTTTGGCTTGGCGGGGCCGCGATGGCGCAGGGCATCGACCCAACCGCCGATTGGCCCAACACCGATTTCGGCACCGCCACAATTGACCTGAGCGAGGTCCGCTCAGGCGGGGTGCCACGCGACGGCATTCCAGCCATCGACGGCCCGCGCATGATTGCCGCTTCGCGGGAACGTGGCCTCGATCCGGCTGAGCCCGTCCTGACCGTGGCCTTCGAAGGCACCGCCGCGCGCGCTTACCCACTGCGCTACCTCACTTGGCATGAAATCGTGAATGATGAGGTTGGAGGCTTCCCGTTTGCGGTGACCTATTGCCCATTGTGCAATTCGGCGATGGTCTTCGCCCGTGAGGTGGAAGGTCAGGTGCTGAGCTTCGGTGTTTCGGGCAACCTGCGCCATTCCGACATGATCATGTATGACCGTGAGACAGAAAGCTGGTGGCAACAGGCTGTGGGTGAGGGGATCGTGGGTGTTCACGCTGGCACCGAGTTGCGCGAATTGCCGGGCTGGCTTGAAAGCTGGGAGAGCTTCCGCGCCGCTTACCCCGACGGCATCGTCATGGCCGAGCCGCGTGGGTACGGACGGGCGTATGGGCGCAACCCTTATGTTGGCTACGACACCTCAGGCTGGCCGTTCCTTTATTCCGGGGAAGAACCTCCCCACGGCATCAGTCCGCTGGCGCGGGTCGTCCGTATAGGCGACCGGGCATGGACCTTGGAGCGTCTGGCGCGGGAGGGTGCGGTGACGGAGGCAGGTGTGACGATCACCTGGGCCGCGGGTGCGGCCTCCGCCCTCGACGCGCCGCAGATCGCGCAAGGCCGGGATGTGGGCCAGATCCGGGTAAGGAATGCGTCGGGGCAGGATGTGCCCCATGACGTGATCTTCGCCTTTGCGTTCCACGCGTTTTGGCCGGACGGAACATGGATGCTGGCGCACTAGGGGATTGCGCCGCCTTCGGCGCCGCCGGGTGCATTTTCCAGGGGAAAACGCGGCGCAGGTGGCAAGGGCGGTGCGCGAATGGGGATGTTTGCATCAAGGGCTCCGATCGGATGCCTCCGGCGGAAGTATTTGGAACCAGTGGAAGCCGGGGTGGTTGAAACTTGCTGGGGGGTGGCGTAGCCCCGCGCCATGGCCAGACCTCCGCTTTTGCAGTTGAACGATATCGCCCTGACTTTCGGCGGTGATCCGGTGTTTTCCCATCTGGATCTGGTGGTTCAGGCAGGTGACCGCATGGCGCTTGTGGGCCGCAATGGCTCGGGCAAATCCACGCTCATGAAGGTGATGGCAGGATTGGTGGAAGCTGATGCAGGCGGTCGCGTTCTGCCCGATGGTACGAGCGTGGGCTATCTGGAACAGGACCCGGACTTTTCCGGGTTCGAGACCTTACGCGATTTTGCGTTGGCTACGCTTGGCCCGTCCGAGGAATGGCGTGTGGAAGCGGCAGCTGAGGGCCTCAAGCTGCGACTCGACGCAGAGGTTTCGGCGGCCTCGGGTGGAGAACGGCGGCGCGCGGCCTTGGCGCGGCTGTTGGCGGAAGCCCCGGATCTGATGCTGCTGGACGAGCCCACCAACCACCTCGATATCGACGCGATCCAATGGCTTGAGGGCGAACTGAAGCAGACCAAGGCAGGCTTCATCCTGATCTCCCATGACCGGGCGTTTCTGAACGCTTTGGCGCGCGGGGTCCTGTGGCTCGATCGCGGCGTTGTGCGGCGGATGGACAAGGGCTTTGACCGGTTCGAGGAATGGCGCGACACGGTCTGGGCGGAGGAGGACCTTGCCCGCCACAAGCTTGACCGCAAGATCAAGGCCGAGGCGCGATGGGCCGTGGAAGGCATCAGCGCGCGCCGCAAGCGCAACATGGGCCGTGTGCGTGCCTTGGGCGAGTTGCGGGCCGAACGCTCGGCGATGATCCGGCGGCAAGGCACGGCCGCGATGGCGTTGGAGGCCGGACCACAATCCGGTAAGAAGGTCATTGAAGCCGTTGGTATTTCAAAGGCTTACGATGGCAAAGATATCCTGAAGCCGTTTGATCTGCGCGTTTTGCGTGGCGACCGCGTGGCGTTTGTCGGCCCCAATGGCGCGGGTAAGACGACGCTTCTGAAGATGCTGACGGGTGAGCTGACGCCGGATACGGGCAGCGTTAGCCACGGCACCGGGATCGAGATGGCGGTGTTTGACCAGACCCGCTCAGCCCTCGACCCGGATGCGACCCTATGGGAAAGCCTCGCCAATGACCCGGAGGTTGGCGTGAAGGGCCGTGCCGATCAGGTGCTGGTGCGTGGCGTGCCAAAGCATGTCGTGGGCTACCTAAAGGAGTTCCTGTTCGACGATGCGCAGGCGCGCGCGCCTGCGCGGTCCCTCTCGGGCGGGGAGAAGGCGCGACTGTTGCTGGCGAGGATCATGGCGCGTGAGAGTAACCTGTTGGTGCTTGATGAGCCGACCAACGATCTGGACGTCGAAACGCTCGATCTTCTGCAGGATTTGCTGGGGGAGTATCCGGGCACGGTTTTGCTCGTGAGCCATGACCGTGATTTTCTGGATCGTGTAGCGACCACCACGGTCGCGTTGGAAGGTGCGGGTCGTTCGGTCGTCTATGCCGGCGGTTGGACGGATATGATCGCTCAAAGGGGTGGCGCTGCCCCCGTGAAGCCCGATAAGGGCAGGCCGAAGGCCGAGAAGATCGCATCAGAACCAGCTGAAAAGGCGAAAAAAACTGGGCTGTCGTTCACGGAAAAGCACCGGCTTGAGACGTTACCATCCGAAATCGGACGGCTGGAGGCCGAGATCGCTAAACTCTCCGAGCTTCTATCAGATCCCGAGATTTACACAGCGCAGCCCGTGAAGGCGCAGAAGGCGACCGATGCCTTGGCCGAACGGCAGGCCAAGCTGGACGCCGCTGAAATGGAGTGGCTGGAACTGGAAGAAAAGGCCGGTTAACGGGCGGCCAACTGAGTGAGCGCCACGCCAGATGCCATGACGGCGATCCCCAGTAGACGTAGGCCTGAGATCGGGCTGACCTGCGCGCCGAATAGCCCGAAATGGTCGATGGCAGCGGCACTGACGAGCTGCCCGAGCAATACGAAAAACACGGCATTCCCGACGCCGAATGTCGGTGCTATATAGGTGATCGTGAGCACGTAGAAAGCGATCAGAGCGCCCGCTAAGAATAGATGCTTGGGCTGGCCTGGCAGCGCGCGCAGGGGCTCCAACCCCGTGACGGCGACGGTCACGCCCGCAGTTATCAATGCTACAACGAACAGGATCGTCGCGGCAGCGGCGGGGGAGCCGATATTGGCTCCGAGCCGCGCGTTTAGGGCTGCAAGGATCGGGATGCCGATACCAGCGGCGAACATGATGAGGGCTTGGGCCGGCATCAGGAGCAGATCCCACCGATGGGGGCATCGGCCCAGGGGATGCGGATGTCGGTGTCGTCGGCGCGGGATTGCAGGGGCGTGACGGGCATAACCTGGCCGATCAGGGCCTCTAGCCGCGCAGTGCGGGCGCCGTCCGGGTCGAGAGCGCGACAGCACACATATTCTTCGACCAACGAGGCTTGCTGCTCATATCCGTAGCTCAGGAACGGGCGCGGGTCGTCGTTATCGAACAGGTACGGATCCTCGATGACGGCATGTTCCCAGAAGGCGCGGAAGGGGTGGTAGTTCGTGACCTCTCGGTTCTGCCATTGCCAGATATGGGTCATTTCATGGGCGAAGAACATTGCGGCGACGAGGCCGCGGGTGCCGTCCTCGAACCGCGTGTAATCGGGCAGAACAACATCTTCGCGCAGGTGGAGCGTGTTGAAGAAGACGATGCCAGCCGTTTGGCCACTGGTGGTCGGGCTTTCGGGCGGCGGGAAGATGCGCTCGCGGCAGGTGACAGGAGGGCGCGTGGGGTAGGTCTGTGTGAAGATGCCAACAAACGGATTCTGGACGATCCGCACGGGTCTGGGGTTGAACGTTGGTCCCTGGATATCCGCCATATAAGCGATTTCGGCCTCGGTCAGCGGGCGCCCGCAGGTGGCGAGCAGGAGGGTCAGAAAAAGAAGGAAGAGGGTTCGCATGGCGCCATCTTTACGGATTCGTCAGCGCGATAGAACCGAATATTGCCGAGGCCAAGTGCTTTGACCGGGATCAAGGCATCACGACGTCGTTGTCGGCACACTCACGGCGGAAACAGAGGTGTCACATGCTGAAACGATGTATGATCTTAACTGCCCTTGGGCTCATTGCGGGCGCGCCTGCCGACGCCCAGGATACAGAGCGCGGCGCCCGGCTCTACACCGATCATTGCGCGGTCTGTCATGGAACGGCGCTGCTTGGCGACGGGCCGATGGCGGAGGTGTTGGTGGTTCCGCCAGCCAATCTGCGCATGATTGAAGGACAAAACGGCGGCTACTTCCCGCGCGTGGGCGTGGCGGGCCACATCGATGGGCGCGACCCGCTTCTGTCCCATGGTGGTGAGATGCCCGTCTTTGGCCGCATGTTTTCGGAGATGAGCGAGGTCATGACAAGCCCGGGCGGCGATACGGTTCTGACGAGCCCTGAGGTGATCGACCTCGTGGAGTATCTCGCCACGCAGCAGGACTGAGACGGTTCAAGGCAGGGCGAGGGTTGCTGTGGCGGTGGCGACGGGTTTGCCGTTGTCCTCGGCGCTGAGGTCTGCGCGGGCGAAGGCGAGGGATTTGCCGGCGCGGATGATCGTGGCGCGGCAAAGGATGGCCGGGCCGGTGCCTGGGCGCAGGAATTGGGTGTCGAGCGTGACGGTGCCTGCGGGCACGAAATCCCCCACGTAGCCCGCAAGGGCGAGGATCATGGTCGTGTCGGCCTGGGCGGCCAGCGCTTGGCCCGAGACGATGCCGCCGACCCGCGCGAGGCGGGGGGTGAGGGGCATGCGGGTGGTGGTGGCTTCGGCCCCGATATCGGTCACGGCGAGGTTCAGATCGAGAACCCAAGGGGCGAAATGATCGGCCAGAAGGGCTTGGGCATCAGCAGGTGTCATGGGAGCGAGGGTAGGGGAGATGAGGGCGGAGGGGAAGGGGCTGCTCACGCGTGAGCGGAGGGGTTAAGGCGTTGTTTCTGTTTGGTAAGGGCGTTTTTGTTAGGATTTTGTTAACGCAATTTCTGTGGACTCCACGCCACGTTCGGCGACCCGCATTTTTGCGCCGGACTGGACAGAATGCGGGGGAATCATGCACCAAATTTGCGTCTGCTCATTCTACCAAAGGACCTTTTGCCATGATGCGCTTTTCGCTGACGACCCTTGCCCTTTTGACCTCCACCGGTGCCGCATTTGCCGGGCCCTATGACGCGCCCGCCGCGCCACCGCCTGTGATCATCGCCGAAGAACGTGGATTTGATGGCTTCTATGCGGGCCTCGAATACGGTCTGGTCGACAGCGAATTCAGCGCAACGCTTGCGGGAGCGAACGTGTTCACCGTGCGCTATCCGCAAGAAGGCGACGCCTGGGGCGGGTTCGCGGGCTACAACTTCCAGAATGGCGGTTTTGTCTATGGCGGTGAGGTGCGGATGTTGCATTTCATCGACGCAGATACGATCAGCACGCGCTTGGAAGACGTGATCGACCTGCGCGCCCGGGCGGGCTACGCGCTGGGCGATGACGTTCTGGTTTATGCAGCGGCGGGCTACTCGACGGGGAACTACTGGTTCGCCGGAGTGGATACGACGGTGAGCGGGCTGAATTTCGGGGCAGGGGCGGAGTTTAACGTGACCGACCGGCTGTTCGTGGGCTTTGACTATACGTCGCGCGAGTTGGAGATGGACCCGGCGGTGCCACGGCTGGAAGGACCGCTGAACACGGCGACCTTACGGGTTGGTTTCCGGTTCTGAGATTGGGGTGATTTTTGGACTGACATGAGGGCCCGGAGAACTTGCGCTTTCCGGGTTTGTTTTCAGATTTGTGGAGCAAATGACAAACACCTGCTTCATGTTTGCTCTGCGATTGCTGATCACGACCCGACCCACCGGTTCGTGTCTCGGCCCGGCCTAGCCTCTATCAGGTTTGTGGGCGGGCTTGGTTCAGATACCGTCTAGAACGCCTAAGCTGTTCGAATGCACGCTCGACCGAAAACAGCAAAAATAGCATAGTCAGTGCATAGAAGAGCCGATCTGGAAGCCTTACATTTGCGCTCTCTGCGGAGGGTTGGTCTGTCAATTGCAAGAATAGTGCAATCTCATCGGAGAACGGAATGAACAGACAACCAAGTGCAACTGCAAAAAAGCCTACTGTTTCAGCGTGTTGTTTTGACAGAACCATTGCGCCACGAGATTCCGGTTTGAGAACTTGGTATGCCTCCGCCTTTTCAGACAAAACTCCTGTATTTCTTTCTATGAGTTGAATGGTCAAAAAAGTTGTCGCCGGTTGAATTAAGTGACCGAGCACATAGCCAAAGAAAATTATCCAGGTCGCGCTACCAATAGTTGTGTCGTCGGGAAAAATTCCAAACTTTAAGAGAACAAGCCCGATGATCGTAGCTCCGGGGATCAAACGAGCGTAAACATCAAACCAGACGTCAGGTAGTTTAGAAAAGGTTCCATCAGCCATCTTCCAACAATCCTATCTTTCTTGATCGCATCAAACGCTCCTGTGGTCAGCCGCCGACGACAGTCTCACCCCCTCACGACACCTGCAAATCAAACACTTCCCCATCCGTCGTCTCGCACACGCCAATCGCGGTGATCTGGACGCCCGTGTAGCGGAACTCGCAGCGCATGGAGCGGCCTCCATCACTCGTCAAGATCGCCGTTCCAAACCCGGCTTCGGTGTCGGCGAGGATGGAGGCGGTTTCGCGGAGGATGGAGCCTCCGGCGGCGCTCTGTAGCAGCTCCAACCCCTGATTTGCGCCTTCGCGGACGGCGACCCAGCGGCCGGTGAAGGTCTCGTATTGGGTTTCGATGCGCATCTCGCCGGAATTGCGGAGGACGCCTTGGGTGATTTCGCCGGATCCGGTCAGGCCGGTGCGGCGGGACATGATGAGGGTTTCGGGGGCCGTGCCGCAGGCGGTGAGGGTGAAGACAAGCGCAACCCCAACTAGTTTCCTAAACATCCAACTCCTCCACAAACCGCGCATTCTCTTGAATGTATTGGAAGCGGAGTTCGGGTTTTTTGCCCATAAGGCGTTCGACGAGGTCTCCGGTCTCGCCCGGCACGTCGTCGTCGACATTGACGCGGATGAGTTTGCGGGTTGAGACGTCCATCGTTGTCTCTTTGAGGTCCTTGGCGTCCATTTCGCCGAGGCCCTTGAAGCGGGAGACGTCGATTTTTCCTTTGCCGCCCAAACCCTTGGCGAGCCATTCGTCACGCTCGGCCTCATCAATGCAATAGACGCGTTTCGCGCCTTGGGTGAGGCGGAAGAGGGGCGGGCAGGCCAGGTACAGGTGGCCCTGGTCGATCATCGGGCGCATCTGGGTGAAGAAGAACGTCATTAGGAGGGACGCGATATGGGCGCCGTCGACGTCCGCGTCGGTCATGATGATGATCTTGTCGTAGCGCAGGTCGTCGATGTTGAATTTGGTGCCAAGGCCGACGCCGAGGGCCTGCGTGAGGTCACTGATTTCGGCGTTGGAGGAGAGTTTCGAGGAGGCCGCACCAAGGACGTTGAGGATCTTGCCGCGCAGGGGCAGGAGGGCCTGGGTCTTGCGGTCGCGCGCCATCTTGGCAGAGCCACCGGCGCTGTCGCCTTCGACGATGAAGAGTTCGGTGCCTTCGCGGGCGGATTGGGAGCAATCGACGAGCTTGCCGGGAAGGCGGAGTTTCTTGGTGGCGGATTTGCGGGCGGTTTCTTTCTCCTGCTTTCTCCGCAGGCGTTCTTCGGCGCGCAGGACGAGGAAATCGAGGATCGCGCCCGCCTCTTTGGTGTTCTGGCCGAGCCAGTTGTCGAGGTGGTCGCGGACGGCGCCTTCGACGAGGCGTTGGGCCTCGGTTGTCGCCAGGCGGTCCTTGGTTTGGCCCACGAATTCAGGCTCGGAGATGAAGCAGGATACCAGCGCGCAGGCCCCGTTGGCGAGGTCGTCGCGGGTGATGTTGGCGGCCTTCTTGTTGTTGGCGAGTTCCCCGTACGCCTTGATGCCTTTGAGGACGGCGCCGAAGAAGCCCGCGACATGGGTGCCGCCTTCGGGGGTGGGGACGGTGTTGCAGTAGGACTGCATGAAGCCGTCGCGTGTGGGGGTCCAGTTGATGGCCCATTCGACGGAGCCGGGCACGCCGAAGCGGGGCTGGAAGTCGACTTTGCCCGCGAAGGGTTTGTCGGAATAGACCGGCGCGGTGCCGAGGGTTTCGCCGAGGTAGTCGGCGAGGCCGCCGGGGAAGTGGAAGGTGGCTTCGGTGGGCGTTTCGCCATCGTCGATCTCGGACTTCCAGCGGATTTCGACGCCCGAGAACAGATAGGCCTTGGAGCGGACCATCTTGTGGAGCCGCGCGGGCTTGAACCGGTGCGAGCCGAAGATTTGTTCGTCCGCGTGGAAGGTGACGGCGGTGCCGCGGCGGTTGGGTGTCGTGCCGAGCGACTGGACGGGGCCTTGGGGGACGCCGCGGGAGAAGTCTTGGGCGAAAAGCTCTCGATTGCGGGCGACTTCGACGCGGACGTGATCGGACAGCGCGTTGACGACGGAGACGCCGACGCCGTGGAGGCCGCCCGACGTCTGATAGGCCTTGCCGGAGAATTTGCCGCCCGCGTGCAGAGTGCAGAGGATCACTTCGAGGGCGGATTTATCGGGGAATTTGGGGTGCGGGTCGATCGGGATGCCGCGGCCATTGTCGGTGATGGTGACGGAGTAGTCGGCGTGGAGCGTCACTTCGATGCGGTTGGCGTGGCCCGCGACGGCCTCGTCCATGGAATTGTCGAGCACTTCGGCCACCAGATGGTGCAGCGCGCGTTCATCGGTGCCGCCAATATACATGCCGGGGCGTTTGCGCACAGGCTCCAGCCCCTCCAACACCTCGATGGAGGAGGCGTCATAGGCTTGCGCGTCGGGGGTGCCCGATAGAAGGTCGTCGGCCATGGCTCTGCTCTATATTGTGTGCCCTTTTGCCAATAATGGCAGGTTTGGGGGAGGGGGGGAAGGTGCTGTGGGAGGCTTAAGCGCATTCTCCCCGCCATATTCTGACCCCAGTTCGCCTATACTGTTGAAAGATCATTCGAATGTGCGGGCAGTCAGATGCCGGATACCCTTCTTGGCGGGATCGCCATCAACGAGATCCTTGCGGATCCCAATAGCTCGGGCGGGTTCAACACCGACACCGACGTGAATGGTGTTGCGCGCGGCGGTGACGAATATGTGGAGCTGGTCAACACCTCCGGCAGCGCCATAGACATCTCGGGGCTAGAGCTTTGGGATGCCGGACGCGGCAATTGGTTCACCTTTCCACCGGGCACAATTCTGGAAGCAGGCGCGCACGCTGTCGTCGTGCGCAATGTGCAGAACGGGGGCAGCCTGCCCGCGACGACTGGCGATAATCTGGCCTTTGATGCGGATTTTGGAAGCGGCGTTCTTAATAACGCCAGAGACAACGTTGTCGTCTATGACCCTGACAACGACGAATTTATTCAGGCCGTCTACAACGGCGACACGTTCGACGACCCACCGAATGACTATACCGGCTTTTCCAGCACGGCCACGCAGTCTGGCAGTGGCGAAGACTTCGGAAATGATATTGATGGTCGGTCGATCCAACGCACCTCAACCGGGTTTGACAACAATCAGACACCCACACCCGGCGCGCCCAATATCTGCTTTGTGGGTGGGACGCGCATTCGCACGCCTGACGGGTTCAAGGCGGTCGAAAGGCTGCGCCCCGGAGATACGGTCTGCACGCTCGACAGCGGACCGCAGCCTGTGGCCTGGGTTTTCGCCCGGCATGTCAAACTGTCTGAGGTGCAGGCGGACCCTTCTTTGCGCGGGATCTCGATCCCGGCCGCATCTGGGGACGTGTTGCGCGTATCGCGCCACCATCGTTTGGCTTTGTCCGGCGACTCCATCGCGGCGCGGCTGGGCGCCGAGACTGTCTTGGCCCCGGCCAAGGATTTGGTGGGCCAATTTGGCATAGAGGAATGGATACCGGACGCCGATTTTCACTACGTCCATATCCTGTTGGAAGGCCACCATATTCTGGACGCGGAGGGCATTGCCGCAGAAAGCCTGCTTATGGGGCCGCAAGCTTGGGCCGGTCTGGACCGGGCTGCGCAGGCTGATTTGATGCTGCTTTTCCCTGATGGCATGCCCGATGAGGTCACGGAGCACGAAAGTGCAGCCTATCCCATTGCAGAGGGACGCCGGGTTCGTGCGATCGTGGCCGAGGCGGAAGCGGCCCAAGACACGTTGTTGCTTCGCGTTTCGTGACTTGCGCTGTTGCTGCGCGCGCGCAGCAATTTTCCTCCCCCCTCCCACCAATGCCGTCAGCTTGTCTGTGACGGAGGCGGCGGGGCGCTGGCGGTCTGCATGTAATACGGATCGGACCCGTCGAACCCAAAATAGTAGTCGAGAACGGCCGGATCGACGAGGTTGCGTTGATGCGCGATCGAGGCAACCGAGATTAACTGACCAAGTTGCTCTTGGGTCAGTACATCGTTTTCCAACATCTCGATGCCGGCTTCGAGTTCCGACATCAATGTGTGGTTCATCATTCCGCCGGCAAGATCGTGGTAGCTGGAGGCGGTTGCTTCGTCGAGCACGCCGGCTTCGAGCATCGGCTGGAAATGGCTGGCGTAGAATTCTACCCAATCATCTTGCATCTGACGGTCGCGCATTTCGCCGTCGACCTGACCGGCAATCAAATTAAAGACATCCGTCAATTCTCCGGAAGTTGCCAGAGCAAGTCCCACACAGAGTGAGGCGAGGACGGTCCAATCCGTTGTGGTAACGCCGTCTTCGGCCCGGACGAAATCCGTTGCAAGCAGCGACACGAATGATTTGGATTGAACGCGCATTATCCGCTTGTCCCGTTGTTGGCGACGTCGTCCCCGCAATTATTGCCGTATTGCGTGCAGGACGGGCCGGAATAAGGCGCGTCACCCGCGTCAGGCGCACTGTCGGCTGTCATGTAAGGGGTCGTGTCGTTGTCAAATCCGAAATGCTCGTTCAGCAGCGTGTCCGGGACGAGGTTGCGCTGGTGCGCGATGGACGCGATTGAAACGAGTTCAGCCAGTTCGGGTGCCGTGATGGTGCCGTTTTCGAGGGCTGCAATGCCTGCATCAAGCCGGGTGATGACCTCATGGTTCATCATGTCGAACGCTTCGCTGTGCAAATAGGCGGCCTGGCCAACGCTCAGATAGCCGGAGGCCAGCAAAGGCTCAAAGTGATCGGTGACGTAGTGCGGCCAGTCATCGGCAATGTCGCCATCTGCAAGCTCTTCGTTCATATTGCCCGCGAGCATGCCATTGATGTCGGTGAAGAGAGCTGCTGTGGCCAGCGCAAAACCCACGGCAAGCCCTGTGAGGGCGGTCCAATCGGTGGTGATTGCGCCAAGTTCCTCGTCAATAAACGTTTGGAACAGATTTCCGATACTCACGACACTTTACCTTCGTAACACTGAGTGATCGGTATGCGCCCAGAAGCGGGCAAGAATGTGGCGCATTGGCAGCGAGCTGAGAACAATAGCGGTGCTTTTCGGAGACAATCGCTGGGCGGATGTGTGCCGAACCGTGCAAAACGCCCCTTGCTCCGCCTCAATGGCCGAAGGATACACACGGTTATGCGATTGCCTTTGAAGCTGACCCGAGTGGTGCCGATTGCCTGTGTGGCGGCCCTTTGGCCGGGCGCATCGGGGGCGCATCCTCATATCTTCATTGATGCGGGCCTTCGGGTGATCATGGAAGACGGATATGTGACAGCCGTTGAGGTGACGTGGCTTTATGACGGGCTGTATTCGCTGATTTTGCTGGAAGATTACGGGCTAGATGAGGATTTTGATCTGGCCCTGACGGACGCGGAGGTTGAGGCGCATCTTGGCTTTGACCTGAACTGGAACAGTGGGTTCGAGGGCGGGCTGGAGCTGCGCCGGGGCGATGTGGCGCTGGAGATTGGCGCGCCAGAGGCTGTGTCCATGGAGTTGGTGGGTGAGGGGCAGATGCGCACGGTCCATCGCCGCCCGGTTGTGGACCCCGGTGGCGACGGTGTCTTTGTGGCACAGGCCTATGATCCGGAATTCTACATCGCCTTCGAGATGACGGGTGAGATGGTTGTAGACGGCGCAGATTGTGTGCCGGGCCTGGAGCGTGCCGATCTGGACGCGGCCTATGCCGTGCTGGATGCTGCGATGGAAGAGATCGGCGGTGCTGTCGCGGCAGAGGATAACTTCCCGGCCGTGGGAGCATATTTCGCCGATAGGGTCGTGTTTGCATGCGGTGGGTGATTGCCGGTGTCGCCTTGGCCGTGTTGGGCGCGGGCCTGTGGTTCTGGCTGTCGGGCGGCGACCGGGTTGTGACCGCCTGGGCGCTGGAGGGCCAACGCACGGCGCAGGAGGCGATGGCAGGCGCTTTGCGCCGGTTGCGCGCCGGGGAGCCTGCTGCGGTGGCCGGGCTGATGTCGATCTGTTTCGGATATGGCTTTTTCCATGCGGCTGGTCCCGGCCATGGCAAGCTGTTGATCGGTGGCTACGGCGCGGCGCGAGCCGTTGGAGCTTGGCGTTTGTCGGCGGTGGCCATGGCTTCCAGCCTGGCGCAGGGGCTGACAGCGATTGTTCTGGTGGGCGTAGGCCTGTGGCTGATCGGCTGGAGCCGGGAGCAGATGACCGATGCAGCGGACCGGTTTTTTGCGCCACTGAGTTTCGGGGCCATTGCGCTGGTCGGTCTTTGGCTGGCGTTCCGGGGTGCACGGGGGCTCTGGCGGGCGCGGCAGGCGACCGCCCACGCCCATGATCACAACCATGGCCACGGACACCACCACGATCACGACCATACTGGGGACGGCCATGCCTGCTCCACTTGTGGCCATGCCCATGGCCCGGACCCAGAGGCGCTGGCGCAGGCAACCGGCCCCCGGGAGGTTGCAGCCCTAATTGCGGCCATTGCCGTAAGGCCCTGCACGGGCGCGCTTTTCCTGCTGATCCTGACCGCACAGCTCGGCGTGTTCTGGGCGGGTGTTGCAGGAACCGTCGCAATGTCGCTGGGCACGGCGTCGGTCACAGTTGCTGTCGCGCTGGCCTCTGTCGGGTTGCGGCAGGGCGTGTTGGCGGGCCTGGCCGGAGGGGCAGCTCTAGCGCGCGTTCAACCATGGATCGAACTGGCGGTGGGCGCAGTCGTAGCCTTGCTGGCCACTCAACTGGCTGTAGCAGCCCTTTGAACGCGGCTTGTGGGGGGCGTGCCATCGGCGTAAGCCGCGCCCATGACACTCGCCGAGCATATCCGCGCCACGCTGAAACTCGGCCTTCCCCTGATCGGCGGGCAATTGGCCCAAACCTTCATCGGCGTCACAGACACGGTGATGATGGGTTGGTACGGGGTTGAGGAATTGGCGGCCGTGGCACTCGGTTCCAGCTATTTCCACCTGATCCTGATCATGGGCATGGGCTTTTCGCTGGCCGTGATGCCGATGGTCGCGGCGGCGGCGGCGCGCGATGACGCAGTGCAAGTGCGGCGCGTCACCCGGATGGGCCTGTGGATCGGCCTCATTTTCGGCGCTGCCGCGCTGCCGCTTTTCTGGTTTTCCGAGGCGATCCTTCTGGAAGCCCGACAAGACCCGCAGGTCGCGGCGGACGCGCAAGATTACTTGCGCATCGCGGGGCTGGCGATCTGGCCCGGCGTGCTGTTGATTGCGCTGCGCTCGCATCTGAGCGCGCTGGACCGTCCCGGCATTGTGCTCTGGGCCTGGCTGGGCGGGCTTGTGCTGAACGCGTTTATGAATTGGGTGCTGATCTTTGGTAATCTGGGTGCGCCGGAGCTGGGGTTGAAAGGGGCGGCTATTGCCTCTCTCGGTACCCATATCCTGATCTTCGCGATCCTCGCGCTCTATGCTGCGCGCGGGCCGGACATGGCAAAATACGCGCTTTTCGCCCGTTTCTGGCGACCCGATCCGCAGGCCATGGCGCAGGTGTTCCGCCTTGGCGCGCCCATTGCGGTCACGCTGGTGTCCGAGGCAGGCCTCTTTATGGCGACGATGTTGCTGATGGGTTGGATCGGAACGCTGGAATTGGCCGCCCATGGCATTGCGCTGCAGATCATCTCTGTGACGTTCATGGTCCATATTGGCCTGAGTTCCGCTGCCACGATCCGCGTGGGCCGCGCGTGGAGTTTGGGCGATCCGACGGGCCTGCGCCGCGCCGCTTGGGCCGCGCTCCTTCTGTCAGGCCTTATGGTGGCCGCCACCATCGTTCTGCTAATTGTCGCCGCAGCCCCGCTTGTGGGCCTTTTCGTGGACCCGACCGATCCACTGCGCCCTGAAATCATCGCCATTGGCGTGAGCCTGCTGATCGTGGCCTGTTTCTTTCAACTGGCTGATGCGGCCCAGGTCATGGCGCTTGGCCTTTTGCGCGGGCTGCAAGATACAACCGTGCCGATGCTGTATGCTTTTGTGGCCTATTGGATCGTTGGGGTGCCTTTGGCCTATATCCTCGGCTTCCCGCTCGGCTTCGAGGGAGAGGGGATCTGGGCGGGCCTCGCCATCGGTCTTGCTGGCGCGGGGCTAGTGCTGATCCTCCGCTACAGAAACCTCTCCGCGCGCGCGGCGTTTGCCGCCAAAGCGTGAGCCTCTCTTCGTCGCTTCATAAACATCCTTCGGGGGAGCGCTTTGGCGCAGGGGGCAGACAGCCCCCCGCCAACGCCAGCCACTCCGCGCCATGCCTGCGGTAGGGTCGCGCAGATTTCCCTTGGAAATCTGCGCCCGGCGACGCGCGGAACGCGCGGCGCAATCCCTTTATCCGTCGGCCAGCTTGCCCAAGACCCGCGCCCAAGACCGGATGCCCTTGTGGAAACTCTCCACGTCGTATTTTTCATTGGGGGAATGGATAGCGTCATCGTCTTTGCCAAAGCCCGCCAACACGGAATCCATTCCAAGGATTGTCTTGAAATACCCCGCCACGGGGATAGAGCCGCCGCAGCCGATAAAGGCGGCCTCTGCAGGCCATTCATCGGACAACGCTTCGCGCGTTTTCTCGAAGATTGGGTGGCTTGTGTCCATCATGCCTGCCGGCGATGCGCCGTGTTCCTTGAAATCAACTGAGCAATCGGGCGGCATTTGCGCCAGAACCCAGTCGCGGAAATTCTCACGTAGGCGCAGCGGGTCTTGCCCCGCCACAAGGCGGAAGCTGATCTTGGCATGGGCCTCGGACGGCAGCACGGTCTTGAAGCCCGCGCCGGTATAGCCGCCCCAGATGCCGTTCACTTCCGCGGTCGGACGCGACCAGATCATCTCAAGGCCTGTGCGGCCCGCTTCGCCCGCCGGATGGCTTAGGCCCACGGGGCCAAGAAACGCTTCTGCATCGAATCCGAGCCCGTCCCATTGCGCCTTCAGCTCAGGCTCCAACTCTGGGATGCCGTCATAGAAACCGGGCACCTGAATGACACCTTGATCGTCATGCAGGTTTGCCAACACCCGGTTCAGGACGCGGATCGGGTTCATCGCCACACCACCGAACATGCCGGAATGTAAGTCGATGCGTGGGCCTGTGACGGTGATCTCTTCCTGCAACATGCCGCGTAGTTGCGTCACGATACCCGGCACCCCATCGGCATAGAGGCCTGTGTCACAGATAAGGGCTACCTCGGCCTTCAGCTCGTCCGCGTTTTCCTCAAGGAACGGCACCAAGGAGGGGGAGCCGCTTTCCTCTTCGCCTTCCAGAAAGATGGTGACCTTCGCGGGCAGCTTACCGAACTCGGCCTTCCACGCACGGCAGGCCTCGATAAAGGTCATCAACTGGCCCTTATCGTCAGCCGCGCCGCGTGCTCGGATGACGGGCACGCCGTTCTGCTCTTCGATCACCGGGTCGAAGGGGTCGCGGTTCCACAGCTCTAAAGGGTCGACCGGCTGCACGTCGTAGTGGCCATAGAACAGCACATGCGGGCCGTCATCCGCGCCGTGGGCCACGACCATCGGGTGGCCCGGAGTAGGGCGCACGCTGGCATCAAACCCAAGGCCGGTCAGCTCAGCCGCGAGCCAGTCAGCGGCCTTGGCGACCTCCCCTTCAAAGGCCGGGTCGGTGGAGATCGACTGGATGCGCAACAGGTCAAACAGGCGTTCGGTGGCGGCGTCGAGGTCTTGGTCGATGCGGGTCAGGACAGCGTCGAGGGACATGGGCACTCCGTTGGATTGGCTTTCCCGCAACTTGGTCCTTTGTGCGCGGGGGCGCAACCAGAGTGCCTTTGCTGCGAGGACGGTCCCGGGCCGGCAGACGGGCCAGGCCCGCTCCCGCGAATGTGAAGGGCCGTGTGATTGGATTTTCCACTGTATGCGATAGCGTGCAGTCATCGCGCCTGCGGGCGTAAGGGACAACAGACAGCCAGGGAAATACACCAGATGAGCCATCGCCTATTCGCCACCGCCGCCATTGCATCGGCGCTTTTTGCCACTTCTGCTGCCGCGGATGGGCATAGCTGCACGTTCGAGGCCGAGATCCCCGATTTCACGCAAGAGCAGATCGACGCGCTTTACGAATGCGTCGCCGATGAGCTGCTGGAGAATTACCAGAGCGGTGACAACGAAGTGGCCGCCGTCTACCGCGAATGGGGGCAGGCGCAGACGGGCCCTGCCGCGCCCGGCTTCCATGGTGGGCGGTTCCTGAACACCTTCGTCAATGAGGTCGGGTATGAGGCCTATATTCAGTACGAGGAAGATGATGAGAGCTTTGAGATGCCCGTCGGCACCGTCATTGCCAAGGAAAGCTATACGCTGCGCGACAATGCCCCGCGCCGTGGGCCGCTGTTCATCATGACGCGTGGTACGACCGAGGAATTCCCGGATACCGATGGCTGGTTCTACTCTGCCGTCCAACCCAACGGGAACCCTATGAACATCAGCCAGTCGTTCTGCCATGATTGCCATGGTGGGTTCAGCTTCTCTGACAGCCTCGGCTACCCGGCCTTCGAGGTTCGACTGGGCACCGAATAAAACTCTTTTGAGTGGCCCCTGCTGAAACGCGGGGGCCATTTGCCATTTGACGTCACGGCTTGACGCAGATCAAAGTTTCCAACGCGGCATTTTGTAACTTGGCCTCACCGGCCTTTGCGCCATATGTCAGGCCAACGGGGATAACTCCCACAGCCATCGAACTGACCGGGTGAGTTGCCCGCTCAAGGAGACCGCCAGTGAACTACGACAATGCGCTCGACGCTGCCCTGGGCAAACTGCACGAGGAAGGCCGCTACCGCACGTTCATCGACATTGAACGGCACAAGGGCAACTTCCCCCATGCGGTCTGGAAAAAGCCCGATGGTTCCAAGCAGGAGATCACTGTTTGGTGCGGCAATGACTATCTGGGCATGGGGCAGCATCCGGTTGTGCTTGCGGCCATGCATGAGGCGCTTGAGGCGACGGGCGCGGGTTCCGGCGGCACGCGCAATATTTCCGGCACCACCGTTTATCACAAGGCGCTGGAAGCCGAGCTTGCGGATCTGCACCAGAAAGAGGCCTCGCTGGTTTTCACGAGCGCTTATATCGCCAATGATGCGACTTTAAGCACGCTGCCTAAACTGTTCCCGGGTCTCATTATTTACTCCGATGCGCTCAACCACGCCTCGATGATCGAAGGCGTGCGCCGCAATGGTGGTGCCAAGCGGATTTTCCGCCACAATGATGTGGCGCATCTGCGGGAGCTGTTGGAGGCCGACGATCCTGAAGCCCCTAAGCTGATTGCCTTTGAGTCGATCTATTCGATGGACGGCGATTTCGGCCCGATTGAAGCAATCTGCGATCTGGCCGATGAGTTTGGCGCGCTGACCTACCTCGACGAAGTGCACGCGGTAGGTATGTACGGCCCGCGCGGCGGCGGCGTGGCGGAACGCGATGGCTTGCTGGACCGCGTCGACATCATCAACGGCACGCTTGGCAAGGCGTTTGGTGTTCACGGCGGCTACATCGCAGCATCGGAAAAAATGTGTGACGCCGTAAGATCTTACGCGCCGGGCTTCATCTTCACGACCTCGCTGCCGCCCGTTGTTGCGGCGGGGGCTGCGGCCTCTGTCCGGCATCTCAAGACTGATCAGGCGCTGCGCGATTTGCATCAGGAGCGCGCGAAGGTGCTCAAGATGCGGCTGAAGGCGCTTGGTTTGCCGATCATCGACCATGGCAGCCACATCGTGCCCGTCATGGTGGGCGATCCGGTGCACACCAAGGCGATCTCGGACATGCTGTTGGCCGATTTCGGTATCTATGTGCAACCGATCAATTACCCGACCGTGCCGCGCGGGACGGAGCGTTTGCGCTTCACGCCGTCGCCGGTTCATGGGCCAGACATGCTGGACGGTCTGGTTCGCGCAATGGACGGCTTGTGGTCGCATTGTGCGCTGAACCGTCAGGAATTGGCCGGCTGAGCGCGCCGACCAACGCCTGGTGCCGCGCCAATGTGGCGCAGGATCATGCATCCCTCAGGATTGTTTACGAAATCATGGGCTGAAACGCGCCGAAACGCTGCGTTTCGCGTTCATCCGGGGTGCATCTGGTGCGCGGCCCATGGTATCCACGACAAAAGTCGGCGGAGGTCCTTTGGGAATCATCCGTTTTGGGGTAACATCTTGGGACAAGCGGGCAGCACACCACAAATCGTGGTGGTTGGACCCATAGAATCGGGGCAGGCCGCATGGGCCATGACAACGATCAGTATAGGGGCGATGGACAGTGGGATGCGCACGGCGCGTTCGACCCGTCGACCGATGCCGATCCGACCCCGACGCCAGCCTTTGATGGATATGACCTACATGACGTGCCGCTTGGCGATTTGCTGAGGGGTGAACGCGCTACGCTTGGCAAAAGCCTACTGGATGTCGAGCGCGAACTTCGTATCCGTGCGACTTACATCGCCGCTATTGAGAATGGCGACGTCGGGGCGTTCCAATCCCCGGGCTTCATCGCGGGCTATGTGCGCTCCTACGCGCGCTATCTAGGCATCGACCCGGAATGGACCTTTCGCCGCTTCTGCGAGGGCACGGGTTTCCGCGGCATTCACGGCGGTGCCGCAGGGCAGGCGGGGGAGGTTAAGCGCAAGGTCAGCGAAGCGCCGCGCCGCCTTGACCCGAATGAGGTCATGTCGTCGACCCGCATCTCGTACGCGCCCGTCAAGGACAGCTTTTTCGCTCGGGTTGAACCCGGCGCGCTTGGCTCCGTTGCCGTCCTTGTCCTTTTGGCTTGCGGGATCGGCTATGGCGCTTGGGCCATCTTGCACGACATTCAGCGCCTTAACATCGCGCCCATTGATGAAGCGCCCGCCGTGCCTTTGGCACAACTTGATCCGTTGGCCGGAGCCTCCGAGGGGGCATTTGATGTGGCGCAAGGCTTTGATATCGCGGTGCCTGGCCCGGAAAGTGCTGACCGGTTGTACCGGCCCCAAGCGCTTGAAGCGCCAGTGCTGACACCGCGCGATGGTGCGATTGGCACGGTGGACCCGAATGAGGTAGGCGCCCTTGCGGACGCCGCACCACGCGTTGCGCCACAACTGGGCGGTGGTGATGCGGCAGCCCCCACTGTGCAGGTCACGCAAGCCCTTGATCAGGTGATGATCTACGCCACCAACGGCACATGGGTTCGGGTTACCAATCAGGCGGGGGATTTCATCCACGAAGCCACGCTCAATCGAGGCGACTACTACGTGATCCCGACCGATCAGGGCACACCGGTGCTGAGAACCGGAAATGCCGGATCGCTATACTTTGCCGTGAATGGCGTGGCGTTTGGCCCGGCCGGAAATAGTGGTGCAATTGTGCGCGATGTGGAACTGACCGCAGAGGCCCTGACCCGCGACTTCACGATTGTCGATACGACTGACCCTGTCGTGATCGAGGTGACATCGACCGTCATCGACACCATTCCAGACTTGCCCACGCCTGTGCCGACCCCAACACCCGACGCCGTGGTCTATGACCCAACCGGCGCAAATAGCGGTCAGCTTGAGACGGCTTTGACGCTGTTTCCGGACATCCCGGCAGACCAAGCGGCTGCCATCGTAGCCAGCAATGCCTTGCCGGTCGTGGTGCTGACCCCGGATGCGGATACCGAACGCCCGCTGCCACGCCCCTAAACCTTTTCTATCTGCGCGTATTTCCCTCGAAAACCCGCCGTCAGCAGCCGCGCAAGCGGGCTCAATCGGAACGGGCGTCCGCGCTGCTTTGGCATTTCGCGTCGCTTGCATTGTCCAGCCCGCCTGACATGTCTATCTTGGCGGCAAGACCGGAAAAAGGCCGCCTGAAGATGTCACACAATCCCATCCGCCCTTGGCGCAATATCGACCGGCGCAAGACGCGCCAGATCATGGTGGGGAACGTGCCTGTTGGTGGCGATGCCCCGATCAGCGTCCAGACGATGACGAACACGCTGACGACGGATGCGAAGGCCACGATTGAGCAAGTGCAGGCTGCAGCGGAGGCGGGGGCAGACATCGTGCGGGTGTCGGTGCCGGATCAGGAGAGCTCGAAAGCGCTGCATGAGATTGTGCGCGAGAGCCCGGTTCCGATCGTGGCGGACATCCATTTCCACTACAAACGCGGAATCGAGGCGGCCGAGGCGGGCGCGGCCTGCCTGCGGATCAATCCCGGCAATATTGGATCATCCGATCGCGTGCAGGAGGTCATCAAGGCGGCACGGGATCATAACTGCTCCATTCGCATCGGGGTGAATGCAGGGTCGCTTGAGAAACACTTGCTTGAGAAATACGGCGAGCCAACGCCAGACGCGATGGTCGAGTCTGGCCTCGACCACATCAAGATCCTTGAAGACAGTGATTTCCTGAACTTCAAGATTTCGATGAAGGCGTCGGACATCTTCATGACGATGGCCGCCTACCAGCAATTGGCCGAGCAGACCGACGCGCCGTTCCATCTGGGCATCACCGAGGCCGGTGGCTTTGTCGGCGGCACGGTGAAATCGGCCATCGGGCTGGGCAATCTGCTTTGGATGGGACTTGGCGATACGATGCGTGTCAGCCTGAGCGCCGATCCTGTGGAAGAGGTGAAGATCGGATTTGAGATCCTTAAATCTCTTGGGCTGCGGCACCGCGGCGTCAACATCATCTCCTGCCCGTCTTGCGCGCGGCAGGGTTTCGATGTGATCAAAACGGTCGAGACGCTGGAGCGGCGGCTGGAGCATATCAAGACGCCCATGAGCCTCAGCATCATCGGCTGCGTGGTGAACGGGCCGGGTGAGGCGCTTATGACCGATGTGGGCTTCACCGGCGGTGGGGCCGGGTCCGGCATGGTCTACCTGGCGGGCAAGCAGAGCCACAAGATGAGCAACGACCAGATGGTCGAGCACATCGTCGAACAGGTCGAGAAGAAGGCCGAAGAGATTGAAGCGGCAAAAACGGCCGCTGAGCAAGCTGCGGAATAGGGAGAGAGAGATGAAAACTGCCAAGGATTACATGGAAGCTGCCAATGCCTCTGTCCCACGCCTGTCAGCGGAGGAGGCCGTGGCACGGCATGGTAAGGACGGAGCAGTCTTTATCGATGTGCGCGACAGTTCTGATCTGAAAGCAAGTGGCACGATTGCAGGGGCGCACCATGTGCCGCGCGGCATGATCGAGTTCCGCGCCGATCCGGGTGTTGAGGCGCTCTACAATCCGATCTTCCAGAAAGACGCCGAGCTCTACCTGATCTGCGGTGCGGGTGGGCAGGCGGCACTTGCCGGCAAGACCCTGCAGGATATGGGCTACACCAATGTCACCAACATCGGTGGCTTTGCGGCTTGGAAAGAGGCGGGCGGTCCGACACAGGACTGACGGTGCTTCCCAGCGACATCCCAAATGCTCCTGTGTTTGCTTGAGTGCCTTCTGCCCCGCTGGTAACGATACCTCGGCAGACAAGAGGGGTGCGCGCATGGCGCTGGTCGCTGATTTACCACGAAATGAGGACGGTATCGCCACCGCTTTGGCCGTGCTGACGCAACGGTTCGGCCCTCGGGTCGAAACCGGCCAGGCCCTCCGCGAACAGCACGCACACACCACAACCTGGTTGCGCAACCAACCGCCTGATGCGGTGATCTTCCCGCAGAGCACCGAGGAAGTGCAGGAGATCGTGCGCATTTGCGCCACGCACCAGACACCGATCATTCCGTTTGGCACGGGTACCTCGCTGGAAGGCCATGTGAATGCCCCTGCGGGCGGCATCAGCCTTGATTTCAGTCAGATGGACAAGATCCTTGCCGTCCATGCCGAGGACATGGATGTCACGATTCAGCCCGGCGTGACGCGTAAGGCGCTGAACACGCATCTGCGCGATACGGGACTATTTTTTCCGATTGATCCCGGTGCCGATGCTTCGCTGGGGGGCATGGCCGCGACCAGTGCCTCGGGCACATGTGCGGTGCGATACGGGACGATGAAGGACAATGTGCTGGCTCTGAAGGCCGTACTGCCGTCGGGCGAAATCCTGACCAGTGCGAAGCGGGCGCGGAAAACCTCGGCCGGGTATGACCTGACACGGCTTATCGTGGGTAGCGAGGGGACGTTGGGGCTGATCACTGAGCTGACGCTGAAGCTGCAGGGTATTCCCGAGGCAACATCGGCTGCCACTTGTTCGTTCCCGAGCGTCGAGGCGGCCTGCAACGCGGTGATCGCCACGTTCCAATACGGGCTGCCGGTAGCGCGGATTGAGTTGCTCGACGCTTTGCAGGTGAAGGCCTGCAACGCTTATTCCAAGTTGACGCTGCCCGAGACGCCGCTTCTGTTGCTGGAATTCCATGGGACAGAGGCTGGGGTCACGGAGCAAGCTGAGGTCTTTGGTGAGATCGCCGGTGAATATGGCGGGACGGGCTTCACCTTCACCACTCGCGAGGAAGAGCGGACCAAGCTTTGGCAGGCGCGCCATGATGCCTATTGGGCGGCGCTGCAGCTTAGGCCCGGGGCGCAAGGAATTTCGACAGATGTCTGCGTGCCCCTGTCGCGTCTGGCCGATTGTGTGGGCGCGGCGCAGGACAAGCTCGCGGAGCTTGGGTTCACCGCACCGGTTGTGGGCCATGTGGGCGACGGGAATTTCCATACGCTTTTGTTGATCGACATGGACAACCCGGACGAGATCACCAAGGCCGAAGGTTTTGTCGGCTGGCTCAACGATCTGGCGATTTCCATGGATGGCACTTGCACCGGCGAGCACGGGATCGGGCAGGGCAAAGCCAAGTATCTGGAGCGAGAGCTTGGCCCTGCTGCGATTGAGATGATGGGGGCCATCAAGCGCGGGGTCGATCCGCTGAACATCTTCAATCCGGGCAAAATGCGGTTGCCGGGCTGATGGTGCGTCCCACGGCCTCAAACGTTCCTTCGGCCCATGACGAGCCGCACCTTTCCGGGCGATCAGGTTGGTTACGTGCGGCGGTCATGGGGGCCAATGACGGCATTCTGTCAACAGCTTCCCTGATTGCTGGCGTGGCCGCTGGGTCTGGCGATAAGGCTGTCATCCTTCTGGCGGGATTGGCCGGTATGGTCGCCGGTGCGCTGTCCATGGCGGCGGGTGAATATGTCTCTGTCTCCAGCCAGGCAGATGTGGAAAAGGCTGATGTGGCGCGCGAACGCGCCGAACTGGAGCGAAATCCCGAGGGGGAATTGGCCGAGCTGCGGGCGATATATGAGGAGCGGGGCCTGAGGCCCGATCTGGCGGCGGAAGTGGCCGAAGAATTGACCCGGCATGATGCACTGACCGCGCATCTCAGGGATGAGATTGGATTGACGGATCTGTCGCCGCCCCAGCCTGTTCAGGCAGCTCTTGTGTCAGCGGCAACTTTTGCTGCGGGCGCGGCCGTGCCGTTGGGCGTGGCAATTGTAGCGCCGGTCTCTGTCCTGATCTTTGCAGTGGCCGTTGGGACCTTGGCCGCCTTGGGAGCATTGGGGGCCTTGGGTGCACAGGCCGGCGGAGCGCCAAGGGCCCGAGCCGCGTTCCGGGTCATACTATGGGGCGCACTGGCGATGGCTGCGACCAGTGCGATCGGTGCATTGGTGGGGCAGGGGCTTTAGGCGCCTTGAATCAAGTCTTCAGTCTTTTGCGTAATAACCTGACGCGTATCCGTCATACCCGTATTGCCCGGCATAGCCGTAGCCCTTCATTTTGCGCTGGTCCACTTGGGTAAGGACAACACCATCCGCGGGGTGACCCACGCTATTGAGCATCTCCAGGCCCTGTCGAACCTGGGTGCGGGTCGTGTGGCTCCAACGCACGGCGAAAACACTGACATCGGCATAGCGCGACAGGACGCGAGCATCGGGGACGGCCAGAACAGGCGGGCTGTCGATGATGATATGGTCGTAATGCTCGCGCAACTTGGTGATGAGGTCCTGGAAGCGGCGGGACTCGAAAAGGTCGGCGGCGTTGAAATCGCCGCCTGAGCCCATCAGGACTTCGACGCCAAGCTCATCATCCATGAGGTTCGCATTCTCAAGTGCCACGCGGCCCAAAACGACATCGATTAGCTGGACACCTGCCTGATGGCCTTCCCCAACATATGCGCGCAGCGTTTGGCGGCGAATATCGGCTTCCACGAGCAGCACACGTTTGCCCTCCAGCGCACGCAGATAGCGGCTGAGTGCAATGGACAGGGTCGTCTTGCCTTCGCCCGGAACCGAAGACGTCAGAAGGATCACCTGAGGGGCGCGGTCGAGGTTGGACATCAGGATCGAGGTGCGCAGGTTGCGCACGGCCTCGGCAAAGACAGAATTGGGCTTCTCGCGCAGATGGTTCAGCACTTCGATGCGTTTGCTGCTTGTCATGGCAGGCAGGGAGCCCAGAACCGAAACGGGGAGCGTTTGGCGCATCTCGTCGGTCGTGCGGAAGCCAGCGAAACGCCATTCGCGGATCAGCACAAGAGCCGCCCCGGCCATCGCACCCAGAATTGCGGCAAGGGCGAGGGTAATCATAATTCGTGGGCTGGACGCAGGCCGCGGAATGGCTTCCGACAAGATCCGGCTGTCTGCTGTTTCAAGCCCGCGCTGAACGCTGGCCTCCTGAAGGCGCGTCAGGAACGTCTCATAGAGCAGGCGCGCCGTATTGGCTTCGCGCTCAAGCTGTTGAAGTTCGATCAGCTCTTCGGATTGGTTGTTGAACTGATTGGTCAGCTCTGTTTCCGACCGGCGCAGGCTTGTCAGCTGTGCCTCCAAGCGGCGCAGATCGGCGCTGATATCGTCTTGTACTTCGCGCAACGCGATCTCGGTTGCAGCCGCGCCAAGGCGGCCGTCTTGAAAGCGCTGAACAATTGCATTGAACCGCGTGTCGCCCGAGTTTTCCGCCACGGCGATCAAAGCCTCGGCCCCTTCGGCAGCGGCCAAGGCATCCGATAGGGCCGTGGCTTGGGTCAGTCTTGCTTCTGTCTCTGCGATACGGTCGCGTGTATCGCGTAGTTGCAAATTCTGAGCCTGGAGCACGTCGCCGTCGATCACGTCGGATTGTTCCATACGTTGCGCAAGGCCTTGTTCGAGCTGTTCGAGGTTTGCTTCCAACTCGGAGGTTCTGAGCGACAGAAACTCGATGGCGCGGGTCTGCTCATCCAGCTTTCGCTGAATCTGGTTCTCAACGTATAGCTCGGCCAGTCTGTTCACGATACGCGCTGAGTCTTCCGGATTTCGGGTTTCAATCGAGATGTTGAAAACAAAGGATTGGCGAATATTCGTGATTGCAAGCCGGTTGATGAGACGGTCCATCACGAGGTTCCGCAACTCCTCGCCTTCGATGGTGGGCGGCTCCCAATCACTGATTAGGGTTCGAACAAAGCTTACGACGCCCCGTCCGTCCGTATTGCCGAACTCCGGATGGTTCACGAGGTCGAGGTCGTCGACCAATCGCCCGATCAGTTCGCGAGACCGAAACACCTCAATCTCGGTATTGATCGCCGATAGATCTGTTCCCGCGCCGGCAAAAACACTCTCGATGTCCGAGATGACCTGCTGGTCCTGCACTTCCAAAACCACGCTCGCCCGCGCCGGATACATCGGCGCAACAAACCGCATCGTATAAAACCCGAAGACCAGCATCGACAGGATCGAAAACAACGCGATCCAATACTTCCCGCGCCAAAGGGTGCGCACCAATGCAAACAGGTCAATCTCGCCACCCGTTGCACCGCTTGTTTCAGCGTCGTTTCCCGTCGTCATTCTACTCGCACCCCAGTGATCGCGAAGATCAACCCTCTTGTTGGCAGGCGTTTACCTGATGCGTTCAACGTTGTCAGTTGCCTTTTGCCCAGTTGTGTCCGTGCATATGCGGGGAATTTGCGCCGCAGTTCTGCAAAACGGAAATGATACCGGCATGCACGGCGCGCCGACGGCGATATTCCGCATAGTTTCGAAAGGTGGCATTACATCACGGCGTTGTTTTTGCTAAGCATCTTTGGCATGATATTGCAGTTGTCCTGCAGTGTCCTCACGGGTTTTGTCCCTGATGCGTCAGGGAAAACACGTAGAATATCAGGCGTGATTTGGCTGCGACTATGCCTTGGCCGCCATGGGGGTTAAAATGCTAAGCGGGTTGTCGCGTCGACAGAAGCGATATTTCTTTCTGGCTTTCGATAGCGCGCTTGTTCCGCTGGCCTTTTTGCTGGCTTATTGCCTGCGCTTTTCGGTTCTGTTTCCCGCACATTACCTGAGCGAGGCCCTACCTCTGATTGCTGTGATGACCGTTTTCGGGCCATTCATCATGTTGGCGATGCGTTTGCCCTGGATCAAGCTCACGTCCCTCGACATGACGGCGCTCAGTCGCATTGCCGGCGCCTCAGCTCTTCTCATCATAATTGCGATGGCCTGTAGTTTTGCCCTGAATATCAACGCCCCGCGGTCTATCCCGTTCCTGTTTGGCGGTGCGTTTTTCGTAATGTCGGTGATGGGACGCAACCTTGGTTATTTGCTTGTGTCGCGTTCTTATCAGAACGGCAAAGACAGCGTGCCGGTTGCGATCTACGGCGCGGGCGCGGCTGGCATCCAATTGGCTGCGGCGTTGCGCGCCTCGTCTGAAGTGGAGCCCGTGGCCTTTGTCGATGACAACGCGAACCTGCATGGTCTGATTATCTCGGGCCTTTCCGTTTCGCCTCCTGCACAGTTGGGTGCCATGGTGGAATCCGGGCAAGTGAAACGCGTCCTGCTGGCCATGCCATCGCTGCCCCAAGCGAAAACCGATGCCATTCTGGCAGACCTGCATGAACTGGACTGTGATGTGCAGGTGCTTCCATCTTATGTCGATCTGATCTCTGGTCAGTCCACAACGTTGCAGCCGGTGGCGCCCGATGCGCTTTTGGGCCGCGACAAGGTCGATTTAGATGTGCCGGACATCGCTAAGGCGTATGCGGGCCGGGTTGTGATGGTGACTGGGGCGGGTGGGTCTATCGGGTCCGAGTTGTGCCGCCAATTGCTGGACTGCGCCCCGGCACGGATCGTGTTGTACGAGCAATCGGAATTTGCCCTCTATCAGATTGATCGCGAGTTACGCGTGCGGGCGGAGGATGCTCAGATCGGCCTCTCTGCGCGTTTGGGTTCTGTGACCAACCCAAAGCGCTTGGCCAATGTGCTCAAAGAGGAAGGCATTGAGGCGATCATTCACGCGGCGGCTTATAAACATGTGCCGTTGGTGGAAGACAACGTTCTGGAAGGGGCGGGCAATAATCTGCTTGGCACTCAGATCGTTGCAAGCGCCGCCGAAGCGCAGGGGGTTGAGCGGTTCATTCTGGTCTCCACCGACAAAGCGGTGCGGCCCACAAACATCATGGGCGCGACTAAGCGCATGGCCGAGATGGTTGTGCAGGACATGGCCTCACGCACCAGCGGCACGCGGTTTTCGATGGTGCGGTTCGGGAATGTCCTTGGGTCGTCCGGATCGGTCTTGCCGCTGTTCCAGGACCAGATCCGGTCGGGTGGCCCGGTGACTGTGACCCACCCGGAAGTGACGCGCTTTTTCATGACCATTCCCGAAGCGGCGCGTCTGGTTCTTCTGGCCGGCGCCTATTCCGAGGGCGGGGACGTGTTCGTCCTCGATATGGGCAAGCCGATGAAGATCCTCGATATCGCGCGTCGCATGATCGAGCTTTCGGGCGCGCGTGTGCGACACGGGGATGAAGCGGAGGGGATCGAGATCAAGATCACCGGATTGCGCCCCGGAGAGAAGTTGTATGAAGAGCTGCTGATCGACGATGCGTCGTTGATTGCGACGCCGCACTCCAAGATCCTGCGTGCGTCAGAAGACATGCTGAGCCAGATCGAGGTGGCCGCCATGTTGCGTGAGGCGCGCGGGGCCGTCGAAAGCGGCGATGCCGACCGGTTCCGCAAAGCGGTTGAGGGTTTTGTAAAGGGCTACCAGCGTCCGATGGTCGAGGCGGACAGCGCCTAGGGCAAGGACCGCGCCATCGTAAGGGCACCATCGAGCGCGCTGCCTTGGGGTGCTTGCAGGCCGCCGGTGATCGGCCCGCTCAACCGTTCAGCCAAGGCAAGACCAAGGCCACCTGTCAGTGCCCATGACGTGCCGTCTGGATGGCCGATGTCTTCCAACCCTTGTTCCACACAGGTTTGGACGCGTCGTTGCAACGCGTGCGCCCAAGCTGTGCTTTGGTCAAAGATGAGCGGGGCGAGCGCTGCGAAGTCTTCTGGCGCCGCTTGCATGGCAAATTGTGACGGATGAAGCCCATTGCACGCCTCGAGTAGGGCGTCGCGCAGCGGGTCATCCGCGTGCGTTTGCATCCGTCCGTCTTCCATAAGGGTCAATTCGCGCAACGCCTCGCGCCCCAACCAAGCCGCCGAGCCTTCATCACCCAGAACAAACCCCCAGCCGCCATGATGCGTCACGCCTCGGTCGTCTTTGCGAATGAAGAATGATCCGGTGCCAAGGTTCACAAGCGTGCCATGCCCACCGCCAAACGCGCCTTCAAGCGCGGTGACGCTGTCATCGACCACATAGGCGAGGAAGGGCAGGCGGATGGCGAAGGTGTCGGCGACCCCGGGCAAGCGGCATCCTGCGAGACCGGCGACGATCCGTGCGGCTTCAAGATCTTCGAGACTGCGAGAGAGTTGACCGAGTGCGTCCAAAACCGTTTCGCGGATTGCGCCCTCGGCGGCGGCAGGATCGGTAACAACATTCGCGGGACCGCCCTCGGCGTACGCCTCGCGGTTTTGCGTTGATACGATGACACGACTGCCGGAGCCGCCGCCGTCGATGCCGATGTCGATCCGGTCTGACATGAAGGCAGTCTAGCGCGGCGCTCAGATCAGGGGAACCGCGCGCCCGGTCACGGCGCTTTCCTGTGCCGCCATGCCGATGCGCACGGCAGCGGCCCCATCGGCCAGTGTGACTTCCGGCGTCCAGCCTTTGCGCACCACCTCAAGGAAGCGCAAGTGCTGGTAGTAGGTCGAGCCGTGGTGATCACCCGCTGTCAGCAGGTCTTTGTCCACGGGGGTTTCATGCACCACCTTGCCAGTGGTGGGCATACGCGGGCTGACGATGACTTTTGGCGTCGGCGCAGGGCCAATGTCGAAGTTCCAGAACCGCGTGGGGCCCGGAACCTTTGCCTCGATCTTGCCTGCGGGGCCAACGGCGCTGATCTCTTCCTGATACTCGCTGCCTTCGGCGAACATGCAAAGGTCCAGCATGGCGCGGCTGCCGCGGGCGAAATCCACGATCACAAAGCCATTGTCCCAGATATCGGGCGTCTCGCCGTTGTAGGTTTCATCAAGGTGGTTCACGGCTTGCCCGGCGCTGGCCATCACACGCACGGCTTCATCGCGCAGGATCAGGCGCATCAGGTCGAAGAAATGGCAGCATTTCTCGACCAAGGTTCCGCCGGAATTGCGATTGAAGCGGTTCCAGTCGCCGACTTTCTCCAGAAATGGAAAGCGATGTTCGCGGATCGCCAGCATCTTGATGCCGCCGGTGGCTTGATCGCACAGCTCGCGGAATTTCGCGACGGGGGGCATGTAGCGGTATTCCATCGCGACCCAGATGGGGGCGGGGTAGTCGTTGACGAGCTTGGCCAGCACGGCCTCATCGGCGGGGTCGGTGTAGAGCGGCTTTTCCATAAGCACGGGCAGGGGGCGCGTGGCCGCGATGCGTTTGAGAGCGTCGACATGGGTGTGGTTGGGCGAGGCCACGACAAGCGCATCCACATCGTTGCGTTGCACAACGCCCTCAAGGTCCGGGCAACGCACGGCACCGGGCACAAGCGCGGCGGTGGCCTGCGCCATCCCTTCATCAGGCTCGCAAAAGGCGCTGACTTCGGCGCCAGCGAGAAGCGCGATGTTGCGGATATGCTCTTGCCCCATCATCCCGGAGCCGACGATGCCGTAGCGCGTCATGTTCGTGTTCCCTGTTGTTTGGGTGTCATGGCACCCGCGCGAAATATTGGGCACGCTCGGGGTCGTACCATGTCCAACTGGCCTCGGCGGCCTGTCCGTTCTGATCAAAGGCGCGGCGCTCAATGAGGGGTAGATTCGTGGCCTGCGCGAGACCCAGTTCGCTTGGCGTCCAAGCTGGCAGCGCGCCCATGCGGATCACATCTTCAGCTTCGATGATCTTCAGACCGAGCCGATCCTCGTAGCTGCGGTAAAGCGATTCCGAGATGTTTTGCGGGGTCAGCGGCCCGCGGTCGAGCCAGCGCGCGTCGAGCCAGATTTCTTCGACGGCGACAGGCGTGTCCGACAGGAAGCGAAGGCGACGAATGCGCAGGCCGATGTCTGAGGCACCGATGCGGGGAAGGGTGGCGGGCTTTGCCGCGCGCGTCATGTCGAGCACGCGGGCTGTGGGCAAGCCGCCGCCTTGGCCTGCCAGTTCGAGGCGCAGCAGCGCGTAGGTGCCGACCGACCGGTTGCCGCCCAACACATAGTTCCCCGACCCCTGCCGCCGTTCGATCAACCCGCGATCTACCAGCAGCTGCAATGCCTTGCGCAGGGTCGCCACCGCCACGCCCTTTTCCGCCGCCATTGCGCGTTCAGGGGCGAGCTTGTCGCCCGCCGCCAAGCGACCTGAGCCGATGTCGCGTGTCAACTCTTCAGCGATGCGCAGGTAGGTGGGCAGGGCGCCCGTGGGCGCGTCTGGCAGCACGGGCGCAGCTGTAGCGCGCAGCGTCTTCGGCATCGCGCGTCCTCCCTCGCTGGCCGGAATTGATATACCATTGATATACCGTTTCTCCGGTGCTACCCGAGAAGAAACGACCGCGCAAGGGAGGACGCGAGGGATGACAGTGGTTCCCGTCACATCGGCAGATCTGGACGCCGCCGAAGTCAGCTGGTTCGCAGCCCTTTGCTCGGACGACTACGAATTCCTGGGCGTGCCGGATGGCAAGTTGCGATCCTCTTGGGATCATTGCTCGGGCATCGTGAAAGAGGCTGAGGCGCAGGGGTTTCGGAATATCCTGTGCCCGTCGTCCTATCAGGTGGGGCAGGACACGCTGTCTTTCGTGGCGGGTTGCGCGCCGATCACCGACAAGATCAACCTGCTGGCCGCCGTGCGCTGCGGAGAGATGCAGCCGATCATGCTGGCGCGGACCATCGCCACGCTCGACCACATGCTGGAGGGACGGCTGACGGTGAACATCATCTCGTCCGACTTTCCAGGCGAGAAGGCGGAGAGTGGGTTTCGCTACCAGCGTTCCCGCGAGGTGGTCGAAATCCTGAAGCAGGCCTGGACACAGGACGAGATTAACTATCAAGGCGAAGTCTATGATTTCGCAGGGTTAACGACCGATCCAGCGCGCCCCTTTCAGACCGGTGGACCGCTTTTGTATTTCGGCGGCTATTCCCCGCCCGCATTGGAGCTGTGCGGTCATCATTGCGACATCTATCTAATGTGGCCCGAGCCGAAAGAGGCGCTGGCGCAGCGGATGCGGGACGTTAACGCGGTGGCCGAACGTTATGGCCGGACGCTTGATTATGGCCTGCGGGTGCACATGATTGTGCGCGACACGGAGGCTGAGGCGCGCGAATATGCGGAGCATCTGACGTCAAAGCTGGACGACGAATACGGTCAGTTGATCCGCGAACGGGCCCTGGATTCGACGTCTCTGGGCGTGTCGCATCAGGCCAAGGCCCGCGAATTGGCCGACAAATATGGCTATGTCGAGCCGCATCTGTGGACCGGCGTGGGCCGTGCGCGGTCGGGATGTGGTGCGGCGCTGGTCGGCTCCGCCGATCAGGTCCTCAGCGAGATCGAGGAATACAAAAAGATGGGCATCCGCGCTTTCATCTTCTCGGGCTATCCGCATATGGATGAATGCAAACACTTCGGGCGGCTGGTCATGCCCGAGCTGAAAACATGTTCAATGCCAGAGGTTTATGGACGGGTGCCAAGCGGCACGCCCACTACGCCTTTGGGCACAGGGGAGCGTCGCTGATGGATCGTATCAATGTCGGGGGCATCGAGATGTCCCAAATCGTCTACGGTATGTGGCGGCTGGGAGATGATGACGACACCTCGCCCGCCCATGTGCAGGCGAAGGTCGAGGCGTGCCTTGAGCAGGGCATCACGACATTGGATCAGGCCGACATTTACGGTGGCTACATCGCCGAGGCGCTGTTGGGGGAGGCGTTCAAGGCGTCGCCGGGCCTGCGCGACAAGGTCGAGATCGTGACCAAATGCGATATCGTGGCACCCATCGGAAAGCACTCCGACAAGCGGGTGAAGTATTACGACACGAGTGCGGAGTACATCTCAGCTTGTGTCGATAATTCCTTGAAAGATATGGCGATTGACGTCATTGACCTGCTGCTGATCCACCGCCCCGATCCGCTGATGGATCACGTGGAAACCGGCGCCTGCCTCGATAAGCTGGTGGCGTCCGGCAAGATCCGTGCTGTGGGCGTTTCGAACTTCCGTCCATGGGATTGGGACCTGCTGCAATCGGCGATGGACACGCAACTGGCGACCAACCAGATTGAGATGTCCGTTCTGCATCATGTGCCGTTCACCAATGGCGATGTGGCCTACCACCAGCAACGCAATCAGCCGCTGATGGCTTGGTCGCCTTTGGCCGGGGGTGCGCTGTTTGGCGATGAAGGGGCTTCGGTGCGCGTTGTCCTTGACCGCATTGCGACCGAACAGGGCGTCGGCGCGGACGCCGTGGCCGTCGCGTGGCTTCTGCGTCACCCGGCCAAGATCCTGCCGGTGATGGGAACGAACAACCTCAGCCGGATAAAGGGCTTGTCGGATGCTGTTAAAGTAAATCTCAGCCGCGTCGACTGGTTTGAAATCTACACAGCCGCCCTTGGCCACGAGGTCGCGTAACAGCTGCGAAAACAGCCGAAAGCTGGATGAGAGGATCTGTCGCTAGAGGTGCGATAGATGGTTCGCGCAGCCCGTCAGGGCCGCGTAATCGTCGCTGACAACGCTGATCCCGAATTGCTCCATAAAGTTTGAGAACCGGCCTTTGGCGCGGAAGGCTTCCACAAAGCCGAACCGGTCCAGGTGCGGGGCAAAGGCGCGGGCCACGCCGCCGACAAGGTAAATGCCGCCAAAGGGCAGGTGCGTCAGGGCAAGATTGCCGGCCACTTCCCCAAGCACTTCCACGAACAGCGCGCCGGTCTCGCAAGCCGCTTCATCGCCGGATCCGATATGGGCCAGTATGTCGGCCGGTCCAATGAGGACGCCATGCAAGGCGCGGTGCAGATTGCTGACGCCGCGGCCAGACAGCACTTCTTCGACCGACGGGAAACCCTTGGAATCGCCAAGTGCGCCCAGAATTCCGTGAAGTGCAGTGATCGACGCGGGCAGGCTGACATGCCCCGCCTCAGACGGCGGAACGAAGCGCCCTGCAGCTGTGTCGAAAACGGGGCAAGTGTTGAACCCGGTGCCCAATCCGATGACGAGTTTGGCGGCCGTCGCGGGAACCTCCGGTTGGGGAAGAACAACTTCAAGATCATCTGAAGCAATATGGCCAATCGCATGGCCCTGCGCTTGCAGATCGTTCAGCACAGCTACCTTATCAGCAGTCAACGCATCGGCCAAAACCGCTTTGTCGATGCGCCAATCGAGGTTTGTCAGCGTGCCGACACCATCATGTACCGGGCCGGCCATCGCCACGCAGCAGCCCGAAATCGCATCGCGGTCCTGCCCGGTATCGTCGAGATAGCGGGCGATGACGGACGCAATGCCCTGATGCTCGGCATTGCGATAGCGCGAGACGCTGTCAACACGGACATGCGCGTCGTCGGCAAGGGCCACGCGGGTGTTGGTGCCTCCGATATCGGCGACGAGTGATAGGGCCATGATCGTTCCTTACCCGGCAGGCCGCGCGTCAGCCGCGCCACCAATCTGCCAGCGCGTGATAGGATGCTTTGGGCGTCCTTGCCAAGGTGTCGAAGTCCACATGGACAAGGCCAAAGCGTTTCTCGTACCCCAGCGCCCATTCGTAATTGTCCATCAGGGACCAGACGAAATAGCCGGCAACAGGAGCACCTTCGGCGATAGCGGCTTGTACGGCACGCAAGTGCTGGTCGAGGTATTCGATCCGGTCAGGGTCAGGATTTGTTGCTGAGGCCATGCCGTTTTCGGTCACGTAGATCGGCAAGTCACCAGTATATTCGCGCGCCATGCGGGTCAGAAACATTTGCAAGGCGTCGGGGTAGATCTCCCACCCCATATCGGTGGTCGGGCCTTGGGTGGGCATCTCTGCGTAGGCGGGCCAGGGGGCGTTCGGCACATGGGCGAGGCGTTTTCGTGTGTAGAAATTGATCCCGGCCCAATCGAGCGGCGATTGGATCGTCGGGAAGTCGTCTTGCCAGCCGTTGGGCAGATGCGGCTCCAATCCGTCGAGCACCTCCGCCGGATACTCTCCTTTGAAGAGGCCGCCGAGGAAAAAGCGGTTGTAAATTGCATCGTAGCGGGTGGCTGCAGCGACATCTTCGGGGGCATCTGATGCGGGCGTGGACCATTCAAAGTTGCAGACCGCGCCGAGGTTTTGGACACCCAGACCCTTACACACTTGAATGGCCCGGCCATGGCTGACTAGCACATGGTGCATGGCACGGGCAGTGGCGCGGATGTCGCGCAAGCCGGGCGCATGGTGACCATCGAAGTGGGACAGCCAGCCGACGCACCAGGGCTCATTGATCGGTGCGAGGGACCAGAGGCGGTCGCCAAGGCGGCCCGCCACAACCTCGGCATAGTCGGCAAACCAGTTCGGCATGTCCACGTTGCGCCAGCCGCCCTGATCGGCCAGCGGTTGCGGGAGTTCCCAGTGATACAGGGTCAGGGCAGGGGAAATTCCGCGTTCCAGCAACCCGTCGACCAGCCTGTCATAGAAATCCAGACCCTCGCCGTTCACCGCGCCCGTGCCTTCGGGCATGACCCGCGCCCAGGAGGTGGAGAAGCGGTAGACATCCGCACCAAGCCCCGCGATCAGGTCCAGATCTTCATCCAGCCGGTTGTAATGGTCACAGGCCAGCGCGCCGTTTTCGAACCGCACGACATTGCCGGGTGTGCCTGCGAAGCTGTCCCAATGGGTCAGGCCGGCACCGCCGAATTGGTGGCCTTCTATCTGGTAGGCGGACGTGGCGACGCCAAAGCGGAAGCCGTCGGGGAAGTCGGCGCGGGTGAAGTTCATTTTGGTGTCCTTGTCAGGCAAAGGGTCAGGCGGGGGCAGGGCCTGTGGAGCGCCCCAGCGAAAGGTCGGTATCCCACAGCTCTTGGATGGGCGGCTGTTTGGGATTGTCGATAAGGCTGAGCAGTATCTCCGCACAGCGCTGGCCCGCTGCCCGGATGGAGGAGCGTGTGGCCGTAAACGCGGGGCCGTCCGGCGCGCTGATGCCTTCGTTGCCCATATAGCTGAGTCCGTCATCATGGCAGATGATCGACACGTCGCGCCCGATCTTGAGCCCACGCTCGCCTGCAGCGCGGCGGATCCCTATGGCGGGAATGATCGAGGCAGCCAGAAAGGCCGTTGGCCCATCGCCTGCGTCCAACATCTCACAGGCGGCGCGGTAGCCATATTGCTCGGTCATCACGTCCGATCGCATCCATGCGGCGTTGGGTGAGACCTCGCGCGCGGCCATGGCCTGCTCAAACCCGAGGCGACGGCGGCGGGCGAAATCGAGGCTTTCCTGACCGTTGATCAACGCAATTCTGCGGTGGCCGAGATCCAAGAGGAAGTCGGTCGCCCGGCGGAAGGCGCGGATATTGGCCACGTCGAGCCAGGAGTAGCCCTCCGGCGTGCCCGTGCGCCCATGAACCAAGAAGGGCAGACCGAGTTCCTGTAAAAGCGGGACGCGCGCATCGTCCATTGTGGGGGCCTGAACCATGACAGCATCGACGGAGGCATTGGCGGCCATCTGACGGTACGCCGCCTCTGTCCCTTCAGCGGGCACCATCGACAGCAACAGGTCATAGCCTTCGCGGGCGTAGATTTCTCCCGCACCGGCGATGAAGTCGGCGAAGATCGGGTTTACCAGCTCTTCTTTACCGGTGAGCGGCATCACGTGGCCAATCGCCATCGCGCGCCCGGTTGCCAGCCTGCGGGCCTTGGCGTTGGGTGTGTAATTCGCAGCCTCCGCCGCCGCGCGAACGCGCATACGGGTTTCTTCCCGAACCTCGGGGTAGCCGTTCAAAGCGCGGCTGACTGTGGTTTGGCTCAGTCCGAGCGACTCGGACAATTCCTTGAGATTCATACGAAATCAGCTTTCAAAGCGCTTCGAAAATCAGAAGTAAGCTAGCGGCAGCTCTGCCGCGCTGTCAAAGGGGGAAATACGCATTCTCTGACCAGATGGTCCAAAATTCCATGATTTTTCTGTTGTTTGCAGAGTCTCATTGACAGCGGCCTTTGCATCGGCAAGTGTATCGCTAACCCAAAGCGCTTTGGAGAGAGGCGCAGCGGGGCACTGCACGCGCTGGGCGACACGGCCCCGCGCGAAACTGACTGGGAGGTCACCTATGAAGAAGATGTATCTGGCCAGTGCGGCTGCACTGGCGCTTTCCGCGAGCGGCGCACTGGCTGATGGTCACATCAACCACGTTTTTGCCGTTGGCGAAGGCGATTTTAACTGGGACAGCTACAACACGTTCGCCGATGGGTTCGACCTGTCGGGTGAGACTGTCACCATCACTGGCCCCTGGACGGGTGCTGACGCTGAGCTTGTGAATTCGGTTCTCGACTACTTCGAATCCGCCACTGGCGCAGTTGTGGAATATTCCGGCTCCGACAGCTTTGAGCAGGACATCGTGATCGCGACGCAGGCCGATTCGGCCCCGAACGTTGCCGTCTTCCCGCAGCCCGGCCTGATTGCAGACCTCGCATCGCGCGGTGAGCTGACGCCGCTGAGCGAAGACACGGCCAACTGGATCCGCGACAACTACGCGGCCGGTGAATCGTGGGTGTCGCTGGCGACGGCTGCTGGCCCCGACGGTGAAGAGGCGCTTTACGGCTTCTTCTACAAGGTCGATGTGAAATCGCTGGTCTGGTATTCGCCGGAAGCCTTCGATGAAGCAGGCTACGACATTCCTGAAACCATGGAAGACCTGATCGCGCTGTCCGAACAGATCGTCGCCGACGGAGAGACGCCTTGGTGCATTGGGCTGGGTTCCGGTGCTGCAACCGGCTGGCCGGCCACGGACTGGGTTGAAGACATCATGCTGCGCACGCAGGACCCGTCGGTTTATGACCAGTGGGTTGCCAACGAGATCGGCTTTGACGATCCGGCGGTTGTGAACGCCATCGAAGTCTTCGGTTCGTTCGCGCGCAACAATGATTGGGTCAATGGCGGATCCGAGGCTGTGGCCTCCACCGACTTCCGTGACAGCCCCGCAGGCCTCTTCACGTTCCCGGCGGAGTGCTACATGCACCGTCAGGCGTCGTTCATCCCGACCTTCTTCCCTGAAGATGCGGACAGCGACTTCTTCTACTTCCCAGCGTTCGCCGGTGAAGACCTTGGCTCGCCCGTTCTGGGCGCTGGCACGGCCTTCGGCATCACGCAGGACAGCGCAGGCGCTCAGGCGCTGATCGCGTTCCTGCAGACCGAGATCGCGCACGAAGTGTGGATGGCACAGTCGGGCTTCCTGACACCGCATTCGGGTGTGAACAGCGACCTGTTCGCCTCTGACACGCTGCGTCAGATGAACGACATCCTGCTGGGGGCCACGACCTTCCGCTTTGACGCATCGGACCTGATGCCGTCGGAAATCGGTCAGGGCATCTTCTGGTCCGGCATGGTCGACTATGTGGGTGGCGAAGACGCCGCTTCGGTTGCAGGCCGCATCCAGGATCGCTGGTCCGAAATCCAGTAATCCGTCCACTCACGGAAAATGATACCGGCCTCGGCCCGCAAAACTGCGGGCCGGGTGCCAGCCAAGTCGGATAAACCGGCGCACGACCGGCCCAATGCGGCCCGCCCGGCCAGAGCGCATCTGCCAACACCATTCGACCGGGGGAGGGGCGCACCATGTCGCCAGTCATTCAAGGCATCATCACTATTATCATCGGCGTGGGCGGCTGCGTGGGGTATTTCTACTTCGCCAACCTCTTCATCGATAAGGTGCTGTTCCCCGCTCGTGGTGAAAATGCAGGGCGCAACATTAACCGCGCCAACATGATCCGCCCTTGGGTCTTCCTGTTCCCGGCCATGTTCGCGCTGGGGCTGTACCTGATGTACCCGGTGGTCGGCTCGTTCTTCCGCTCGCTCTACGACCGGAGCGGCGATGAGTTTGTGGGGCTAGGCAATTACGCGCGCCTCTTCAACAACCCCGATTTCCGGCAGGCCTTCCTCAACAACATCCTCTGGGCGCTTGTGGTGCCTGCGGGGGCTACGTTCCTTGGCCTTGTGATCGCGCAGCTGACCGATCGCCTGCGCTGGGGCAATATCGCCAAATCGTTGGTGTTCATGCCCATGGCAATCAGCTTTGTGGGCGCGTCGCTTATTTGGCGCTTTGTCTACGCACAGGACGGTGACATCGGCATCATCAACGCCATCCGCTTCTACTTCGGCGCGGAGGAGGGGATTGATCCACTCCAAATCCCATTCTGGAACAACTTCCTGCTGATGATCATCCTGATCTGGATCCAGACGGGCTTTGCCATGGTGATCCTAAGCGCGGCCCTGCGCGGCATCCCCGAGGAAACGGTGGAAGCCGCGATCATCGACGGCGCGAACCCGTTCCAGGTCTTCTTCAAGATCAAGGTGCCGCAGATCATGGGCACGATTGTGGTGGTCTGGACGACCATCACCATCCTCGTCCTCAAGGTTTTCGACATCGTCTACACCATGACCGGCGGCAATTTCGGGACCGAGATCCTGCCGTCCTTCATGATGGATTTCATGTTCCGCGACGACGGGCAGGCAACGGCCGTGGCCTTCGTGATCATGCTGGTGGTTCTGCCAGTGATGATCTGGAACATCGCGCAAGCGCGCAAAGAAATGCGCTGAGGGGGAAGAGCAATGGACAATATCGCAGGACAGAAAAGCAGCCTTTCCCTTGTCACCAACATCGCGGTGCTTCTGATCGTGATCGCCTGGCTCATTCCGACCGTGGGCCTCTTCGTCAGCTCCTTCCGGGACCGTGACCAGATCGCGGCCTCGGGCTGGTGGGTGGCCCCCTTCTCGGTGGAACTGACGTACCGCACACGCGCTGATGCAACCCCAACGGAGCAGGGCAACCTCTTCGTGATCGAAGGCAATATCTTCGAATCCGAGGAAGTGCGCGAAAGCTTTGAGGATGGTGAAAGCTCCATCGCGGCCTTCGGTCTGCGCGGGCGGGAGCCGGGCGCGTTTGAGGCCGGGACGGAGGCCGAGAACCGCGATGGCGGCACCATTCAGGTGAATGCCGACGGCACCTATGTCTACACCTCGCCTGAGCCGATAGACGGCGCGCCGCGCGTATACTTCGTGGCCGAAACGCCACCGGAATTCACCCTCGACAATTACCGAACGGTTCTGACCGCCGATAATATGGACCGCGCGTTCATCAACACGCTGACGGTGACGATCCCGGCAACGATCATCCCAATCCTGATCGCGGCTTTCGCGGCATATGCCTTGGCATGGATGGATTTCCCGGGAAGGGGGCTTTTGATCGCAGCGGTGGTGGGCTTACTCGTGGTGCCCCTCCAGCTAGCGCTCGTACCTTTGCTGAACCTGCACAACCAGCTCGGGATCGGTCAGAGCTTCGTAGGCATATGGTTAGCCCATACAGGGTTCGGCTTACCGCTCGCGATATACCTCTTACGCAATTACATGGTCGGCCTGCCGCGAGATATCATCGAGTCCGCCAAGGTAGACGGCGCGACGGATTTCCAGATCTTCACGAAGATCATTCTGCCGCTTTCGTTCCCGGCACTGGCCAGCTTCGCGATCTTCCAGTTCTTGTGGACTTGGAATGACCTTCTGGTGGCCAAGGTGTTCCTGCCCTCGGCTGGCGACGCAGCCGTGATGACCGTGAAGATCGCGGACGACCTTCTGGGTTCACGCGGCGGCGACTGGGGTATCCTTGCGACGGCGGCATTCGTCTCCATCGCGGTTCCGCTGCTCGTCTTCTTCACCATGCAACGCTACCTCGTGCGCGGCCTGCTGGCCGGCTCGGTTAAGTAAGGAACGATACGGCCATGAACCTGATGCAGGACATGCCCCAAGGCGACATCGTGGCACCGGACAAGGATTGGTGGCGCGGCGCAGTGATCTATCAGATCTACCCGCGCAGCTTTCAGGACAGCAACGGCGACGGGATCGGCGATCTGGCGGGCATCATCCACCGGATGGAGCATATTGCCGATCTTGGCGTCGATGCGATCTGGATCTCACCCTTCTTCCGCTCGCCCATGCTCGATTTCGGCTATGACGTTAGCGATTACCGCGACGTGGACCCGATGTTCGGCACGCTCGGTGATTTCGACGCGCTGATCAAACGCGCCCATGATCTGGGGCTGAAGGTGCTGATCGATCTGGTGCTCAGCCATACGTCGAACCAGCACCCTTGGTTCCAGGAAAGCCAGCAGAACAAGACCAACGCCAAAGCCGATTGGTATGTCTGGGCCGATGCCAAGCCCGATGGCACGCCGCCCAACAACTGGTTGTCGATCTTCGGCGGCTCGGCCTGGGAATGGTCCGGCGAACGGATGCAGTATTACCTGCACAACTTCCTGAAAGAGCAGCCCGATCTGAACTTCCACAACCCGGATGTGCAGGAAGAATTGCTGTCCGTGGCGCGCTTCTGGCTGGACCGCGGCGTCGATGGCTTCCGCCTTGATACGATCAACTTCTACTTCCACGATGCCGATCTGCGCGACAATCCCGCCCTCGATCCAGAGGCGCGCAATGCCACCATCGCACCGGAAGTGAACCCCTATAACTGGCAGGATCACATCCACGACAAGAACCGGCCCGAGAACCTCGAGTTCCTGCGTCGCTTGCGTGCAGTGATGGAAGACTACCCGGCGGCCACCGCTGTGGGCGAAGTGGGCGATGCGCAATACGGCCTTGAGATTCAGGCCGAATACACCTCCGGCGGCGACAAGATGCACATGTGCTACTCGTTCGAGTTCCTCTCGGGCGTGACCCCGGATGCCGACCGGGTAGTGCAGGTGTTGACGGATTACGAGAATTCCGTGGGTGACGGATGGGCCTGTTGGGCGTTTTCCAACCATGACGTTGTCCGCCATGCCTCCCGTTGGGCGCTGAGCGAAGAAGCGATCCGACTTTACGCAGGGCTGCTTCTCAGCCTGCGCGGCTCGGTCTGCCTCTATCAAGGCGAAGAGCTTGGCCTGACCGAAGCCTATGTCGCATTCGAGGATTTGCAGGACCCCTACGGCATCCGCTTCTGGCCCAAGTTCAAAGGCCGCGACGGCTGCCGGACGCCGATACCATGGGTGGCAGACAACCAGAATGGTGGATTCTCGGAGGCCAAGCCGTGGCTGCCGGTGGCACCTGAACATCTGGCGCGCGCGGTCGCCAAGCAGACCGGCGCGCAGGAAAGCATGTTGTTCTACTACAACCAGATCATCCACTGGCGCAAAACGCAGCCGGCCTTGATCAAAGGCACGATGCGCGGCCTCCGCGCCGTGGGCCCGGTGGTGGAATTCATCCGCTGCCATGAGGGCGAAGAGGTGCTGTGCACCTTCAACCTGAGCAACGAAACGCAACGCGTGCCGCTGGCCGATGGGTCATGGGAACGGATCATCTCGCCCTTCGATGGCGAACCGATGGGCGATGAAATGATGTTGCCACCATACGAGGCCGGCTTTGCACGGCGCACCGACATTAAGACAGAGGGATAAGACCGATGGCCAATCTGAAACTGACCGACGTCGAGAAGACATATGGTGGCACTGTGCAGGTCCTGCGCGACATCAACCTGGACATTGAACAGGGCGAGTTGATCGTGTTCGTTGGTCCCTCGGGCTGCGGCAAGTCCACGCTTTTGCGAATGATCGCTGGACTGGAAAAGATCACCGGTGGCGAGTTGGTGATCGACGATATGGTCGTCAATGACGTGCCGCCATCCGAGCGTGGCATCGCAATGGTGTTCCAATCCTACGCTTTGTATCCCCACATGACGGTGCGCGATAACATGGCCTTCGCGCTCAAGATCGCGGGCGACAGCAAAGAAGAGATTGACCGCAAGGTCGAGGCCGCCGCCGCCAAGCTGCAGCTTGAGAATTTCCTCGACCGTCTGCCCAAGGCACTGTCAGGTGGGCAACGCCAGCGCGTCGCCATTGGCCGCTCCATCGTACGCGACCCGAAGGTTTACCTTTTTGATGAGCCGCTCTCCAACCTTGACGCGAGTCTGCGCGTGGCCACCCGCATCCAGATCGCGCAGCTCAAGGAAGAGATGCCGGACTCGACAATGATCTACGTAACCCATGACCAGGTGGAGGCGATGACCTTGGCCTCGCGCATCGTGGTTCTGGCCGGTGGTGGCGTCGCCCAGGTGGGCAGCCCGCTCACGCTCTACGAAAAGCCGAATTCGACCTTTGTGGCCAAGTTCATCGGCTCACCCGCCATGAACCTGATGAACGGCAAGATTGTTGGCACCGGCGCTACGACAACACTTGAGATGGAGCAGGGTGGTGGCACAATCACATCCAACTATCCCTCCACCGACGCCGATATGGGCGCCGAGGTCGAGGTTGGTATCCGACCCGAAGACATGGTCGAGGCGGATGGGTCCGACTTTGCCTATCATGGCACGGTCGAGATCACCGAAGCCTTGGGTGAAGTCACGCTGCTGTATTTCGCGCGTGCCAATGCAGAAGATGATCCGGTCATCGGCAAGCTGGCCGGTATCCACAAGGACCTGCGCGGCTCGGATGTGAAACTGACCGCATCGGCAGACAAGGTGCATGTCTTCAAGGACGGCGTCAGCCTGCTCTACCGCGATGAAACGGTTTTCCTGCCGGGCGTGCAACCGCACTAAGGCACTTGCTGCATGACGGCCGAGCCTCACAACGTCCTGGTGCTCGGCGCGGCCAGTTGGAACCGCATGGTCTATGTCGACGCCTTGCCGCAGGGCAGATCGACGACCCTGTTCAATGCGTCTGAACGCGAAGGCGTCGGTTCCACCGGGGCGGGCAAGGCCATGGCTTTGGCGGAATTGAGTTACAAGCCGGTTCTTCAGTGCGTTCTGGGGGACGACCCGCATGGGCGACAGGTGCAAGCCGCCTGTGCCGAGCGGGGGATCGAGATGTTGGTTGATGTACAGACCGATCCAACCCCACACCATCTTAACATTATGGATCGCGCAGGTGGGCGCTATTCCCTGTTCCTGTCAAACGGGCCAGACCATCCTGCGCTGGATTTGGATCGTGCCGCCAATGCTATCCGGGGCGCGGACACGATCTTTCTGTCGCTCGCGCAATCCTCTCGCAAATTGTTGCTATTGCTTGGTCGGACCAAGGCCGAAATCCTGCTGGACCTGCACGACTATGACGGCGCAAACCCTTGGTATGACGCATTTATCGAGCATGCCGATGTCATCCAGTTGTCAGATGTGGCTCTGCCTAAACCCGAGCCGGTGGTTGCCAAGCTCCTATCCGGTCGAGCCCACACAATCGTTGTGACCCACGCAGAGAAAGGGGCTTCGATTCACCGCCGCGAAGGCAACACTTACGTGCCGCCATGCTTTGCGCAGATGCAGGATAGCAATGGGGCAGGGGATGCGTTTTCGGTTGCCCTCTGGCACGCGCTGCGTGTCGGTTTTTCCCTGACCGACGCCGGACGCTTTGCCGCTGCGGCGGCGGCTTTTGCGATTGAGGATTGGGCGCTGTTTCCGGCGCGTGTTGGCCCGGACGCGATCCTGAAGCGCGCTGCTTTGCCTCGGCAGTCCTGATCGTCTGGATGGAAGGCTGGCGCCGACTGAGGACGATCAATGGATCAGTAGAAATCGTCGCTTAGAAAATCAGCTTTCGCTAAGCCGGAGCCCCCACGTGACGCCTTGCCAGAACGATGGCATCTTCATCATCCACGCGGACCTCCCATCCGCCATGTCAAAGCCGGTACAAGATCCCCTGCAATGCGTCCCAACGCGGATCGAACATCGCGCCCGTGACCCAATCGCGCAGATGGTAATAGTTCCCGGCCGATGCATAGAGGGGTTCGGTCAGAAACACACGGGCTGCGACAGCGGTAGAATTCTGTGAACCGTAGGGATGAACGGGCGTGTTCTCCAACGTGTATGTCAGGTTATCCGTCTTGCGCAGGGCGTCCATTCCCTCCTGCGTATCGCAGTCGATCACCGTGATCTTGGCGAAATTGACCTCTTCATGTGGGTCCATCGCAGGCAGCATCTGCGCAATCTCGGCCACGCCCGCGCGCGCCTCCTGCTCCGACAACAGTTCTAACGGAGAGGTGAGAAACTGGTCAAAGCGCGCCGCCATCTCTTCCCCATTCGGAAACGGCGCGAAACAGGCTTCCCGGGTGGCAAGTTCGGCTTGGCGAAGGCCAAAGATCAGGCGGAAATCCAGATCTTCCCGCTCGGGCAGGGGGGCGGGGCGCTCAAACTCTCCGGCGGCAATCAAACTCTGATCGGCATCGAACAGGTCATGCCATCTTATTTGCCAGTACCGGATTTGCGTCTTGGTGGCCTGAATTTGCGCGGCCCTTGCATCGACAGAGGCGGGTTGCCCTTTCGCTTTTGGCTCAAGCTGGACTTCGCCTTTTGACGTGAACAGCGCTTTTGCCTTGGACGCCGATCGGCTTCCGTCTTTCGCAGATCGCTTGGAAAACAGTCTTCCGAAAAAACCAGCCATCGTTTTTACGCTTCTTTGGTCAATGCCCGACGAAATCGTAGCCGGGCATGGATCACGTTAGGAGAGAGGAATCCAGATTTCCACCTCGCCGCGCCCAGTCACCGGGTCGAACCGCTCATCATACCGCTCGAATTCCGGCGCAATCGCGGGCTCCAAACCTGCATCAGGCAGCGCGCGGTTCCAGATCGAATAGATCGTCTTCGGCAAATCCCCGATCCCGCCCTTATGGGTAAACACCGCATAGCGCCCACCGGGGATATCGACCGTCTTCATGCCGTCGGGCACGTTCGGCCCTTCCATCCCGGCCATGTAGTGGAAATCGCCAGCCTCACCGATGTCATAGCTGACCCCGTAGGTCACGCCGGGCGGCCCGATTTCCAGATAGCGCTGCGCAAAGCTCTGCCAAAGGCCGGGCACTGCGCTGATGTCGAACCCGCGTACATCCGTGCCAAGGCCCACCACGCGAAAGGGGGCGTGTTCCCGTATCTCGGGTTCTGCCACATCCACAAGCATTGATTTATCCATTTCCAAAGGCTCCATAAGCTTCAAGTCACTCAGATCACGCGTCTTTTTGACGTCTGAGGGCCGCACCCCCAGATAAGCCACAAAGGCCCGCGTAAATGCCTCGTGAGAGCCATAGCCCGCCTCCAGCGCGACGCTCAGAATGTCCGCCTCTCCACCTGCCATCTCACGCGCGGCCCGTGTCAGCCGCCGCGCACGGATGTAGGACATGATCGACAATCCGGTCGCCTGCTGAAACGCCCGGCACATGTGATGCACGTTTACTCCACACCGATCCGCCAGATCGGCAAGGGTCAGCGCCTCATCAAGGTGGGCTTCGATCTGCCAGATCAGTCGGTTCATCAACGCCATGGCTCTCTCCGTTGCAATGCGCCCTGTTTAGCCAGTCCAATCGAACACGCGCTTGATCGTATGTGACTTTCGCACCGCCTTCAGTCTAAGGTCGCCCATCCGTCAGTGGAGCGCGCCCATGAGTGTCACCCAGATCATCTATTCGTCCACACCGTTTGGCTACGATGCGAACCTCCTCAACGGGCTGCTGGCCGATGCGCGGCGCTGCAACAAGCGTGACGGCATAACGGGCGCGTTGGTGTGTCGCCGGGATGTCTATCTTCAATTCCTCGAAGGCAATGATGGCGCGGTCCGCAACACGTTGGAGCGTATCGCCCGCGATGACCGCCATGTTGAAGTGATCACGCGTTACGACGCCCCCTCGGACACGCGCCTGTTCTCAGACTGGGATATGCTGCACGACCCGGCGCATTCCTGGGCCTGGTCCGAGGGGCAGGTGGCAGAGGGCGCGCTTGATCAGGCAGGGGCGGATGACTTTCACGCTGTATTCAACGCCATCGCCAAGCGTCATTCTGGGGCCGCCTAACACAAATACAGTGCAAGCTCGTAAATCTTCATCCAGACATGGGGAAAGGCCTCGGCCAGCCGCGTTTCCAGCAGGGCCATGGCGGCAAAACCCGCCCCCATAGCAAGGCTCATATCCCACCGCGCGGGCAGGATCAGACGGTAGCCTGCGAAAAGCAAAAGCAGCGTCGCGGTGTGAAAGATCGATGGGTTTGGCGGCAGGGCTACAAGCGGTGTCACTTCGCCATAGAGCAAGACGATTTCCGCCGTTCCACCGACCGGCACGGCGATAATCCCAAGCGAGACGTACAGGATTGCTTCGGCCATCCCGCGGGGATGCAGCGGGCCGGTGCGCATCGCACGCAATCGGGGCAGGGTCGCGTCAATCATGGCTCATGCGATGATTGCGCTTTGTGTCGGCATTTGTGCAGACCCATGGTCGCATGGCGGCAAAAGGCATCACATTGTCCGGTTTTCGCATGGACGTGTTAGCGCTAACATGTTAGGGCGAGGCCAAATTGAAACGCTTGCCAGCAGGAAGAGTGCGCAAATGCCCCTCGACGCCCGTATTGCAGAAGTCACCGACCGCATCATCGAACGCTCCCGCCCGACGCGGGAACCTTATCTTGACCGCATGCGCCAACTGGCTGAGGCGGGCCCACGCCGGGCCCATCTGACCTGTGGCAACCAGGCCCATGCCTACGCCGCGATGGGGGCCGACAAGGACGCGCTAGTCGCGGAACGCGCGCCTAATATCGGGATCGTCACAGCCTATAACGACATGCTTTCGGCGCATCAGCCGTTCAAGGATTACCCGGACATTATCAAGGAGGCCGCGCGCGGGGCAGGGGCCACGGCGCAAGTCGCGGGCGGCGTGCCTGCGATGTGCGATGGTGTCACGCAAGGCCAGGTGGGGATGGAACTCTCGCTCTTCTCCCGCGATGTGATCGCATTGGCGGCGGGCGTGGCGCTCAGCCATAACACCTTCGACTCGGCCCTCTATCTGGGCGTCTGTGACAAGATCGTCCCCGGCCTTGTGATCGCGGCCGCCACCTTCGGCTATCTGCCCGGCCTCTTTGTGCCCGCAGGCCCCATGGTCTCCGGCCTGCCGAACGACGAAAAAGCCCGAGTCCGTCAGGAATTCGCCAAGGGCAATATCGGCCGGGAAGAGCTGATGAAGGCCGAAATGGCCTCCTACCACGGCCCCGGCACCTGCACCTTCTACGGCACGGCCAATTCCAACCAGATGCTGATGGAATTCATGGGCCTGCATATGCCGGGCGCGAGCTTCGTGAACCCCGGCACCCCCCTGCGAGAGGCGCTGACTGTTGCCGCCACAGAACGCGCGGCCCAAATCACAGGCTTAGGCAATGAATATACGCCGGTCGCCGATATCCTCGACGAAAAGGCCTTTGTGAACGGTCTTGTGGGCCTGATGGCCACGGGCGGCTCCACCAATCTGGTGATCCACCTGATCGCCATGGCCCGCGCCGCAGGCGTGATCCTCGAATGCCGCGATTTCAACGACATATCCGACACGACGCCCCTGATGGCACGCGTCTACCCCAACGGTCTTGCCGACGTGAATCACTTCCACGCGGCGGGCGGCCTACAATACATGATTGGCAAGTTGCTCGATGCGGGCCTGATGCATGGCGATGTGAAAACCGCCGCCGGCGAGGGGCTTGACCTCTACCGTCAGGAGCCGGTCCTGAAGGACGGAGCCGTGGCCTACCGCGACGGCCCCACCGATAGCCTGAACGAAAAGATCCTCCGCGCGCCGGCCGACCCGTTCCAACCCACCGGCGGCCTAAAGGAACTCTCCGGCAATCTCGGCCTCGGCGTGATGAAAGTCTCCGCCGTCGATCCCGAACGCCACATCATCGAAGCGCCCGCGGCCGTCTTCCACTCCCAAGCCGACGTCAAAGCGGCGTTCCAGAACGGCGATCTTGACCGTGATGTGGTCGTTGTCGTCCGCTTCCAGGGCCCCAAGGCCAATGGCATGCCGGAATTGCACAACCTCACGCCGGTCCTGTCGGTGCTACAGGGCAGGGGCCATAAGGTGGCGCTTGTCACCGATGGGCGCATGTCCGGCGCGTCGGGCAAAGTGCCTGCTGCCATCCACGTCGCCCCCGAAGCGCTCGATGGCGGCCTGATCGGCAAGGTCCAGAACGGTGACATGATCCGCGTTGACGCGAAATCCGGCACGCTCAACGTTTTGACTGAAGGCGTCGCCGACCGCCCCGCCGCACAACCCGACCTTTCCGCCAACGCCCATGGCGTAGGCCGTGAGATGTTCGAAATCTTCCGCCAAACCGCAGGCCCCGCAACGGCGGGCGCCGGGGTGGTTGTCTAGACGCCTCCGGTCTTTCATCTTGCCAGGAAAACCTCTGCCGGAGGCTCCGACCCTCTCAAACCGCGCAACCGGTTCCCACGTCCACCCACACGGCGCCCTGTGTCGCCCCAGATTTTTCCCAAAAAATCTGCTCCTGCGACCGCGAAGCGGGCGCAAACCCTGATAAAACGAAAGACCAATCCCATGATGCCTCAAGCCCAATCCAACGAAGCGCGCCGGATCGCGGGCCTCGCCCCAATCATCCCGGTGCTCGTGGTCGAGGACGCGGCCCAAGCCGCTCCGCTTGCTCAGGCGTTGGTCGACGGGGGCTTGCCCGCCCTCGAAGTCACGCTGCGCACAGACGCGGCCCTCGACGTGATCCGGGAAATGGCCACCGTTGATGGCGGGGTCGTGGGGGCAGGGACCTTGCTGACGCCCACCGACGTCGAACAGGCAAAAGCTGCAGGCGCGCGCTTCGGTGTCTCACCGGGCGCGACGCAAAAGCTGATCGACGCCTGCATTGCCAACGAACTGCCTCTGCTGCCAGGCGCGGCCACCGCGACCGAGGTCATGGCCCTCTACGATCAAGGCTTTGACATGCTGAAGTTTTTCCCGGCCGAGGCCAATGGCGGCGCGCCCGCGCTCAAGGCCATCGGCGCACCGATCCCACAGGTCGCGTTCTGCCCGACCGGGGGTGTGTCGCCGTCCAACGCATTGGAGTATCTCAGCCTGCCCAACGTGATCTGCGCAGGCGGGTCATGGGTCGCGCCGAAAGATGCGGTCGCTAAGGGCGACTGGGCTGAAATCAAGCGGCTCGCGGCGGACGCGGCAACGCTTCGCTGATCCCTGCAGGTCTGCTCGGCGGCTTTTGGCCGTCAAATTGCACCCCACGACGTCGTGAAGTGCAAACCTGTGCGGGCTCCCTATCTGTCGGTTCGGAACCACCGCGCACAGATCGCGTTGGACCAACGGAACCACGACACGGAACAAAAGGATCCGACAGATGAAAATTGCAGTTCTTGCAGGCACCATGGCCCTCCTCCCCTTCGCGGCCACGGCTGGCGGTTATGTTGAACCCGCCGCACCCGCCCCCGCCCCGGTTGCTCCGGCACCGGCCCCGATCGGCTATGACTGGTCTGGCTTCTACGGTGGTGTGCAACTCGAATACGGCGACGTGACCGCAGACCTTGCGGCCACCGGAGCCGAGGCAGCGGCAGGCGATGACGCGCTTTACGGCGTTTTCGGCGGCTACCGCTTTGACTTTGGCGACTTCGTTGTGGGTGGCGAAATTGATTACAACTTGGCCGATATTGATCTCACAACACCGGCCGGTGCCGCTGCTGGCACGCTCGACTCCGTCCTTCGTGCAGGTATCGAGGCCGGCTACGACGCTGGCCCGGCGCTGATCTACGGTACGGCTGGTCTGGCGCAAGCCACCGCGACGCTTGCCGGTGTGGAAGACACCGACAACGGTTACTTCTTCGGCGCAGGCGTCGATTACCTCGTGACCGATCAGATCGTGCTCGGTGCCGAAATCCTGCAACATGAGTTCGAGGGCTTCACGTCCACCGGTCTCGGCACGGATCTCGACATCTCGGCAACAACCTTCGGCATCAACGCGGCCTTCCGCTTCTGATCCCGTCGATTGATTAACACCACAAAGGCCCGCGCTTCATGCGTGGGCCTTTTCCATTTGGCGCCCGGCATAGGCAAAGAGGCGATCCAACGCCTCTTCAAACAGATCATCCGGCAGGGTCAGGGCGACGCGGATATGCCCTGCGGCAGCCTGTCCAAAGCTCTCGCCCGGCATGATCGCGACCTCTTCTTCGTCCAACAGGCCCGCACCGAACGCTTGCCCGCTCAAGCCCGTCGCCCGCACGTCCAGCATCACATACATCGCCCCTGCCGGCGGGATTGCGTGCAACGCCTGTTGCCCCTCCAGCCGCGCCAGAACCATGTCCCGCCGTCGCCGAAACGGTGCTGCCACCTCTGCCTCAGCCGTCGCGCCTCGCTCCAGCGCAAAATGTCCCGCCTCCTGGATGTAGCCCGGCACGCCGTAGGTCGTGTGGGTGGCCAGGTTTTCCAGATGAGCAATTGCCTCTCGCGGCCCGGCGACCCATCCAAGGCGTGAGCCCGTCATCGCATGGCTCTTAGATAGTGATCCAACTGTCAGTGTCCGCGCGAACATTCCCGGCAAACTCGCAAAGGGGCGGTGTGCCCCGTCCCAAACCTGACTGTCGTAAACCTCATCCGAGATGACCCAAAGGTCATGGGCCTCCGCGACCCGCGCGATGCCCTCCAACGTTACGTCTGTGTATACTGCGCCGGTCGGATTGTTGGGTGAATTGATCAAAAGGCTAGACGCGCCAACAGCTGCTACTGCCAGATCGCTTTCCCTCGGCTGAAATCCGTCTTCGGGCCGTGCCGCGACCGGGACGGGCCGCGCCCCAACACCCCGGATCGTGCCGGGATAGGTCGCGTAATAGGGGTCGACCAAAAGCGCCTTATCCCCCTCATCGCAAGCCGCATGATGAGCCGCAAACAAGGCCGCTTGACCACCCGGGGTGACCAGCACGTTCTCTGCCTCATGTTGGACCCCACTGCTTTCACTCAGCCGCGCAGCAACAGCGCGCCGCAATGGCTCAATACCGGGAACGGCGGCATAGCCAGTATGGCCGCCTTTCGCGGCCGCGTGCATCGCATCCAGAATGGCCGGATCCGTGCGCACATCATGCTCGCCAATGGTCAATTCAAGGATCGGTGCTCCCGCCGATTTTCGTCTGCGGGCCTCGTAAAACAGGCCCCAGCCATCATCACCCCCACCAGTCAAATGCGTGATCCGTTTCGACAGCCCGGGCATGGCGTGGCCCTCCTTGATTGCACGTTGCAGGCCGCAAATGGCCATGCCAGAGGCTCAGGCGCAACCCGCCATCTTCGTTCCGTAAAATGCGAAAAACCCGCTCGCGTAGCCTTACATATCCGGTCCAGCTTTGAACTGTGCGAGCTGCACGCTCCCGATTTTCCCCTCGGAAAGCTACTCTCGGCGACGGTGCAAACCCTCAACTTTCGCGATTGCCGTCGTCCCGGACAAGCCGGTAGCTTTTGTTGATCCTGCTGCGCAATTCATCAAATGGGGTGTCCCACGGCAACAGAACCCAACCGCCGCCACGCAAATAATCAGGCGATGTCGCGCGGCCCTGGCCAACCATCTGTTGCGCCTCGATCTTGCCGCTCATTCTGACCGAGACGCCTTCGCCCCCGATCGCATATGCAGCAAACATATGCCCACGGACCGTCCACACGATCGTGTCCTCGCCGAAGGGCGTCGTACGCTCCGTGTCTAGCAGAGCGCCACAGTATCTATCTACGAAGAGCTCCCGCATGAACGCACGCTACACGCGAAGTTTTTAAATTGCACATGAAATGATCAGCGACTTGTCGGCGCAGGGCATGCCATGGTATTCGATACCGTATGACCCGTTGCATTTGCATCATTTGTATCTGCATTCCCCGCTAATCCAGCGGGCCGGTCAGTCGTGGTTTTCAACACAATCGCAAGCTGCTAGGCCGGACCCGCCTTCTCCGACCCACGCGCATTGAAAGCCTCCGACCCATGGCCGACATAACTCTGAAGAACTCCAAGACCCGTCAGATGGAGCGGCTCGATCCGATCGTGCCGGGCACGGTTTCCATGTATCTGTGTGGGCCGACGGTTTACGACCGCGCCCATATCGGCAATGCGCGCTCGGCGGTGGCGTTTGACCAGCTCTTTCGGCTCCTGCGCCATGTCTACGGCCCCGAAAACGTGACCTTCGTGCGCAATTTCACCGATGTGGACGACAAGATAAACGCGCGCGCCGCGGAAACGGGCCGCCCGATCGGCGATATCACCGCCGAGACGGCGCAATGGTACCTTGATGATATGGGCGCCCTCGGCGTGCTTGAGCCCAACCATATGCCCCGCGCCACCGAATACATCGCGGAGATGGTGACCTTCATTGAAGACCTCATTGCCAAGGATCATGCATATGCACGGGACGGCCATGTCCTCTTCCGCGTCCGCTCCTTCGCGGAATATGGCAAACTGTCGGGCCGCTCGGTTGATGACATGATCGCGGGCGCAAGGGTTGAGGTGGCACCCTACAAAGAAGACCCGATGGACTTCGTGCTATGGAAGCCCTCAACCGACGACATCCCCGGCTGGGACAGCCCATGGGGCAGGGGCCGGCCCGGCTGGCACATCGAATGCTCCGCCATGAGCCACGCCATTCTGGGGGAAGAGTTCGACATCCACGCCGGTGGCGCGGACCTGCTGTTCCCGCACCACGAAAACGAGGTCGCGCAAAGCTGCGCAGCGGGCCACGGCTTCGCACGCATCTGGCTGCACAATGAGATGTTGCAGGTCGAGGGCAAGAAGATGTCCAAGAGCTTGGGCAACTTCTTCACCGTGCGCGATTTGCTGGACCAAGGCGTGCCGGGTGAGGTGATCCGCATGGTGTTCCTTGGCACACATTACGGCAAGCCGATGGACTGGACCGAGAAGAAGCGGGAAGAGGCTGAAAAAACGCTGCGCAAGTGGTACGCCTCCGCCGAACCGGGGGGGCAGGTACCTTCGCCCGTTGTCGAGGCGCTCGCCGATGATCTGAACACCCATGCCGCGCTGACCGAAATGTACAAACTCGAAGGCGCGGAACTGGGCGCGGCTCTGTCGATGATGGGCCTCTGGAAGGGCGTGGCGCCAGATTGGGCCGCTACTTCGGATGTCGATCTTTCGCTATATGAAGATCGCCTGCGCGAAGCGCGCACGGTCGCGATGGAAAGCAAGGATTTCTCGGAAGTTGACGCTCTGAAGAAAGCTCTGCTCGACGCAGGCGTCGAGGTGCGCATGTCGAAGGCCGGGGTGGAGCTGTTGCCGGGCCCTGACTTTGACGCTGCCAAGCTGGAGGGGATGTGATGATGTATCCTTTACAGAAGGACAGCCCCCGGCCGCGGGTGGGGGTAAAGCCCCCGCCCGGGGGGGCGGACGGGGGCTGGCCGGGCCGCAAGCGACCCGGCCATGGCCACAAGACACCAGCCGGGATCATACAATGACCGACCGCCTTTTCCTCTACGACACCACCCTGCGCGATGGCCAGCAGACCCAGGGCGTGCAGTTCTCAACGCCAGAGAAAGTCCGCATCGCCCAAGCGCTCGACACCCTCGGCCTCGATTACATCGAAGGCGGCTGGCCCGGCGCGAACCCGACCGACAGCGCCTTCTTCGACGACGCCCCCAAAGCCGCCGCCCGGATGACCGCCTTCGGCATGACCAAGCGGGCAGGCCGCTCGGCTGAGAACGACGATGTCCTCGCCGCCGTCCTGAATGCGGGCACGGGCACGGTCTGCCTTGTCGGCAAATCCCACGACTTCCACGTCACCGACGCCCTTGGCATCACGCTCGACGAGAATGTCGAAAACATTCGCGACTCCATCGCTCATCTGGTCGCCCAGGGCCGTGAAGCACTTTTCGACGCGGAACACTTCTTCGACGGCTACAAAGCCAACCCCGATTACGCGATCCGTTGCGCCAAAGCAGCCCATGACGCGGGCGCGCGCTGGGTCGTGTTGTGCGACACAAACGGCGGCACGCTGCCCCATGAAATCCACGAGATCACCAAGGCTGTCATCGCCGCCGGCATCCCCGGCGACAGCCTCGGCATTCACACCCACAACGACACCGAAACGGCGGTCGCAGGCAGCCTCGCCGCCGTGGACGCAGGCGCGCGGCAGATCCAGGGCACGCTGAACGGGCTGGGGGAGCGCTGCGGCAACGCCAATCTCACCACGCTGATCCCGACGCTGCTGCTGAAAGAGCCTTACAAAAGCCAATTCGAGACCGGCATCGCTGTCGAAAAACTCGAAAGCCTGACGCGCACGTCGCGAATGCTTGATGACATCCTCAATCGCGTGCCCTTCCGACAAGCGGCCTATGTCGGCGCCTCGGCCTTCGCCCATAAGGCGGGTCTTCACGCCTCGGCTATCGTCAAGAATCCGGCCACATACGAACACATCGACCCCGCGACCGTCGGGAATGAACGCATCATCCCGATGTCCAATCAGGCCGGTCAATCCAACCTGCGCAAGCGGCTCGCCGATGCGGGGCTGGACGTCGAGAAAGGCAATCCTGCGCTGGCCCAGATCCTCGACGACATCAAAGCGCGCGAGGATCAGGGCTACAGCTTCGACACTGCGCACGCCTCGTTTGAGCTCCTCGCCCGTCGCGCGCTTGGCCTGCTGCCGAACTTCTTCGAGGTGAAGCGCTACAAAGTCACCGTCGAACGCCGGAAGAACAAATACGACCGGATGGTCAGCTTGTCCGAGGCCGTCGTTGTCGTGAAAATCGGCGACGACAAGAAGCTGTCGGTATCGGAGTCGCTGGATGAAACCGGGTCAGACCGTGGCCCGGTGAACGCGCTGGCCAAGGCGCTCGCCAAGGACCTCGGCCCGTACCAGAGCCTGATCGAAGACATCCGTCTGGTCGACTTCAAGGTCCGCATCACCCAAGGCGGGACCGAGGCTGTGACCCGCGTCATCATCGACAGCGAAGACAGCACCGGCAGGCGTTGGTCGACGGTCGGCGTCTCTGCCAACATCGTTGACGCGAGTTTCGAGGCGCTGTTGGATGCGGTGACATGGAAACTCGTCCAAGAGGGTGCCACACCTTGATCCGCAACCTGCCCGCCGCATTGCTGTGCCTTCTGCCCCTTACGGCACAGGCGCAAACTGCGGGTGGGGCGGATTTGATCTGTTTCTCGGTGGGGGGCAACGGAAGCTGGACCCAAGTCGCCGTTTACGGCGCAGACGACAGCGCCTTGGTCATGGCCCTGCCGCCCGAGGGGGACGGGGCCGCGATGGAAAGCCAGACGGTCACGCTGCCCGACGGGGCATTCAATGACATGATCCTCGCGCTTCTGCCGGGCCTCGCCGCCATGCCCGCCGCTCCAGAGGCCAGTGAATGCGCGGACGATGCGCTCGGCCCTGTCTCCATCGCCGTTCGGCAAATGGGTGCAGAGCCGCTGCGCTATGACGCGCCATGCACCACGCAGGCCCTGCTGGACCTCAACGATACGCTGATTGCAGCAACAGGCGACCCGTCCGGTGAAGATGCCCGCGCATGGACCGGCACCGTGGTCCCGGCGCTCCGCGATATCTGCCGCGCGCTGCAGTGATCCGTTATCGCAATTCCAAAAAGGATTTTGCCTTGAAATACCTTGTCTTTGCCGCCGCTCTCGCAACTGCCCTTCCCACAGCCTCCTTCGCGCAAGACATGATGTCTGTCTGCTATTCGCGCGGGTCTGAGGCTGAAGGAGTTTCTGGCTTTCTGCACGATCTCGATGGCCGTGCTCTGCGTATCGACAGCCCTAACTCGAGCGAGGAACGCACCCGCCTGACGGAATGGCAGGACCCCGGGTTCGCGCAAGAAATGCTCAGCCAGTTGATCCGCTACGAGGGCGATATGCCCGCCGATCTTTTGGCCCAATGCGATGACGGCTGGCGGGACACCATCGTGGTTCGATACGATGACGGCTCCTCAATTGTGTTCGAAGGCTCCTGCGCGCGAAATCCCGTGGCCCAAACCCTCGATGCGATCTTTGCAACCACAGCCTCCACCGTCGTGAACCCGACACGATCCTATATCGACGGCGCCGCCGAAGGGGTTTATGCCCCATGTTTTCACAACTGGTGATCCATGAGCTTCATTGACCCCGAGATTTTCTTCACCATCCACGCCGACCTGCCCCGCGAAGGGCCGGGCGAGACGGCGGATGTCGCTTGGGCGGCTGAGGTCGCCGGGGTCACGTCGCGCGCCAATATCCTCGACGCGGCCTCCGGACCCGGTGGCGATATCGGCGCGCTCCTGCGGGTGGCTGCGCGCGGTCATGTCACGGCCATCGACAAGCACGAAGGCTTTATCGAGGCCGCGCAGGGGCGTTGGGGAAAGGACGACCGTGTCACGTTGCTCACCGGCGATTACCTTGGCCCGGAAGGCCCATTTGACTTCATCTGGTGCGCCGGTGCGGTCTATTTCGTGGGCATCGAGGCGGCCCTGAAAGGCTGGCGCCGGGCCTTGGCCGAAGGTGGCGCGATTGCATTCTCCGAGCCGTGCCTGTTCACTGACACGCCCTCGGACGGGGCCATTTCCATGTGGGAGGGCTATGAACGCCTGACCGACTCCGATGGCATCGCGGCGCAGGTTGAGGCTGCGGGATACGATACATTGGCCACCCGCGTGATTTCCGACATCGCGTGGGAAAGCTATTATCGCCCGATGGAAGACCGCATCTCCAAGCTGCGGCGCGGCGCGGATGAGGCGCTGATCGCGGCGCTTGATGAACATGCTGCCGAGATTGAGGCCTGGCGCAAACACAAGGCCGAAACGGGCTATCTGCTGTCGGTCGTCAAACCAAAGCAATGAGCGTTCAGGCCTGCGCAGATCTGGTTGCCCGCGGCGACCCGCGCCGGTTTCGTGCGGCCATGGCTGCGCCCTTGGCGGCGCGAGAGGTGCTTCTGCCGCTTTATGCCTTCAACATCGAAGTCAGCCGCGCGCCCTGGCTCACCGAAGAACCGATGATCGCCGAGATGCGCCTGCAATGGTGGCGAGATGCTTTGGAAGAAGTGGCCGAGGGCAGGGGCCGCCGGCATGAGGTTGTCGATGCGTTAGGCTTTCTGGACGCCGAAGGGGCAGGGCGGCTAGACCAGCTCGTCGCGGCGCGCCGTTGGGACATTTACAAGGACGCCTTCGAGGATGAAGCGCACTTTCTTGAGTATATCGAGCGGACAGGTGCAGGTCTGATAGAGGTGGGGGTTTCGGCCCTTGGCGGCACAATCACTGACGCGGTGCGCGCCGTTGGTTATGCATCAGGCCTCGCTCGGTATCTGATCGCCGTGCCTGAACTTGAGGCACGCGGGCGTCTGCCCCTGGTGGACGGCCGCCCGGAAGCCATCGCCGCACTCGCAACGGACGCACTTGCCGCCCTGCCGCGCCACATGCCCAAACTGGCTCAGAACGCATCAGCTGCCTTGTTCGAGGCCGTTCAAGCGCGCGCAATTTTAACGCGTGCGTCGCGCGATCCCATGGCGGTGGCGGAGGGACGGCTGGAAGGCAGCCCGTTGGCTGAACGGTGGGCCCTTATCCGTGCCACAATGACAGATCGTCTCTAGGGCCGCACAACGCGTGCCGATTACGAATGTCAGACGGTGCGCGCTGCCGGTTTCATCGCCAGATAAATCAGGGCCGCACCCGCGAGCACCAGGAACGGGGCCATTGCCAGATTGACGCTGGTCCAGCCGGCCACAACGTCTTCACCACCCGAATGCATCAGCACTCCAGAACTGAGCGAGGCGATGGTCACACAGCCGAACACTACAAAGTCGTTCATCCCCTGAACCGCGCCGCGTTCTTCAGGCTTGTGGGCTTGCGTCAGCATGGCCGTGGCACCGATGAAGCCGAAATTCCATCCCAATCCCAACAAGATGAGGGCTGCGAAAAACTGAAATAACTCAACGCCTGTCATCGCCACGACACCGGCAGCGGCAAGTAGGACGAGGCCGGTTGCGACGATCTTGGTGGTGCCGAACCGTGCAATCAGATGGCCCGTGAAGAAGGACGGCGCGAACATTGCGATCACATGGGCGGAAACGACGTCCGCTGCGTTGCCTGTTGTGAACCCGCACCCGACAACGGCCAGAGGTGTCGACGTCATCATCAGGTTCATCAGCGAATAGCTGACCGCCCCGCAGATCATCGCTACGACGATCTTTGGATCTTTCAGCAATTCCAACCGGCTCCGCCCGCGCGGCGCGTCTGCGGCGACGGGTTCAGGCTTGGGCAGGTCAAGGAATGCAAAAAGGGCCGCGCCGACCACGTTGATGACAATCACGGCAGCATACGTGCCAAGGAACGGGATCACGGTCGCCTCTGACGTGGCCTTTACCAGTTGCGGGCCGACAAAGGCGGACAACAATCCGCCTGCCATGACGTAGGAAATCGCCTTGGGCCGGAAGCTGTCAGACGCCGTATCGGTGGCCGCAAAGCGATAAAAGCCCTGCGCGCTCATGTAGATACCGGTTAGGTACGACCCAACGAGGAATATCGGAAAGCTGTCGATCCAAAGCCCTAAAGCAGATACCGCCGCCCCGGTCGCCCCGCCAGCTGCTCCGATGTAGAAGCCAACGGTACGCCCGTAACGCTGCATCAGCGCCGATAGCCAGGGTGCAGTCGTCATGGAGCCGAAAACGATCAGCGAAATCGGGATCGTCGCCAAGGCTGGGTTCGGCGAAATCATCAAACCCGCCAACCCGCCAACGACAAAAATCATCGGCATCTGCGCGCCCAAAAGAGCCTGCGCGAGCACCAGAACCACAACATTCCGCTTGGCGCGGCTGTCGTCTGATGTGGGAAGGGATTGCGTGCTTTCGACCATGGGTTGAGCGGTATAGGGTTTGGCAGACGGGGTCCAGAGACGCCGATGTCACGTTTCGAGCCAACCGGGGATTTTGAGTATTTGGAACCAGTGGAAGACAGGGAATCGTCCGTGCCAGACCGGATCGTGACCGAGGCCGATGTCGCTTTGGGGCGCGCGCATTTGCTGCGGCTGGAACCCAGATTTTCCCGCATTCCCGGGCCTTTACCGTTGCGAAGGCGGGCGGATGGCTTCGCCGCTTTGTTGCAGGCCATCGTTGGCCAGCAGGTCTCCACCGCCTCTGCCGCCGCGATCTGGGCGCGTCTGCAAGAGGCCAAACTCTGCGAGGAGTCGGCAGTCGCCGCATCCAGTGAGGAGGATTTGCGCGCCTGCGGCTTGTCTCGCCCGAAAGTACGCTACGCCCATGCCCTCGCGCGCGCACGGATTGACTATGTAGCGTTGCGCGAAGTGGAAACGGAGGCTGTCGTTGAAACGCTAACCGCAATCACCGGGATCGGGCGTTGGACAGCGGAGATTTACGCAAAGTTTGCGCTTGGCCACACGGATGTCTTCGCCGCAGGTGATCTTGCCCTTCAAGAAGGCGCGAAGCTGCTGTTTGACCTGCCCGCGCGCCCGAATGAACGCGAAATGCACGATATGGCCGGGGCTTGGAGCCCCGTCCGGGCCATTGCCGCCCGCGCGCTCTGGGCCTACTACCGGGAAAAGACCAAACGCGAAGGGGCGCTTTGATGGTGCGGACGCTGGACTACAAAACCAAGGGCTCACATTCGGGCGATACAAAAAGCCTCGTGATCTTCCTGCATGGCTACGGTGCGGATGGTGGAGACCTGCTGGGGCTGGCTGATCCCTTGGCCGAGCATCTGCCGGATACGGTCTTTGCGGCCCCCGACGCGCCGGAACGTTCGGTGATGAATCCAATGGGATTTCAATGGTTTCCAATCCCCTGGATCGACGGATCGTCTGAGGAGGTCGCCGCCGAGGGCATGGAACGCGCCGTGCACGACCTCAACGGGTTTCTCGACCATGTCATGGCGGAGAATGGCGTGACGGCCGCTGAGACAGCCCTCGTGGGCTTCAGCCAAGGCACGATGATGAGCCTTCACGTCGCCCCGCGCCGGGATGAGGCCTTTGCAGGCGTTGTCGGTTTCTCGGGCCGTCTGTTGGAGCCTGAAAGCCTTGTCGATGAGGTTGTCGTGCGCCCGCCGGTGCTGCTGATCCATGGTGACGCGGATGACGTGGTGCCGCCGCAATCGCTGCCCGAAGCGGCGGAAGGGCTGCAGAACGCAGGCTGGGAAGAGGTTTACGCCCATATCATGAAGGGCACGGCTCACGGCATTGCGCCCGATGGGCTAAGCGTGGCGTTGGCGTTCCTGAGGGACAAGCTGCCGGGCTGAGCACCGTCATAAAAGCGTTGCCCTAAGCCTCTAACGCTTCTGCACGACCACTGTATCTATTTTGCTTGCCGGATGGCCGCGCCTAGATATAGTGGCCAAAAGGCAGGAGCGGGGGCTCCCGCTCTGGTGCCGCAAACAGGCAGACAGGGCGGAGAAGGACTCTATGCAGGCAGTGACCCCCGACAGGATCGACGGCGACTTTCGGACCAATTTCGTGCGCGAACCGGGCGCGTTGCGCCATAACCCCGCGCTGGTCCTGAATGCGGACTACCGCCCGCTTAGCTATTACCCGCTATCGCTCTGGCCCTGGCAGGAAGCCGTGAAGGCCGTCTGGCTGGAGCGCGTTCAGATCGTGGCGGAGTATGAGGATTACGTTCACTCGCCCTCAACCGCGATCAAGATCCCGTCTGTTGTGGTGCTCAAGGACTATGTGAAGCCGCAAAAGCGGGTGGCCTTTACCCGGTTCAACCTGTTCCTACGGGATGAGTTCAGCTGCCAGTATTGCGGCGCGAAGGGGGATCTGACGTTTGACCATGTCGTGCCACGCGCGAAGGGTGGGGTGACGAGTTGGGAGAACGTGGTCGCGGCCTGTTCGAAGTGCAATTTGCGCAAAGGCTCGCGCAGTCTGAAGCATTCGGGCCTGTCGCTGCGCCAACCGCCGCGACAGCCGGGCGCGGAGGAGTTGCGCAACAGGGGCCGGAAGTTCCCGCCCAATTACCTCCATGAAAGCTGGATGGATTTCCTCTACTGGGACAGCGAGCTGGATGCATAGGGCAGGCTTGGGGGCTCTGCGCGCAAAACCCCCGGCATATTTTCGGAACAAAGATCGGAGCCGCGCGTGACAGCCCTGTGCAGCGCTTGTAGCGTGACCGGGCCTTTGCCCGGAGATGTTCCATGACCGATCCCTTCTTCCAACCACCTTCTGGCACTGATTTGCCGCGTTATGCAGGCGTGCCAAGCTTCATGCGCTTGCCCTATTTGACACCCGATGATCCCAGACGAGCGGAGGTTGATATTGGGTTTTTCGGGATGCCGTGGGACGGGGCCACGTCGAACCGGCCGGGGGCACGGCACGGGCCGAGGGCGTTGCGCGATGCGTCAACGATGATCCGGGAGATGAACCGTCATACGGGGCAGGAGCCGTTTAAGGCCGCACGGGTCGCCGACTTGGGTGACATTGCCATGAGCCCCGTGGATCAGGATGAGGCCTTGAGGGACGCGCAGGCCTTTATCGCAGACGTGCTGGGGCAAGGGATCCGGCCCTTCATGGTGGGGGGCGATCACCTGTGTACGCTGACGGTCTTGCGCGAACTGCGTAAGGCACGCGGCGAGGCGTTTGGGCTGGTTCTGCTCGACAGCCACACCGATTTGTACCCGGCCTATTTCGGGGGCGAGACACTGACCCATGGCAATCCGTTCCGGCAGGGGATCGAGGAAGGCTGCCTTGATCCCGAGCGTGTCGTGATGATCGGAATGCGCGGAACCTCTTATAATAACTCGGATTTCCAGTACGGCTGGGACAAGGCCGTGCGGATCATTCCGATTGAGGAATGTATGGATCGGGGCTGGCCGTCGACCATGCAAGTGGCGCGCGAGGTTGTGGGCGATGGGCCGACCTATTTGAGCTTTGATATCGACTTCATCGACCCGGCCTTTGCGCCCGGGACCGGCACGCCGGAAGTGGGTGGGCCAACGAGTTTCGAGGCGATCCAATGCGTGCGCGCCTTACGAGGCCTCGATGTGATCGGGGCCGATCTTGTGGAGGTCTCTCCACCCTTTGACACGGGCGGGATCACCGCTTGGCTGGGCGCGTCGGTGATGTTCGAATTGCTCTGTGCGATGCAGGCGTGACCTATCCCGCCAATCGTTTGCCGGACCACCTTCGAGAGAGCGACCGCGCGGCTGGCTTCGAGATCACCGATGATTTCGAACGCTTCAGCCAGATGAACGACATCTTCACGCGCGCCTTTTGGGACGACCGGGTGAAGTCGGCGGCTAGCGACGCGTTCTTCGCCTCCTACCGGATGGAGGCTGCGCCACGCCGGGGTGATGGCTTCACACAAAAGGATTTCGCCTTACGGAACGCGGCCTGGCTGATCAGTGACCTGATCTCTGAGCGCAGTGCGGGTGAGGGGCTGCGCGAGGGGTTTCAGGGACCGATCCGGAACGATACGCCCATGGCCCCCGAAAAGGCCGATCTGGGAAAGCCCGAGGATGAGGCGACGGAGATCAAGGCGGTCGCCAAGCTGTTCGGCGCAAACCTTGTCGGCATCACCCATCGTGATGACCGCTGGCATTACAGCGACCGGCCCGACGTGCGGACGATGGAGCCTGTGCCGAATGATCTGCCTGACGGTCTAAGCCATGTTATCGTCATGGGTCATGCGATGGATGCCGATTTGGTGGAGACCTATCCGAGCGCTTTGGCCGGGGCCGCGACGGGTCGGGAATACTCCCACGAGGCGGCAATTGTGATGCAGGTGGCGGCCTATATCCGCAACCTCGGCTACAATGCGGTGGCGAGCATGAATGACACCGCGCTCGTGATCCCCTATGCGATCAAAGCGGGGCTTGGGGAATATGGCCGCAACCAGATGGTGCTGACCCCGGAATTCGGGCCGCGCGTGCGGTTCTCCAAGATCTTCACCGACCTGCCCTTGGCAGTGGATGGGCCGCGCGATCTGGGGATGAAGGCCTATTGCGAGGAGTGCGATGTCTGCGCGGTGGCCTGCCCGGTGAAGGCGCTGCCATTTGGTGAGCCGGATTTTGGCGAGGAGGTCGCAGCAGGCTCGCCCTCCACCCTTCGGGGGGTGAAGAAATGGTCCTCCAATGCAGAGGCCTGTTTCGGTTACTGGGCTACGCTGAAATCCGATTGCGCGATCTGCATGCGCGTCTGCCCGTTCACCGCCCCGCGTGAGGACAGTTTCTGGAAACGGTGGTTCCGGTTGGCGACAGGAGAGTTCGGCGCGCGCGGCCGCGCTGTGGCGCGGAAATGGGCGGCGCGGCGGGCCAGGCCGCGCGTCAGGCCGAGGGAGTGGTGGGCGCAATTGCGCGGCTGAAACGCGCGGTCCCACTTCGCCGGTTGCGCGCCTTTCAGAAGTGATAGACTTTCCCCTCAGCTTTCGGATAAAGAGGCGCTGTTAGCGCTAACGTACCGGCGAAGGCGTCGGCCCAAAAGAATATCGAGAGGACAGAGCATGGTCTCGCGCGTCATTCCGGTGGAACCGTTTGATCTGGTGATTTTTGGCGGCACGGGGGACCTCGCGCGGCGCAAGATCTTGCCCGCCTTGTACCGCCGTTTCCGGGATGGGCAGATGCCCGACGGGGCGCGCATCATCGGGGCCGCACGCTCGGATCTGGATGCCGAAGGCTACCGCAAGGAAATCCGCGCGGCGTTCAAGGAATTCCTGCGCAAGGATGAACGCGACGAACAGATGGACGCGTTTCTTGAGCATGTCGATTACCTCGCCATTGACGCGATGGGTGACGGCGGTTGGAAAGCACTGAAGAAAAAGATGCGCGATGGAGTGACGCAAGCATTCTACTTCTCGGTCGGCCCGAGCCTGTTTGGCGCGCTGGCTGAGCGGCTGCACACCCATGACATTGCCCGCAAAGATGCGCGGATCGTGGTGGAAAAGCCGTTCGGGCGCGATCTGGCCTCCGCCCGTGAGTTGAACGGGACGCTGGCGGAGCATTTCGACGAGACGCAGATTTACCGGATCGACCACTATCTGGGCAAGGAGACGGTCCAGAACCTCATGGCGATCCGCTTTGGCAACGTTCTGTTCGAGCCTTTGTGGAAGGCGCAATACGTGGATCACGTGCAAATCACCGTCGCTGAAGAGGTCGGCGTTGGCGGACGCGGGGCCTATTACGACAAGTCCGGCGCGATGCGGGACATGGTGCAGAACCACCTAATGCAATTGCTCTGCCTCACGGCGATGGAGCCGCCCAACCGGTTCGAGCCCGACGCCGTGCGTGACGAGAAGCTCAAGGTGATCCGTGCGCTGCAACCGGTGCCTGCGTCCAACATCGTGCGCGGGCAATATGGCGACAACGACGGGCCGTCTTACGTCGAAGATGCGGAGGCCCCGGACAGCCGGACGGAAAGCTATATCGCCATGAAGCTGGAGATTGCGAACTGGCGCTGGAATGGCACGCCGTTCTACCTGCGTACTGGCAAGCGGATGAAGGCGCGCAAATCCGAGATCGTGGTGACGTTCAAGGACACGCCACATTCGATTTTCGATGAGGATGCGGGCCAGAAGGCCAACGTGCTGTCGATCCGCCTGCAACCCGATGAGGGGATCGACCTGAGCGTCACAATCAAGGAACCGGGGCCGGGCGGTATGCGTTTGGTCGACGTGCCGCTCGACATGACGTTCGCCGATGCGTTGGGGCCGGATGCCGAACATGTGCCCGATGCCTATGAACGCCTGATTATGGATGTGATCCGGGGCAACCAGACGCTGTTCATGCGTGGGGACGAGGTTGAGGCCGCCTGGGCCTGGACCGATCCGCTGATTGAGGGCTGGAAAGAACGCGGCGATAAGCCATCGACATACGAGGCAGGCTCGGCCGGGCCGGAGGAGGCGTTGATGCTGATGCACCGCGATGGGCGCCGGTGGAGGGATCTGACATGAACATCGTCGAATATCCCGACCGCGACATGATGATGCTGGATCTGGCGGACAAGCTGACGGGCGAGTTGGCCGATTGCCTGCGGCGGCATGATAGCGCGACCTTCTGCGTGCCAGGCGGATCGACGCCGGGGCCGATTTTCGACGTCCTTAGCGAGCAGGCGTTGGATTGGGACAGGGTTGCCGTCGTGCTGAATGACGAGCGTTGGGTGGATGAAGATAGCCCACGGTCTAACACGGCCATGCTGCGCAAAAGGCTATTGGTTTCAAAGGCCTCTGACGCGACGTTGATTCCCCTGTTCAAGCCGGGTGTCGCAGCCGAAGACGCGATGGAGGAACTTGGTGCAGGCCTTGACGGGCATCTGCCGATCTCGGTTTTGCTGCTCGGGATGGGGGCCGATATGCACACGGCCTCGCTTTTCCCCGGTGCAGACAACCTAGAAGCCGCGTTGGCGGCAGATGCGCCGCGCCTGATGCCCATGCGGGCCGACGGCGCGGGGGAGCCGCGGATCACGTTGACCGCGCCCATCCTGAACGGAGCGATGAGCAAGCATATCCTGATCACAGGTGCGGAAAAGCGCGAGGCGCTGGAACGGGCACGTCACCTTAGCCCGCAGGAGGCGCCGGTTTCGGCCGTCTTGCAAGGCGCAACGGTACATTGGGCGGAGTGAAGGCCATGGGCGATATCTGGGCAGACCTTAACGCGCACAACAAGACCAAGGCGCGGCGCACGATCCTTGACCTGTTCGACAAGCCGGGCCGGGCGGAGGCGTTCTCCGCAAAGGCGGATGGCTTGCTGTTCGACTACTCGAAAACGCAGCTCGATGCGGGCGCGATGTCTTTGCTGTTAGAATTGGCACGGTCCAGCGGTGTAGAATCCCGGCGCGCGGCCATGTTCTCAGGCGAGAAGATCAACGAGACCGAGGGCCGGGCCGTTTTGCACACGGCCCTGCGCGCGCCCGGCGGGACGGTTGAAGTCGACGGCGAAAACGTCATGCCGGGGGTCTTGGAGACGCGCCAACGGTGCCTTGCGTTCGCCGAAGCGGTGCGCAGCGGCGCCTTTGCGGGCGCGGGCGGGCGGTTCACGGATGTGATCAACATCGGCATCGGCGGCTCGGACCTTGGGCCTGCCATGGCAACACTGGCGCTGGCCCCGTACCACGATGGGCCACGTCTGCATTACGTCTCCAACGTCGATGGCGCGGACATCAACGATACGCTGCAAGGGCTTGATCCGAAAACAACTTTGGTGGTCGTGGCGTCCAAGACGTTCACAACGATTGAGACGATGACCAACGCACAGACCGCGCGGGATTGGATGGCGAATGAGGTCAGCGACCCCGCCACTCAATTCGCAGCCCTCAGCTCGGCCACGGACAAAGCGGGTGAATTTGGCATTCCAGCCGAACGTGTCTTCGGGTTCGAAGATTGGGTCGGCGGGCGCTATTCGCTTTGGGGGCCAATCGGTTTGGGCATCATGATCGCCATAGGGCAGGAGGCCTTTGAAGCCTTCCTTGCGGGCGGTCACGCCATGGACACCCATTTCCAAGAGGCCGATCTGGCCGACAACCTGCCGGTTCTGCTGGCGCTGGTCGAAGTATGGCACAATCAGGTGCAGGACCATGCGACACGCGCCGTGCTGCCCTACGACAATCGCCTCAGCCGCTTGCCCGCCTACCTTCAGCAGCTTGAGATGGAGAGTAACGGCAAATCCGTTGCCATGGACGGCAGTGCCCTGACGCGCAATTCCGGCCCCGTCGTCTGGGGCGAGCCGGGCACCAATGGCCAGCACGCCTTTTACCAGTTGATCCACCAAGGCACGCGGGTGATCCCATGCGAATTCCTAGTCGCCGCCCGTGGGCATGAACCTGACCTCGCGCACCATCACACGCTGCTCGTGGCCAATTGCCTTGCCCAATCAGAGGCGTTGATGCGGGGGCGGTCGATGGACGAAGCGCGCGAGATCATGCGCGCAAAAGGCCTCGACGGCGCGGAACTGGAACGCCAAGCGGCGCATCGCGTGTTCTCCGGCAACAGGCCTTCCACCACCTTGCTCTACGACCAACTCACGCCTTTTGTCCTCGGCCAGATAATCGCGCTTTACGAGCATCGCGTCTTTGTCGAAGGCGTGATCCTCGGCATCAATTCCTACGACCAATGGGGCGTGGAACTTGGCAAGGAACTGGCGGTCGCGCTGGAGCCTGTCCTGACCGGCGCATCCGATGGGGCTGGCAAGGATGGGTCCACCCTTGCCCTTGTGGCGGCTGTCCGAGCGGCGGGTGAACCCTAGCGCGCGGACCGCGCGGGAACTGCGTTACTGTGGATTTTCCTCACAGAAATCGCACGTTTGCGGCTCTTCGGGCTGTTCTGGCTCTTCCGGGGCCGGGGCGGGCTGCTCCTCAACCTCTTCATCTTCATTGAGAAGCCCACAGACATAGTCGCTGTAGTTGCCGAAAACGGTGCCTTCGGGGAAGAGGCCGGAATTGCGCGCCCATTCCAGCGCCCGGCGTTCGTTGAACGCGATGGAGCGGGTCAGACCACCGCTTCCGACGACAACAAGGAAACGCTCACCGCCTGAGACAAAGTGCAGGGCGGGCGTGTTGGTGCCATCCGCCGCCGCGCAGCGCGACACGCCGACAAAATCGGCGGCGGCCGGAAAGGCGAGGGTGGAGGCCAAGGCAGCGGACAGGGCAAGGATGCGGGTCTTGGTGTTTGAGGGGGACATTGGGGCAGACCTATTCTGAAATGTATTTAACGGGTTAACAGACTTCTTGTTTTCGTATCGGCAACAGAGTGTTGCTGCTAGCGAGGCTCAAATTGCCTCTCCCACCGGCAATGCGTTTTGGCGGGACGTCTGGGGTCTTAAATGCGGGTCTAACCTATCAGATCACGCGGATGTGACCAGTTGCGGAAAACCTGACCCAATTTCTTAACCCTCTGACACTGCGCCATCCTCGGCAATGAACGCACAGCGCCCCGCTTCAGGGATTGCGTAACGCCCCGGGCCGTCGCGGTTCAGAAGCACGACCACAGCGCCCCCGCGTGCGGTTTCCTGAGCCGTCTCGCCCGGCAGCCACACCGCGAATTCCATTGTGAAAGACGTATTGCGGAACCGGCTGACCCGTCCGGTCACAACGTAATCCAGCCCCAGACCCATCTCGGCCAGATAGGTGCATTCGACCTGTTTCAGCACCAGTCGCGGCGCGGACGGGCCGTAATCCGTCACCCCGCGCGCTTTGAGAAAAGGCAAACGAAAGCTTTCGAACCAACGCAGATATGCCGTGTGGTTCACGTGGCCCAAAGCGTCGAGCTCCCCAAACCGGACGCGGTCGGCGAGGCCGAAGGTCCAGGGCTTTGGAATGCCAAGCGCGCGCAGGGTGTCGGCCCCGAGGGGCGTGTGATAGGTGAGGTTTTCCATGGGGATAGTCTGGCGAGGACGCCGGAAAGGGGCAAGATGGCGCGCATCGCTTTTGATCTGGACGGCACGCTTTTGGACAGCGCGCCGGATATCTGTCTGGCGGGCAATGCCGCGCTGGAAGGCACGGGGGCTGACCCGATGGAGACGGCGGAGGCGCGTGGCTATGTCGGATCAGGGGCGGCCGTGTTCGTGGAGCGGATGATGAACGCGCGCGGTCTGCCCGCAGCACAGCATGGCGCTTTGTTGGAGCGGTTCATCGCGGCGTATGAGGGGGCGGTTCACTTGACGCAGCCTTATCCCGGTGCGCTGGCGGCATTGGAGCGGCTGAAGGCGCAGGGGCACCGTCTGGCGATCTGTACCAACAAACCGATGGGGCCGACGCGGGTCGTTCTGGCGCATTTCGGGCTGGAGCGGTTCTTTGATGCGGTCTACGGCGGGGATAGCCTCCCTGTGCGCAAGCCTGATCCAGCCCCGTTGCACGCGGCGTTGCGAGACCTGGGGCAGGGGCCTGCGCTGTTTGTGGGCGATAGTGAGGTGGATGCGGAGACGGGCGATCGCGCCGGCGTGCCTACGCTGATCTTCACGCCCGGCTACCGCACGACGCCACTGTCGGAGCTACCCCACACGGGCGCGTTCGATCACTGGGACGATCTGCCGGATCTGGTGGAAGAGGTGCTTGGAGCGGGTAACGGGAATCGAACCCGTAACTGAAGCTTGGGAAGCTTTCGTGATACCTTTTCACCATACCCGCCGCTGCGGCATGGGGATACGCTTGGGCGGACGGGTCGTCAAGCAGGGAGTGGGTGGGGTTGCACGATTGCAACCAGGAGTTAAAGCATTGAAAACGTGTGTAGAAACCGGTTTTGTTTACGCAAACTTAACGGATAGACGCACCTCAAGCCGCCACTTGCTGCCGCCATCCACCGCCGCGAAAAGCGCATCCCGGCCCGGAATGGAGCGCGGCTGCCCATATCTGTTTTTCGGCGCAGCGAAGGTCTGCTTCGAGCTCAGACCTACCGATTGATGCACAGCGGCGAATGACAGCTATGTCATGTTGGCTTTTCCCCAAGCTTCCATCTGTTCGATGATCGGCAGAACGGTGCGTCCGACGTCAGTCAAGGCATAGTCAACGCGCGGCGGCACCTCGGCGTAGACCTTGCGAGAGATCAAACCATCGGCTTCGAGCTCACGGAGTTGTTTGGTCAGCATCTGCTTTGTGATGCCTGGCACCGACCGCTGCATCGCACCGAACCGATCAACGCCGTTGGCTATGCAAAACAGGATGACAGGCTTCCACTTTCCGCCAATGACGGACAGGCAATAGGTTACGGGACAGCCTTTGACATCGGGATTGGGCGCCAATGGTTCCGTTTTCATGACTATATCAGTTTATTTTGACTAGTTGCGATATGAGATATTATGCGCAGTTTGTGTCTCCATCGTCAACAGATGGAGATCACCATGAAAATCCCAGCCCTTTCCCTCGTCATGATCGGAGCACTTGCGAACACAGCCGTCGCGCAGGACACCTCACTTGAGGGTCTCCAGAACCGTATCGTCGGGACCTGGACTTCAATCACCTGCGAAATGCGCCCGCAGCAGAATGCGGAAAACCCCGAACTCGCGCCGACGCCATCCTATCTTACCCGCGATTTCACCTACGATGCTGAGGGTGGGTTTGAGGCCAATATCACCGTCTATGCCGACAGCGCCTGCGCCATTCCGGCAGTGTCCTACGACTTCGCCGGAGAAATCGTCTGGCACGACGCAAACCCCGCAGCCGAGGGCGCCTGGTCGCAGGATTACCTTCTCAATCGCCAGCTAGAGCTGACCGTTCTTGCGCCCCCCATGGCGGACCAGTTGAACCAACTTCCCGACGGGGCCTGCGGAGACGGTGAATTTGTCGTGGGTGAACCGCGCGACATACTGGGCCAACCCTGCGCACTTCTTCGCTTTGTCGAAGGCAGCGCCTTTGTGACCGATCATGACTTCCTCTATGTACGGGAAGACACGCCAAACATGCTGTTTATGGGCGGCAAACATGTCGACGGCACAGGTTTCTACTACCCCGAGAACCGACCGACGGTGGGGCTACAGCAACCGATGATCCGCGTTGAAGGGTGACCTAAGAACCGAAAGCCGACCTTCAAGCAAGGTCGGCTTTGACCCGCTAAGCTGACCTCCGTGTACGACCCCCAATGATCCCATTGGTCAGCCGTGGAACTGTCTAATTCCGCCGCCGCCGTCGCCGCCCGCCCTCGCCACCCGGAGCCGCGCCGCTGGCTCCAAAGGCCACTGCTGGAAGGGCGACCACCAGCGTCAGTTCCGGGAACGGGTCGGTGGCGTGGGGGATGGCGTTGGCGTTGACGAAGTGTTCCTGAAACTTCGGCTCGATGGCCGTCTCGACCTTGTGGATCTGGTGTACCGTCTCTTCGATGCGCGTGCGGGCAGCTCGGTTGCACAAGGCAATGCGTGCCCCGTGGCCCGCCGCGTTGCCAGCAGACTGGACTTTGTCGAGGGGAACATCGGGGATCATGCCAAGGACCATGGCGTGTTTGGGTGAGATATGCGCACCAAACGCCCCGGCCAGCACCACGCGATCCACCTTGTCGACGCCGCGCTGGTCCATCAGCAGGCGCGCGCCTGCGTAAAGGGCGGATTTTGCCAACTGGATCGCGCGGATATCGCCTTGGGTCACGGCAATCCGCGGCCCGCCTTGGGCGGTCGCGTCGTGGATCAGGTATTGGTGCGTGCGGCCCGTGGGCTCACACCGTGGCGTGCCGGTGGCCTCAGCCGAGCCGATCAGGCCGGAGGCGTCCAACAGACCTGCCATGCGCATTTCGGCCACAGCCTCGATAATGCCAGAGCCGCAGATGCCGGTGATCTGGGCGTCCTCGGGGAAGGCCGGGTCGTCGGACCAGGCGTCCGCGCCAATAATGCGGAAGCGCGGCTCCTTGGTGGTGGGATCAATCTCGATCCGCTCGATGGCACCCGGCGCGGCGCGCTGGCCAGAGGAGATTTGTGCGCCCTCGAATGCGGGGCCTGTGGGGGAGGAGCAGGCAAGAACGCCATTGGTGTCCCCCAGCAGGATTTCAGCGTTGGTTCCCACATCAACAATAAGCGCCAAGTCACTGGACGTATTGGGTTCTTCTGCCAAGGCAACGGCGGCGGCGTCTGCGCCCACATGGCCCGCGATGCACGGCAGCAGGTAGGTCTGCGCGGTGGGTGCGATGCCAGTCAGGCCAATCTCCGCGGCGTCCATCGTCAGGCTGCCGGAGGTGGCGAGCGCGAATGGGGCCTGACCCAGCTCGACGGGATCAATGCCAAGCAGCAGGTGGTGCATGACCGGGTTGCAAACGATCACCGTCTCGAAAATCAGGGCGGGGTCGATGCCAGCTTCAGCCGCGATTTCAACGGCGAGCGTGTTCAGCGCCTCCTGCACCGCATCGGTCATCTCGGCATCGCCGCCGGGGTTCATCATGACATAGCTGACCCGGCTCATCAGGTCTTCGCCGAAACGGATCTGCGGGTTCATCAGGCCCGATGACGCCAGCACCGAGCCGTCCGTCAGATCACACAGATGCGCGGCAATGGTGGTGGAGCCCAAGTCGACGGCCAGCCCGAAAAGCCCACCTTCATGCAGCCCCGGCCAGACCCCCACAATCTGCGCCGTGTCGCTGTTTGCGGGCTGATGCACGGCGACCGAGATCTGCCAGTTGCCCTTGCGCAAGGCCGGTTGCAGCGCCTTCAGGACGGGCAGGCGGGCCGTCACGGGGCCAATATCCCACTGCGCCTTCAACGCGTCCGCAACCCGTTCCAGATCACCGGAGGGTTCGTGCATGTCTGGCTCAACCACCTCAACCATGACAAGCCGCGTGGCCGGGTCCATCGTAATCGGCTTGGCCGACGCCGCCTTGCGCACAACCTGCTTATGAACCTGGCTTTCGGGCGGCACATCCACAACGATGTCGCCCATCACCTTTGCCTGACAGCCAAGGCGGCGGCCTTCCTTGAGGCCCCGCACGCGGTCATAGCGCGCCTCAACCTCATTCCACTCGCTCAGCGCGCCGTCCGACACCGTCACGCCATGCTTCGGGAAGTCGCCATAGCTCGGCGCGATTTGGCATTTTGAGCAGATGCCGCGCCCGCCGCAAACGCTATCGAGGTCCACACCAAGCTGCCGTGCAGCCGTCAGGATCGGGGTGCCGATGGGGAAATTCCCGCGCTTGCCCGAAGGGGTGAAAATGACGAGAGGATCAGTCATTGCGCCTTCCAGATTACCCCGCGCGGCGGCGGCGTCCACCTTCACGGCCCCGGCGAGGGGCAGAGTCGGGGTCCTTGTTGAACGCAATCCACGCGCCACCCCCATCGTCGTGGTTCAGCAGGAAGTTGGCCGCCCGAATGGCCTCCATCTCCTTGCCCGCGCGCGGCTTGGTGGAGCCCATCCCGAACAGCTTCACAAACGCCTCGTCATCCATGCCCTCGGGCAGGATCACACCGGCAGCCTCCACCAGCGCCTTCTTCTCGGCGATCTTCTTCGGGCCGACGGGCAGGGCGACCGGGTTCATGATCGCGGAGGTCATGCCCGCGCCGAACGCCATCGGCAGAAATGCATTGTTGATGCCATGCCGGTTCGGCAGCCCGAAAGAGATGTTGGACGCGCCGCAGGTGGTGTTCACGCCCAGTTCTTCGCGCAAACGGCGCACGAGGGTGAAGACCTGATGGCCTGCGGTCGCCATGGCACCAATGGGCATGACGAGCGGATCGACAACGATGTCATGGGCGGGGATGCCGAAATCGGCGGCCCGTTCGACGATCTTCTTGGCGACAGCGAACCGGACCTCAGGGTCTTCCGAGATGCCGGTGTCGTCGTTTGAGATGGCCACGACGGGGACGTTGTATTTCGCGACAAGGGGCAGCACCATTTCAAGGCGCTCTTCCTCTCCGGTCACGGAATTCAGGAGCGGGCGGCCCTCGGCGGCGGCGAGGCCGTTTTCCAACGCGCCGGGCACGGACGAGTCGATGCACAGCGGGCAATCGGTGACGGCCTGCACCACCTCCACCAACTGCCTCATCAGCGTGGGTTCCACGAAGTTGTTGTCCGCATAGCGCGGGTCTTCGGCCATCTTGTTCGAAAACACCGCGCCCGAGTTGATATCCAGCACCGTCGCCCCGGCCGCGACCTGCGCAATCGCGTCGGCCTCCACGCGGGAGAAATCGCCGCGCTCCAACTCTTCGTTGAGGATCTTGCGCCCCGTGGGGTTGATCCGCTCACCGATCACGCAAAACGGCTCATCAAAGCCGATCACGGTGGTCTTGGTCTTCGATTCAATGACGGTGCGGGTCATGGGGCGCTCTCCTGCGGGCACGATCTGGGCGGCCATTCATGGGCCATTTCGCGCGACCCTAAGCGGCTTGCGCGGGGCGGGACGGCACAATGGCGACATAGCCGCGCGCGGAGGCGACGTCACCGGAGATTTGGCTCATGAAGATGATGAGGAGCTTGGTTCACCAAGCGCGTCGAAGGCGTCGAGGATTTTGGTGCGGAGGGTGGTGGCTTTGGTGTGGTAGTGCGACATGTGCAAGGGGTCGAAGATGCGCAAGGCGTTGTCGACATGGGCGAGGGCGGCGTCGAGGTGCGGCTGCGGGGCGGTGGTCGTGTCATCAATCGCGCGGGAGAGTTCTGCGGTAGCAATGTTTTGCTGCGCCATAGCCCAATACAGGGGGGTATCTGGCTCTTTTAGAACACGCAGGGTGGCACGGTAGGCCTCAACGGCTTCATCCAGAAGAATAGCACCCTGTGGGCCATCGGTGCGGCAACCCTGGATTTGCAGCACGCTACCGAGATTCTGCATCGCCTTGGCCCACTTGAGGGGATGATCGACCTCAGTGTAGACGCGAAGCGCGACGCGGTATGCTTTAACAGCCTCAGACAGAATGGCAGTGCCCTTTGGGCCGTCGACTCTGCTGCCTTGGTGTCGAAGTGCGATGCCAAGGTTCTGCATTATGTTGGCCCAGTCCATGGGGTGGTCGGCTTCGGTTAAGACGCGAAGGGCGGCGCGGTAAGTAACGATGGCTTCGGCCAGAAGCGCGTCGCCTTCGGCGCCATCGGTCAGGATGCATTGGTTAACCAGCGCAATGGCGAGGTTTTGCATTGTCTTCGCCCAATTCAAAGGGTGATCCAACTCGGTACAGATGCCCAGAGCGGCGCGGTAGGCCTCAACGGCCTCGGCCAAAAGCGCTGCACCCTTGCGGCCATTGGTTAGGCTACCTTGGTTTTGCAGCGTCAGCGCCAAGTCATTTTGCGCCATCGCGCAGAGGTAGCGTGTCGGGGCGATTTTGATACAGGCGCGCGCGAGCCTTTCGGCGGAGGTGATCGCGAAAGGCGTGCCGAGCCGCGGGCCATCTTCGTAGCGGTCTTTCATATCGTCTCGCAGTCGATGAAACGTCTCCTCCGCCCCCGGGCTATCCAACTGTACTTTCTGCAACTGCGCCTGCGCATAGCCTCCCGCGTCATTGGCCAGCGCCGCCTGCGTGATAAGGAGCTTGAGGATGCGCCCATTCTCTGCCTTCCGCTCCTCCAGCGCTTCGGCCCGCCGCGCGGCCTCAGCTTGCAGGGTGGCATAAGCTTCGTCAATGTCACCGTTTTCGTTGAGATCGTTGACCCGATCCACGATCTCTTGTGCAGCACTTTCGTAGTTAGTGATTTCTCTGCCCCGCGCCTGATCCTTCGCCGCCAGTTCCAGCGCGGCCTCCAGCCCCTTCAGCGCGCCTTCGATATCGGTCGGATTCCCGTCGGCATATTTGTAGGCGATGGCCACGGCCAGCGCCTCCGACAGTTTCAACTTGTCGCGCAACGCGTCTACCTCGTGCAGAAGGGCAGCGGCGGCGTCATCCGATTGGGTTGTATCATCCTCGCTTGGCAAGAAATGCCCGGTGAGCGGGTCGATGACAGAGGCAGGCAAATCGAGCGCGCGCGCAAAGCTGCGGATGGTGCCCTCGGACAGGTTGCGCTGGCCCTTCTCGACCTGAGAGCAGTAGCCCTTCCGGTCCGGGTTCCCGAGCGCCTTGTCCGCGAGCGTGGCCAAACTCCACTCCCGCGCCAAGCGCTCCGCTTTCACGGCTTTGCCGAAGGCGTCGAGGGCAGGGGAGATGGGGGTTTGGATCGTCATGGGCCCTCTTTACCCGCCTGCGCGCGCGCGGGCGTTACCTTCCGGGTGTAACAGTGACACCCTTCCTGTTTCTCAGGCAGTTAACCGCATGTGCCAGTGTCTTCTCAAGACCTGCGCGGGTCGATCTTTAGAACGGAGATTGACCGATGAAGACCGAACAAAAAACGATGACTGAGAAACTGACCGACGCCGTCAAGTGGGTGGCCAAAACGGTGCAGAGCATTGCCAAGGCCTGCGTATGTCACCGCAGCCTTTACGGCCAGCTTTCCGGCTGCCACGGCTTTGCGGCCTGGGCCACCGGCAAGCCCGAGATCTACGTGCCGATGGCTGTGCTCTACGCGGTGATGGCGTTCAGTCAGCACTGAGAGACGCCGGAAATACCCTAACAAAACGTAAACGAAAATGCGTTTACATTGCTAAATCAAATACTTAACCCCCTTGCTCACGCGTGAGCAGGGGGCTTTTCTCACCCAAACGCCGCCTCAGGCCCGTTCGCCGGCACAGCCGACGCCCCGCCATTCGTGACGGCCCATTTGGCGTTGGTTTTGATCCCGCCGAGCGGGAAGAAATGGATGGCCTCGATCAGGCTGTCGGGGTTCTCCGCCTTATGGGCAGCCATGTCCGTCAGGATCTCATTTGGCTCAAACGGCAGCAGCAGCTTGGTCACATCCTTCGCCCGCTTCTGGAGCACTTTCAGCGACGGCCCAACCCCGCAGGCGATGGCGAATTTGATCAGCGTCTGAAGCTTCGCAGGCCCCGCGATCCCCAGATGGATCGGCAGCGTAATGCCCTCCGCCTTCAACCGGTCGGCCCATTCGATCACCGGGCCCGCCTCAAACGCGAACTGCGTGGCCATCGCCATGTCCGCATCCGAGCGCTCACTGAACGCCTGCTTCCAGCACAAGGCCTCCATCACGGCCTCATCGCCACCGTTCGGATCAATGTCACGGTTCCCCTCTGGGTGCCCTGCCACGTGCAGCCGCGTGACGCCCGCTTTGTCGAACAGGCCCGTTTCCATCAGCTGCATGGAGCTGTCGAAATCCCCGTGCGGCTGCGCCACGCCACCGGCCAGCAACAACGCCTGCGTGATGTCAGCCTCGCCCTTGTAGCGCGCGATCCAGTCTTCCAGCGTGGCGGCATCCTTGATGATGCGCGCGGGGAAGTGGGGCATGGGATCGTACCCCTCGGTCCGCAGTCGGGCGGCGGTGGCGACCATGTCCTCGATCGGCGTGCCTTCGATATGGGCGATGTAAACGCGCGTGCCGGCGGGCAGGTAGTTGCGGAAGTCATCCACCTTCTCAGCGGTACGGGGCATGACTTCGATGGAGAAGCCGTCCAGCAACGCCTCCATCTCGGGCGAGGCGACGGTCGGCTCGGACGCAGGGGCGGTCTTGCGGAAATTCAGCAGCGACATGAGTTTCTCCCGAATGCTCAAAGGTCAGGCGACGTTTGCCGGGTCATAGCCCTCGGCATCGATCAGGGTTTTCAGGCGGGCATTGTCATAGGCGGCATCAAGGGCTGCAGCTTCCGTCTTGGCGGCCTCCGCCAGATCGCCCTGCGCCTCGCCCACCACGACACGACGGAACCCGGCGAGGTAGGCATCGTCATCTTTGGCGCCCACCTTCATGGCGGCGCGGTCGATGGCCTGCTCAAACCTTTCGGGCAGAGGGGCTTTCGCGCCGGACCGGCCTTTGCCGATGATGACTTGCGCAGGAATATCGCGCCAGAAGACATGCGTGATGTTGGCCATGGCCGTTCCCTTATTGGTTTGGCAAGGCGACTCGCCCACCGGTTTTGCGCACCATAGGCGCGCCACGGCCCGCCGCTGATCCTGTTTTCGACATCACGCCTTCCCAAAACGACGCACGCCTGTGCCAGACCTTATCTAGCGGTCTGCACCTCCTCAGACGATAGGGGGCTGGCATCGAATTATTCAATATGAACATGAGAGCCACGCGCATCGCCCATTGTTTCAAATCCGTGAACAGGTTACGCTTTCTTCAACCTAGAATTCGAATTGGCGGTGCACCCCATGTCGCGCAAGCGCTCTGGCGGGGACGGCCCGTTCCCCAGACCTGTGGCGCCCGTAACGCCCAAGATTGAACCGGGCGCGATCCCGGCTGTCGAACGACGCCCCGCGGCAACCAAGAAATCGGGTCCCGACCCGGATGATCTCTATGCAGCCCTCGATCTTGGCACGAATTCGTGCCGGATGCTGATCGCGCAGCCCAAGGGCAGCCAATTGCATGTGGTCGACTCGTTCTCCAAATCGGTCCAGCTGGGGCAGGGGCTTGAGGCCTCGGGCCGGTTGGGCCGTGCTTCCATGGCGCGTGCGGTGGGGGCGCTGAAGATCTGCCACAAGAAGTTGCAGAAACACCGCGTGGAACGGGCGCGGCTTGTGGCGACGGAAGCCTGTCGCCGGGCCACGAATGCGTCCGAGTTCATAAACCTTGTGAAGCGAGAGACCGGCCTTCAGCTTGATATCATCGAGCCGGAGGAGGAGGCGCGGCTTGCGGTCGTCTCCTGTGCTCCTTTGGTCTCCACTCGGACCGAGCAATTGCTGGTTGTGGATATTGGCGGCGGGTCGACGGAGCTTGTGTGGATTGACCTGAGCCGGGTGCCAAAGCTGGAACGCCCCAAAGCAATCATGCGGTTGCACCATGGTTTTGATAACGCCGAGGATGTGTTCCCGCGCGCCAAGGTGGTGGATTGGATTTCCATTCCGCTGGGCGTGGCGACGCTGAAAGACATGTATGACGATGTTGCCGATGATGGCGCGCGCTTTGCGTTGATGAGTTGGTATTTTGAGGAGCAGCTGGCCGAGTTTTCGCCTTATGACGATGCCGCCGATCAGGCGCTTGAAGGGTTCCAGATCATCGGAACGTCCGGGACGGTCACAACCGTTGCGGCCTCGCACCTTGGATTGCGCCGGTATGATCGCAACAAGGTCGATGGTTTGCGGATGACCTCGGATCAGATCGACACAGTCATCAACGGATATCTGGCGTTGGGCCCGGAAGGCCGCCGCCGCGATCCGCGCATCGGACGCGACCGGCAGACGCTGATCATGTCGGGTGCTGCGATCTTGCAGGCTCTGCTGCGGGCCTGGCCTACGGATCGGTTGAGCGTGGCCGACCGGGGCCTGCGCGAAGGGTTGCTCTATGCGCAGATGAGCCGCGATGGCGTGCTGGAAGACGGGCCCTATTGAGTGGCTTACAATCCCTCTGATCCAATCACCTCCGAGGCGCAGATCCGCGCCGTGATTGATGGAGTGCACATCGCGCAGCGGCACAAGGTGATCGACCATATCGACGCCCATTGCGCCAACTGGATTGCCCATTCGCCGTTTCTGGTGATGTCCACCGTCGATGCAGAGGGGCGTGTTGATGCCTCCCCCAAGGGCGACCCGGCGGGGTTCGTGAAGGTGGTGGACGATAAGACGCTCGCCATTCCCGACCGGCCGGGCAATCACCTGTTCATGGGCTTCCGCAACATTCTTGAGACGGGACGTATCGGGCTGGTGTTCTTTGTGCCCAACCGCAATGAGGTGGTGCGCGTGAACGGTTCGGCGCAGGTGGTACGGGACGAAGATTTGCGGGAGAGTATGGCGATCAAAGGCCGCGTGCCGGACTTCGCCATTGTCGTCCATGTAGAAGAGGCCTTCTTCCATTGTGGCAAGGCGGTGATTAGATCGGGCCTGTGGACGCCGGATCAGGCAGGGCCGGTCGATGCTCTGCCGACTTACGCACAGGCGATCCACGATCAGGGGAAGCTCGATCAGGTTGACGTGACCCTGGAGGCCGTGGAGAAGCGCCTGAAATTCAATGATGAGAAGCGGCTCTACGATGAGTAGGGCTTGAGAGGCCAAGATGGCAAAGAACACAAGCGGACGGGGGCAGCGGGACCTGAAGGTAAAGGTCAAGACCGCGCGCGGTCGTAAGCTCAGCTCGACCCGTTGGCTGGAACGCCAGTTGAACGATCCTTACGTGGCCCGCGCCAAGCGCGATGGGTATCGCGGAAGGGCGGCCTACAAGATCCTGGAGTTGGACGACAAGTTCCGCTTCCTCGTTCCAGGCGCCCGCGTTGTCGATCTGGGCTGCGCGCCTGGTGGCTGGTGCCAGGTTGCCGCGCGGCGTGTGAACGCGCTGGGCGAGAAATCCGGCAAAGCCGTGGGCCGCATCATCGGTCTGGATTTGCAAGAGATGGAGCCGATTGCGGGGTGTGAGTTGCACCAGCTCGACTTCATGGAAGACGGTGCAGACGACAAGGTAAAGGGCTGGCTCGACGGCAAGGCGGATGTGGTGATGTCAGACATGGCGGCTTCTGCGTCGGGCCATAAGCAAACCGACCACCTGCGCATCATGGCGCTGTGTGAGGCGGCGGCGGAGCTGGCCTTCGATGTGCTGGAGCCGGGTGGTACCTTCGTGGCCAAGGTCCTTGCCGGCGGGGCGGAAGGCTCCCTCCAGCAAACCCTTAAGCAACGCTTCAAGAAGGTCGCCAACGTCAAACCGGGGGCGTCGCGCGCTGACAGTTCCGAGAAATTCGTGGTGGCCACGGGCTTCAAGGGCTAGTGCGCGTCCCTCTTTCATTTTGCCCGAAAAACCTCCGCCGGATGCAGTGCGTCAGGGCGGAGGCGCACAATGCCCGCGGGGCAAATCACACGTAAACCACCAGGCACCCCAAATTTCCCTTGGAAATTTGCACCCGGCGACGCCGAAGGCGGCGCAACCCCTCCGATGAGTGCGCACACCACATTTCGTCCTTGCCCCCCGGTCCACCCCATGGGATAGGGACGTGCCAACCGACACCCTCCAAGGAGACGCGCCAATGGAGATTCGCGAGGCCCTCACTTTTGACGATGTTCTCCTTGTGCCGGGCAAAAGCTCGGTCCTGCCATCGGATGCTGATACGCGCACGCAAGTGACGAAAACCATCGCCCTGAATATCCCGCTGCTGAGCTCCGCGATGGACACGGTGACAGAGGCGCGGATGGCGATTGCCATGGCGCAAGCTGGCGGTATGGGCGTGATCCACCGCAACCTCGACATCGAAGCGCAGGCGCGTGAGGTGCGACGGGTGAAGCGGTTTGAAAGCGGGATCGTCTACAACCCCGTTACGCTGACTGCGGACCAGACTCTCGCTGACGCGAAAGCATTGGCCGAGCGCTATGGGTTTTCAGGTTTCCCGGTTGTTGACGAAAACCGCCGCGTGCTGGGCATTGTGACGAACCGGGACATGCGATTTGCCGAAGATGATGCAACGCCTGTGCGCGTGATGATGACTGCGGATGACTTGGCCGTTTTGCGAGAGCCTGCCGACCGGGATGAGGCGATCAGCCTGATGAAGGCGCGCCGGATCGAGAAGCTGCTGGTCACGGACGCGGACGGCAAGCTGACCGGGCTTCTGACACTGAAGGACACCGAACAGGCCGTGCTGAACCCTCAGGCCTGCAAGGACCCCCTTGGCCGGCTGCGGGTTGCCGCGGCCACGACGGTCGGGGATGCCGGTTTTGAACGGTCCGAGGCGCTGGTCGACGCGGGCTGCGATCTGATCGTGATCGACACAGCCCATGGCCATTCCGAAGGCGTTGCGCATGCGGTTGAGCGGGTAAAGGGTCTGTCGAACGAGGTACAGGTGGTTGCGGGTAATGTCGCTACCGCTGAAGCCACAAAAGCGCTGATTGATGCGGGGGCGGATGCAATCAAGGTCGGAATCGGGCCGGGTTCCATCTGCACGACACGCATCGTGGCAGGTGTCGGCGTGCCGCAACTGACCGCCATTTCGGATTGCGCAAACGAGGCCATCAAGTCCGGCACGCCCGTCATTGCGGATGGCGGTATCAAATTCTCCGGTGATTTCGCGAAGGCCATCGCGGCGGGCGCGCATTGTGCCATGGTTGGCTCGATGATCGCAGGCACTGACGAGAGCCCGGGCGAGGTGATCCTGTTCCAAGGCCGCAGCTACAAATCCTACCGCGGCATGGGAAGCCTTGGCGCCATGGCGCGGGGCTCGGCGGACCGGTATTTCCAGAAGGATGCGGCCAGTGACAAACTGGTGCCTGAGGGGATTGAGGGGCAGGTGCCGTATAAGGGCTCTGCCGGCACGGTGATCCACCAGCTAATTGGCGGTCTGCGGGCGGCCATGGGCTATACCGGCTGCGCGACTGTCGATGAGATGCGTCAGAACTGCAATTTCGTGCGTATCACGGGATCGGGCCTTAAGGAAAGCCATGTGCACGACGTTCAAATCACACGCGAAAGCCCGAATTATCGTGCTGGCTGAACATGTTGCGTCCGGCTTTTAAGGTAATACGTTAACGTGCGACCAGAGGCGCGATATGCGGCGGCCATTGAAGTGCTTGACGCTTGGCAGGATGGAATGGCTGCCGAGCAAGCCCTGACCCGTTGGGCGCGCGGCGCGCGCTATGCCGGGTCGAAAGACCGCGCGGCTGTGCGGGATCATGTCTACGATGTGCTGCGGCGCAAGAACAGTTGCGCGGCTCACGGGGGCGGAGAGACGGGGCGCGCCCTGATCCTCGGGCTGCTCCGATTGGGTGGGGTCGATCCTGCCCTCATATTTTCGGGTGAGGGGCATGCCCCATCTAAGCTAAGCCCGTCTGAGGAGACCGCGCCACGCAATCTGGATATTGAGCCGCTCGACGTAAAAGACTGGATGCTGTTGGAGCTGGACGATCAGCGTATCGAAGATCAGCGTACGTTGTTGGCTGCGATGACCTCGCGCGCGGAGGTCTGGTTGCGCGTCAACACACGCAAAGCCTCTCCCGCGGTTTCCATTGACATGCTGCAAAGCGAAGGTGTGCTGTGCGAGCCTCATGGGAACTTGCCTGCGGCTCTACGTGTTACCGATGGTGCACGTCGTGTGCGGCACACGCAGGCTTATTCCGAGGGGCTTGTAGAGGTTCAGGACCTCTCCCCCCAAATGGCCATCGCGCGGCTGGATCTGCCCCAGACAGGCCGGGTGCTGGATTATTGCGCAGGTGGGGGCGGAAAGGCGTTGGCCATCGCTGCTGGAACTGAGGCCTCCATATTTGCCCATGACGCGATCCCTCGGCGTATGGCTGATCTGCCGGCGCGCGCCACACGGGCAGGGGTAAGCATCGAACAGATTGCCCCGTCAGATCTGGGAAACCACGCTCCCTACGATCTTGTCGTGACGGATGTGCCCTGCTCAGGCAGTGGCACATGGCGGCGTGACCCGGAGGTGAAGTGGCGACTGACCCCGGAAAGACTCGCTGAGCTGGTCGCAGTGCAAGCGGGCATACTGGACGAAGCTGCGGCGCTAGTCGCCGCAAACGGTCAACTCGTCTACATGACCTGTTCGTTGTTCCGGGCCGAAAACGATGCCCAAATCGACGGCTTCTTGGCGCGGCGCCCAGGCTGGATTTGCACCGCACGCCATTTCGATACTCCGTTGACGGCCTCGGACGGATTTTTCTCCGCCGTTTTGGCGCGTAAGACAGACTCGCCAGACGCCTGATTTTCGCGCATTCTTAAATCAATCTTAACCATTTTGGCGGAGTGCTATGGCGCAAGAGGACCCTGTGGCGTCAGGGACCCGTTCAAATGTACGGCGAGGGCAGCCATTGACCGATCAGGCCGCAGATCCCGGCTTTTCCCAAGGGGCAGGAATCCGCCCTTTCGCGCAGCCTATCATCCTGCTTGTGCTTGGCCTTGTCGCTGGCGTTGCCACGTTTTTCGCGCCTGGACCTGAGCTGAGGTTCGGGCTTTTGGCCGCGACAGGGGGATGCCTTGTTGCGGCCGTTTTGGTGGCGTTGCGGGATTTATGGCGGATCCGCCAGGTGCGCTCCTCTATCAAGGCTGCGTTTGATCTAATGGAACATGATCCCTCGCCTTGCTTTTGCACGACCGAGGATGGCGCGATCCTCATGCAGAATGCGGCTGCGGATCGACGCTTTGGCGACCGTAAGGGCACATCCATGTCCCGGGCCATCGCGGGCGCGCTGCCGAACGCCGCAGCTGTCGTTTTCCGTCAGGAAACGGCCATTGGGCGCAGGCCGTCCTCCCATGAAATTGTGGTGACACCACGCGGAACGGTGCGTTTGGCGGCCCACCGGATGCAGGGCGGTGTGATCTGGCGGCTGGATGATCTGGCCGATGCCCATGCGCGTCAGGGTGAAACGATCGGTCTTCCAATGATGGTCGTCAGCCACAATGACACGGTTCTTTCCATGAATGCGGCCATGCGCGACGTGCTAGGGCGGCGCGCCACCACGTTAGAGGATGTTTTTCCCGAGCAGCCACTTGTAGCAGGGCGGCGGTCGTCCCTGTCGGGCGTCGACGGACGGATCGAGGTTATCCCGATTGTGGTCCCGGCCAAAGACGGGCGGCGCGAAATCTATGCCGTCCCCGGCCTGTCCGAGCCGCCCGCCGCATCCGTCGCGGCGCGCGCGTTTGAATCGCTGCCCGTTGCCCTGCTTCATATCGGCGCAGAGGGTGAGGTTCTCGCATCAAACCAGCATGCGCAAAGCTTGCTTGGGATCCCCTCTGATTCAAGCGGGATGCTCTCGCAGTTCGTGGAAAATCTCGGCCGGCCCGTCGATGATTGGGTCGCCGATACATTGGCAGAACGCATTCCAAACCGCGCGGAAGTGGCGCGCGCCAAGCGCCGCAAGGATGAGACGTTCCTGCAGATTTCGCTCAGCCGGATTGTTGACGGAACAGGTCCGTCACTGCTGGCGGTTCTGCACGACGCGACAGAGCTCAAGACCCTTGAACAGCAATTCGTGCAAAGTCAAAAGATGCAGGCGATTGGTGAGCTTGCCGGTGGTGTGGCCCATGATTTCAACAACTTGCTGACCGCGATTACAGGCCATTGTGACCTGCTTTTGCTACGCCATGACCAGGGCGATCAGGACTATGCAGACCTTGTTCAGATCAACCAGAACGCCAATCGTGCGGCCTCGCTTGTCGGGCAGCTATTGGCTTTCTCGCGCAAGCAGACGTTGGAACCTGAAGTTATTGATCTGCGCGACTCCATTGGCGAATTGACCCACCTCCTCAACCGTTTGGTGGGGGAGCGGATCACGCTGAGGCTTTCGAATGATCCGGGGCTGGAGCCCATCCGCGCCGACCGTCGGCAATTAGATCAGGTGCTTATGAACCTTGTCGTCAACGCCCGCGACGCAATGCCAGACGGTGGCGAGGTGCGGGTTGAGACACGCATGGTGCACCTGTCAGAAATGATGAAGCGGGATCAGGCGGTTGTGCCGCCTGGGTCTTACGTGACCATACGGGTCCGTGACCAGGGCAGCGGCATTCCGGCTGACAAACTCAACCGCATTTTCGAGCCGTTTTTCACGACGAAAAGAACGGGTGAAGGCACCGGCCTTGGCCTTTCGATGGCCTACGGGATCATCAAGCAAACCGGCGGCTATATTTTTGTCGACAGCGTCGTTGGCGCAGGGACAACCTTCACGATCTACATCCCCGCCCATGTCACCGGCAACGACGAACAAGACACTGCCACCGCCCTTGAAGTGCCCGCGAATGCTGGCAACAGCCTGACCGATGAGTCGCGGCCGGGCGTGGTCATGTTGGTTGAGGATGAGGCCCCGGTGCGCGCCTTCGCCTCTCGCGCGCTGCGATTGCGCGGCTATACCGTGATCGAGGCGGGCAGCGCCGAGGAGGCACTTGAAACACTGACGGACCAAAGCCTTGAGATTGATCTGTTCGTCACCGACGTGATCATGCCGGGCCTTGATGGGCCAACCTGGGTACGCGAGGCGCTGAAAGATCGGCCAGATACGAAAGTGATTTTCGTCTCAGGCTATGCAGAGGATGCGCTTGAGGGCAGTGAGGATGGCATTCCGGGCTCCGTGTTCCTGCCCAAACCGTTTTCTCTGACAGACCTGACGGAGACGGTTCGCCGTCAGTTACACTAGCGGCCAAGCGCCTGAACATGCTCCCAAAGTGCGAATTCCTGCGGCGCCTCGTCCTGGAGGCGTTGCAGAACGCGGGGGCTGAGATCTGTGGCTTGATTGGGCGAAACGTTGCTGCGCCCGACATCCAGTTTCGCCTTCACGCGCCCCTCAAGAAAGCGCACCGCCTCGTCCAGCTTGGCATGGCTGAAGAGATGGTCGACCCCGAGGGAGCCGTCCTCCTCGGTCACGAACCGGGATTGGCGGCCGACTTTCGCAAAGGCCGGGGGATCGTCTTCCAGCCATGCCTCGACAAATGCATCGAAGCTGACGCCTTGGGTGGAATTCGCGCTGCCCGCAATCGCGTCGCGGGCGCGGTACCGATACCAGCTTGAGAGCCAGCCGACCGGTTCGCGGACCACGGCCATAAGCTCTAGCTGACGCTGCCCACGCTGCTCAAAGAACTTCTGCAACTGATTGCGATAGCGTTTCACTGTGCAGTGCTTTTGCTGCGGGGGATTGAGAATCGCCGAGTCGGCGTAGGGCATCAGCGCTTCTTCTAGCGCGGTGGTCCCCGTTTTCGGAACCGCAAGCAGCACCAAACGGGCTTTCCAAAACACCAACATCTCGCGCCTCAAGTTTTTTTGGCCACCGTAACCGATTGTTAACGTCTCAAGTCGAAAGATCACAGCGCATAAGATTTAACTTGAATTGTTCTCGTTTTGTTTGCTAGTAAATATGCGAACAAGAGGTGAACAAAGAGCATGCCGGATTTCAGGGGATAACCCCGACCGGCCCCATTGCCGCCACGCCCCGCGGCATGACATAAGGACGAAACTCCATGGCAACGGCGAACCTTCTCGACATGACTGACCGTATCTCGGCCGACAAGCAAAAGGCCCTCGACAGTGCATTGGCCCAGATCGAACGGCAGTTCGGCAAAGGCTCTATCATGAAACTGGGTGGTGAAAACGCCATTCAGGAAATCGACTCGACCTCGACCGGCTCGCTTGGCCTCGACATCGCGTTGGGGATCGGTGGCATCCCGAAGGGTCGCATCGTTGAAATCTATGGTCCGGAAAGCTCGGGCAAGACGACGCTCACGCTGCATTGCGTGGCCGAGGAGCAGAAAAAGGGCGGTGTGTGTGCGTTCGTGGACGCTGAACACGCCCTTGATCCGCAATATGCCAAGAAGCTTGGCGTGAACCTTGACGAGCTGCTGATTTCGCAGCCCGACACCGGTGAGCAGGCTTTGGAGATTGTCGATACGCTGGTCCGTTCTGGCGCCGTCAGCATGGTTATCGTCGACTCGGTTGCGGCGCTGACGCCGAAGTCCGAGCTTGAAGGTGACATGGGCGACAGTTCCGTGGGTGTGCATGCCCGCCTAATGTCTCAGGCGATGCGCAAGCTGACCGGTTCTATCAACCGCTCGGGCTGCACCGTGATCTTCATCAACCAGATCCGCATGAAAATCGGCGTCATGTTCGGCTCGCCCGAGACGACGACGGGCGGTAACGCGCTGAAGTTCTATTCTTCCGTCCGTCTCGATATCCGCCGCATCGGCGCGCTGAAGGACCGTGATGAGGTTGTCGGCAACGCGACACGCGTGAAAGTTGTTAAGAACAAGGTCGCCCCGCCGTTCAAGCAGGTTGAATTCGACATCATGTATGGCGAAGGCATCTCCAAAATGGGCGAACTGCTCGATCTGGGTGTGAAGGCTGGCGTCGTGGAAAAATCCGGCAGCTGGTTCAGCTACGGCGATGAACGCATCGGGCAGGGGCGTGAAAACGCGAAGTCGTTCCTCAAGGAAAACACTGACATCGCCTTGCAGATCGAAGACAAGATCCGCGCCGCCCACGGCCTCGATTTCGAGATGGAGCGTGAAGGCGACGAGGATATCCTCGACGACGACGAATAAAGCGCCACGATCCGAGGGTGCAGGGGGCGGTCCATCGGGCCGCCCTTTTTCGTTTGGTCCTGTGGACAGACCCAAGCCACGGGGATACATCGGCCTTTGCACCTCAGCCACGGACGCACGCCCATGACCAGCCTGAACGATATCCGCTCGACCTTCCTCGACTACTTCGCGCGCCAGGGGCACGAGGTTGTGCCTTCCAGCCCGCTGGTCCCGCGCAACGACCCGACGCTGATGTTCGTCAATTCCGGCATGGTGCAGTTCAAGAACCTCTTCACCGGGGTGGAACGCCGCGACTATGTCCGCGCCACGACGTCGCAGAAATGCGTGCGCGCCGGGGGCAAGCACAACGACCTCGACAATGTGGGCTACACCGCACGCCACCATACGTTCTTTGAAATGCTGGGGAATTTCAGCTTTGGTGACTACTTCAAGGACGACGCCATCCCCTTCGCGTGGGAACTGATCACCAAGGATTTCGGAATCGACAAGTCGAAGCTGTCCACGACCGTCTGGCATGAGGATGACGAGGCGTTCGAGCTTTGGAAGAAGGTCGGCGTGCCGGAAGACCGGATCATTCGCATCGCGACGTCCGACAACTTCTGGCAGATGGGGCCGACCGGGCCGTGCGGGCCGTGTACCGAGATTTTCTATGACCATGGCGACCACATCTGGGGCGGCCCCCCGGGTTCGCCGGAAGAGGACGGCGACCGGTTCATCGAGATCTGGAACATCGTTTTCATGCAGAACGAGCAATTCGCCGATGGCTCCATGGTGCCGTTGGAAATGCAGTCAATCGACACCGGCATGGGGCTGGAGCGGATTGGGGCGTTGCTGCAAGGCTCGCACGACAACTACGACACCGACACGATGCGGTCGCTGATGGAGGCGTCAGCCAACGCGTCGTCGACCGATATCGATGGCGACCAGAACGTGCATCACCGCGTGATCGCCGATCACCTCCGCTCAACCTCTTTCCTGATCGCCGATGGCGTGATGCCGTCCAATGACGGGCGCGGCTACGTCCTTCGCCGGATCATGCGCCGCGCCATGCGTCACGCGCATCTTCTGGGCGCGAAAGACCCGTTGATGTATCGGCTTGTGCCCGCACTGGTCAGCCAGATGGGGCAGGCCTACCCGGAACTGGGACAAGCGCAGGCGCTGATCACCGAGACGCTGAAGCTGGAAGAAGAACGCTTCCGTCAGACGCTCGACCGTGGCTTGAAGCTGCTGGATGATGAGCTTGGCAATTTGCCCGAAGGCAGCGACCTGCCCGGTGAGGCAGCTTTCAAACTCTACGATACCTATGGCTTCCCCCTCGACCTGACGCAGGACGCGTTGCGCGAGAAGGGGCGTGGTGTGGATACCGACGGCTTTGACGCCGCGATGGAAGAGCAGAAGGCCAAGGCGCGGGCGGCTTGGTCAGGCTCGGGTGATGCGGCGGACGCGACGATCTGGTTCGACATCGCGGAAGAACACGGCGTGACGGAATTCCTCGGCTATGACACCGAAGTGGCCGAAGGGCAAATCCTTGCGCTTGTCAGCGACGGTGCGACGGTCGATGCGGCCAAGGGCGACGTCACCGTGGTCCTGAACCAGACGCCGTTTTATGCCGAATCCGGCGGTCAGATTGGCGACACGGGCGTCATTAAGACAGAGACCGGGACTGTCACCGTGACGGACACCCGCAAGGTCGCGGGCGTCTTTCTGCACATCGGCACGGTCAGCGATGGTGAGGTAAAGGCCGGGCAGGGGGCGGAACTCGCCGTCGACCACGCCCGCCGGTCTGCCATCCGGGCGAACCACTCCGCGACGCATCTGTTGCACGAGGCCCTGCGCGAACGGCTTGGCGACCACGTGGCTCAGCGAGGCTCGTTGAATGCGGCAGACAGGCTGCGGTTCGACTTCTCGCATAACCACGCCCTGACGCTGGAGGACCTTGCCGAGATCGAACGCGAGGTGAACCACTTCATTCGCCAGAACGAAGCGGTGGAGACCCGGATCATGACGCCCGACGACGCGCGCGCCATAGGGGCGCAGGCGCTGTTTGGTGAAAAGTACGGCGATGAGGTCCGCGTTGTCTCCATGGGCCGGGCCGACACCGGCAAGGGGATCAACGGCGATACCTGGTCGCTGGAGCTTTGCGGCGGCACCCATGTTTCGCGCACGGGTGAGATCGGGGCGTTTGTGACGCTTGGCGACTCTGCGTCCTCCGCCGGTGTCCGCCGGATCGAAGCGTTGACGGGGCAGGCGGCCCACGACTATCTGCGCGGGCAGGACCATCTGCTGGCGGAGACGGCGAACACACTGAAGGCGCAGGCCTCGGACGTGCCGGAGCGGGTGAAAGCCCTGATGGACGAGCGCAAGAAGCTAGAAAACGAAGTGGCCCAATTGCGGCGTGAGCTTGCCATGGCGGGTGGCGCAAGCGCGCCGGAAGCCAATGAAATCAACGGCATCGCCTTCCATGCTCAAGCGCTGTCTGGCGTCACGGGTAAGGACCTTGCGGGGATCATCGACGAACACAAAGCGCGCCTTGGTTCCGGTGCTGTCCTGCTCATTGCAGATGCGGGCGGCAAAGCGGCTGTGGCCGCTGGTGTGACCGATGACCTGACAGACAAGATCAGTGCCGTGGACCTTGTCCGCGCCGCAACCCCTGTACTTGGCGGCAAGGGCGGCGGTGGCCGGCCCGACTTCGCGCAGGGCGGCGGGGCCGATGCCTCCAAAGCCGACGACGCCATTGCGGCTGCCAAAGCCGTCATTGAAGGAGCCTGAACAATGCCCCAAGCCTATTGGATCGCCCACGTCACCGTCACCGATGAAGAGGCTTACGCGAAATACGCGGCGCTTGCGACCAAGGCCATCGAAGCCCACGGCGGCAAGTTCCTCGCCCGTGGTGGCACGGCCATCCAGAAAGAGGGCCGCGCCCATCCGCGCAACGTGGTCAGCATTTTCCCCAGCCTTGATGCGGCCAATGCCTGCTACGAATCTGAGACCTATCAAGAGGCGCTCAGCCATGCGAAAGGGGCCTCGGAACGCGATCTTGTGCTGGTCGAAGCCGTCGAGTGACTTGACCCGCGCCACCGCGCCCTAGCTTGCGATACAAAGCGTTAACAAGGGCAGGGCATGAGCGCACCAATCCTCTACTGGGTCCGTCGGGACCTGCGTCTTTCGGACAATCCGGCGCTGGTGGCCGCCTGCGCGGCCGGTGGCCCCGTTATCCCTGTGTTCATTTGCGACGAGGTGGTGGAAAGCCACGGCGCTGCCCCGAAATGGCGGCTGGGTCTGGGCGTTGAGGCCTTCGCCAAAGCACTGGAAGAAGCCGGATGCAAGCTGATCCTGCGGCGCGGTGATGCGTTTCCGGTTTTGCAAAAGCTGATTGAGGACACGGGCGCGAAGGCTGTGCACTGGAACCGCCTTTATGACCCCGACAGTCGCAAACGCGACGAAGGCGTTAAGGCCGGGCTAAAGGACGACGGGATCGAAGCCTTCAGCCACAACGGCCATATCCTGTTTGAGCCCTGGACGGTCGAGACCGGCGGCGGGGCCTACTACAAGGTCTACACGCCGTTCTGGAAAAACGTGCGCTCCCGCGATCCGGGGGAAGCGTTGAGCGCGCCGAAAATCCCGGCACCGGGCAGCTGGCCCGCCTCCGACGACATCGCCGACTGGCAACTTGGTGCCGCAATGAACCGGGGCGCCGATATCGTGGCGGAGCATCTGAACGTCGGCGAACCGGCTGCCCGGGCGCGGCTGGCCAATTTCATCGGCCACGGGATCGACGATTATTCCGACGCGCGTGACAACCTCGCCAAGAATGGCACATCGCTTCTGTCCGAGAACCTCGCCTATGGCGAAATCAGCGCGCGGGCCTGCTGGTGGGCCGGTCAACGCGCGATGGAAGAGGGCAAGCAGGGGGCCGAAACCTTCTTGAAAGAAGTCGTCTGGCGCGACTTTGCCTATCACCTCGTCTACCACACACCCCGCATCACCTCCGGCAACTGGCGTGAGGAATGGGATGCCTTCCCGTGGAACACCGATGAACGCAAGGCCGAGGTGAAAGCTTGGAAGCAGGGGCGCACAGGCATGGCCATCGTCGATGCCGCGATGCGTGAGATGTATGTGACCGGCCGCATGCACAACCGCGCACGGATGTTGGTGGCCTCCTACCTGACCAAGCACCTGATGTGTCATTGGCAGATCGGTCTGGATTGGTTTGAAGAATGCCTTGTGGATTGGGACCCGGCCTCCAACGCGATGGGCTGGCAGTGGTCGGCGGGCTCCGGCCCCGACGCGACACCCTATTTCCGCGTCTTCAACCCCGAAACGCAGGCCGAAAAGTTCGACAAGAATGGCCGCTACCGGATGCGCTGGTTGGCCGAAATCACGAACCAGCCGCCGGAAACGGCCACAAGCTATTTCGACGCGATCCCTCGCTCATGGAACATGTCGCCGGGCGATGGATACCCGGATAAGCCGATCGTTGACGCCGCCGAGGGGCGCAAACGGGCGCTTCATGCGTATGAGAACCGAAACTTCTGACATGAACGTGTCGTGGATACCTTACACTGACAAACGATGGGGGCTTGCCCCGCATCGCCGCGCCTACCAAAACTGGCGCGGGACAAAGGGAAGAAAATGACCGCACTCACATCACTTGAGGGGCAGCGCGATCTGCCGCGCTACTTCAAAGCCGTGTTCGACCAGGCGCAGAATCTGGAACATGGGCGGATTGATTTTCGCCTGCCCGACGGGCGCGTGTTCCGCGTGGAAGGGGACAAGCCCGGCCCGGTGGGAGAGCTCAACATCCACAACGTCGATATCTTCGCCCGCCTGATCCGCGAAGGGGACCTGGGCTTTTGCGATGCCTACCTTGATGAATGGTGGTCCACGCCCGATCTGCAGGCGTTTCTTGATGTCGTCCATGCCGATAATGATGAGGTCTATGACGGCTTCCTTGGCATGGGTCTGATCCGCGCCTACGAGAAGTTCCGCTTTTGGTTGCAGTCCAACACCAAGCGGCAGGCGAAAAAGAACATCTCGGCCCATTATGATCTGGGCAATGATTTTTATGCGCTTTGGCTTGATGACACGATGACCTATTCCAGTGCGCTGTTTGAGACCGGGCAGGAGAGCTTGGAGGCCGCGCAGATCGCGAAATACAAACAGATGGTTGATGAAATGGGCGCGCAGCCGGGCGAGCATGTGCTCGAGATCGGCTGTGGCTGGGGCGGCTTCGCTGAATACGCCGCGAAGGAGCGCGGGTTGAAGGTGACGGGCCTTACGATCTCCAAGGAACAGCACGATTACGCGGTCAAACGCATCGCGGATGCGGGTTTGAGCGACCGGGTGGAGATCAAACTGCAAGATTACCGTGACGAAACTGGCACATATGACGGCATCGCCTCAATCGAGATGTTCGAGGCTGTGGGCGAGAAATACTGGCCCACATACTTCAATGTCGTCCGTGACCGCCTCAAGCCCGGCAAGAACGCGACCCTTCAGATCATCACCGTGCAGGACAAGCGGTGGGAAGTATACCGCAAGGGCGTTGATTTCATTCAGAAATACATCTTCCCTGGCGGCATGCTGCCCGCGCCAAAGGTGCTGAAAGAGCAGGTCGAAAAGGCTGGTCTGAGCGTCCACAATTCCATCGAATTTGGCGAAAGTTACAGCCAGACCTGCCGCCGGTGGCACGAAACCTTCAACGAAAAATGGGACCAGATCGCCGCCATGGGCTTTGATGATCGGTTCCGGAGAATGTGGAATTTTTACCTGACCTCTTGCGCCGCGACGTTCCATTTCGGAAATTGTGACGTAACGCAGATAACGGTTCGAAAACCGGCATAAGCAAAGAGGACGGGCGGTCCCATGCCCACAGGCTCAAAACTCGTCGGCGCAGTCCTGTTTTTCGCAGTAGGCTGGTATGCGGCGTTGCAGGTGATCCCAACCTTTCCCGAAGGCACCTCGATGCGGTTCTTTCCGTTGACGATTGCGCTGATCGGTCTGGTCAACGGCTGGATGGTGATGGGCGCGCGCGCCGGTGACGGTATGCGCGCGGCAGTGGCCAACGGGCTGCGCACCTCGCTCCAGATCGCCTTCTTTGGTCTTTTGCTGTTCTCGCTTCGCCAGATGTTCCTGCGTTCGGCTGATCTGCGCTACAGCGGGTTTGGAGAGGCCATCGGTGACGCGATGAGCCAATTTATTGAGTATTTTGTTCAGTCCATGACCATCGAGATCTGGGGTGTTTTGTTTGTTGGCGGGATCGTTGGCGGTTTGCTGACGGAATGGGCCGCGAGAGCCTGGCGGTAAGTATGTCTCCGATATTTTTGTTTGGCGCGCTTTGCCACCAACCGCTGCTGGATGTGGTGGCGGGCGTCGAATTGCGTATGGAAGCCGCTGCGTTGCGCGGCTACCGGGCGGCGTGGGTGAAGGGCAAATCCTGGCCGATGCTGGAAAAGCAGGCCGATGGATTGGCCGAGGGTGCGCTGATCCTGCCCGAGCCGCGCATTCTGAACCGTCTGGATTTTTACGAGGCCTGTTTCGCCTACACGCGCAGCAAAGTTCAGGTTGTGTGGGACGGGGCCGAGATCGAGGCGGAGGCTTGGTTCCCGCCAGAGGACACGGCGCAGGAACCCGGCGAGGATTGGTCACTTGCGCTTTGGGCCCGCCAATGGGGCGAAGTTCAGTGCGTAGCGGCCGCAGAGGTCATGCGTCAGATGGGTATCGTGGCCCCCGATCAGGTGGGCGGGCGTTTTCCGATTATCCGTGCCCGCGCCGATGCATTTGTCCGCGCCAGCCGCTGGCGCAGACCGGGCCATGTTGGCGCAAAGATGCCGGGCGATCAAATCGTTCATCATGGCACCCACCACGCCTATGACGGCTTCTTCAACGCAGAGGAGATGCAGGCCAGCCATCCCCGTTTTGACGGTGGGGTGAATGGACCGTTGAAGCGGTCCGTGTTTCGGGTGGCCGATGCCGTCACCGTTCTGCCCTATGACCCGGTGCGCGACCGCATCCTTCTGGTGCAGCAATTCCGCTTTGGCGCCTATGCCCATGGCGACGCGAACCCATGGCTGTTGGAACCTATCGCTGGCATGATCGATGCAGGCGAAACGCCAGAAACAGCGGCGCGGCGCGAGGCACGGGAAGAGGCGAACCTGACCCTTGGGGACCTGCATTTCGTCGGGCGCTATTATCCATCCCCCGGTGGCGTGGCGCAGGTTTTGTTCTCTTACCTCGCGATTGCCGATCTGCCAGACAGCATTGCGGGTCTTGGCGGCCATGCTGACGAGAATGAAGATATTCTCAGCCATCTTGTGCCCTATGACATGGCGCGCAAGTTGTTGGCCGAAGGGGATATGGCCGATGCGGCGCAGATCGTGACTATGCAATACCTGATGCTGCATCGTGATCGGCTGCGCGCGACCGTGCGCCTTGGATAGACGGCGCGGGTTGAGGTCGGTCCCCGAACCCCCTAATCCTGAGGCCATCTTTCAGCCCGCATAAGGCATGTACCCATGACGACCCACAAAGATCTTGCCGCTGCCATTGGCAACACACCGTTGATCCGGCTCAACGCGGCCTCGGACGCGACGGGCTGCGAGATTTTGGGCAAGGCCGAATTCCTAAACCCCGGCCAATCCGTGAAGGATCGCGCAGCTTTGTTCATCATCCGCGATGCGGTCGCACGCGGTGATCTGCGCCCCGGCGGCACGATTGTCGAAGGGACGGCAGGCAATACTGGCATCGGGCTGGCGCTTGTGGGCGCGTCGCTTGGCTTCAAAACGGTGATCGTGATCCCCGAAACGCAGAGCCAGGAAAAGAAAGACATGATCCGCATCGCAGGCGCCGAGCTGATTGAAGTGCCCGCGGTGCCATATTCGAACCCGAACAACTACGTGAAGTATTCCGGCCGTTTGGCCGAGCGTCTGGCCCAAAGCGATCCGAACGGCGCGATCTGGGCCAATCAGTTTGACAATGTCGCCAACCGTCAGGCCCATATCGACATGACCGGCCCGGAGATTTGGGAGCAGACAAATCATGAGGTGAATGGATTTGTCTGCGCGGTCGGCTCCGGCGGGACGCTCGCGGGTGTTGGCATGGCGCTGCAGCCCAAGGGTGTGAAAGTCGGCCTAGCCGATCCGGAAGGCTCCGGTCTCTACAAGCTCTATACCGGGCAGGAGGCCGGCGGAAATTCAATCACCGAAGGGATCGGGCAGGGGCGTATCACCGCGAACCTAGAAGGCTTCACGCCGGATGTCTGCTATAAGATCCCGGACGCCGAGGCGTTGCCGATTGTCTACGACATCCTTGCCAACGAAGGTCTCTGCCTTGGGGGCTCTTCAGGCATCAATGTGGCCGGTGCGATCCGCATGGCCCGCGAAATGGGGCCGGGCCATACCATCGTGACGATCCTGTGCGATTACGGCACGCGCTATCAGTCCAAGCTCTTCAACCCCGACTTCCTGCGCGAAAAAGGTCTACCAGTGCCACCGTGGATGGACGGGCCAGGCCGCGACGTGCCCACGGTGTTTGAGGACGTATGAACGCCTTCGCCCGGATTTTTGTTGCCTTTTGTCTGACGCTTTCGGTTTTCGTGAGCGTCGGGGCAGCACCCGCTTGGTCCCAAACCACCGAAGGCAGTGCCAGCACTGAGCTGGACTATGACGCGTGGGAGACGGCGGCCACAGCGGCGGAAAATCTGATCTCCGGCGGCGTGGCTTCCACCGCCTTCTTTGAGAACAGGCGATCGGAACTTGTCCGATGGCGGGCACAGTTTTTGGCGGCTCAGGCGGCAAATGCAGAACGCATTGCGACCATTCAGGCACAGATCGACGCGCTTGGTCCAGCGCCAGCGGAGGGTGAAGTCGAACCCGATTCCATCGCGGCACGGCGCGCCGCGTTGCAGGAGCGGTTGGATCAGGCACAGGTTCCGGGTCTTGCCGCAAACGAGGCCTTTAACCGCGCCAATGGCCTGATCGCAGAGATCGACACTATTTTGCTTGAGCGGCAGACACAGGAATTGCTGGAGCTAGAGCCGACGCCCCTAAACCCCGTCAACTGGGCGACTGCCCTTTCGGCGCTGGCGGATTTGGCCGGCAATCTGCAATTGGAGACGGCTGAAACGCTGTCCGACGACGAAGTGCGCACTGGCATAGCCGACAATGCCCCGGCCATTTTGGGGATGCTGCTGATCGGCTTTGTAATGGTCCTGCGGGGCCGCAAATTCGTGGCCCGCTTGGGGGAGCGGTTCCTGGATGGCGATGGCCGCCGTGGGCGAACCGTTTTGGGCTTTCTCGTTTCGCTTGGGCAATTGGTGATCCCTGTCATCGGCCTTGCCTTGATCGTCGCAGCATTGGCCCTGTCCGATCTGCTGACGGAGGATGGTGAAACCCTGCTTGCAGCGATCCTTGCGCTGATCATCTCGGTTTATGCCGCCCTTTGGCTGGCAGGGCGCTTGTTCCCGGATCATGAGCAACGCGCCGCTGCGTTTGAAACCGATCCGAGCCTTCGCGCCCCCATGCGGCGCACGATCCTGCTGATCGGGCTGCTGACCGGCCTGGGCAATCTGGCGCAGGTCGTGGCGGATCTGGATATCGTGCCACCCGCTGCGCGGGGTGTGTTGGTTGTGCCGGTCCATATCGGCCTTGGCTTGATGTATTGGCGCCTTTCGGGGCTATTGCGGCGTATCCGGGCTCCGATGTTGGAAGGCGAAAGCGGCGGCTTTGCGACGGGCGTCTTGGGCCTGGTCGCCACCGCGCTGCGGGTGCTGGCCGTTGTCGGCCCACTTCTGGGGGTGATTGGCTACATCAACGCGGCTGAGGCGCTGATGGTCCCAGTTGCGATGACCCTGTTCCTGTTTGGAGTCTTGCTCGCCCTACAAGCCGTCGTGCGAGATCTCTACGCGCTGGCCTTCCGCACCTCGCAGGATGCAGCGGGTGAGGCTTTGTTGCCGGTGCTCGTCAACTTCGTTCTCTTCGCGGCGGCTGCACCGCTTTTGGCGATCACTTGGGGCGTGCGTCCGGAACGTTTGTGGGAGCTTTGGGTCAGGATTCTTGAAGGCTTCACGCTCGGCGATACGCGCATCACGCCCGGCATCATCCTTGCTGTCATTCTGGTCTTTGCGGCTGGTCTGCTGATCACGCGTCTGTTGCAAGGCGCGCTAAAATCCACCGTTCTGCCGCGAACAAAGCTCGACGTTGGTGCGCGTAACGCAGTCAGTGCAGGGGTCGGCTATGTCGGTATCGCGCTGGCTGCGCTTATCGCCGTTACCTCAGCCGGCATCGACCTGACCGCCCTTGGCTTCGTCGTTGGTGCGCTGTCGGTCGGCATCGGTTTTGGCCTGCAAAACGTGGTGTCGAATTTCGTCTCGGGTATCATCCTTTTGATCGAAAGGCCGATCTCGGAAGGGGATTGGATCGAGGTCAACGGCAATATGGGGATCGTCAAAGACATCTCCGTTCGCTCCACGACGATCGAGACATTCGACAAGACCGATGTGATTGTGCCCAACGCCGATTTCATCTCAGGGACTGTCACGAACTGGACCCGTGGCAATACCGTCGGCCGCGCGATTGTGACCGTGGGCGTGGCCTATGGCACCGACACCCGGCGTGTCTCTGACATCCTGATGGAGATTGCGGAGGGCCATCCCGACGTGGCGAAGTTTCCGCAGCCGGGCGTCGACTTCCTTGGCTTCGGGGCCGACAGCCTTGATTTCCGCGTGCGCGTGATCCTGCGCGATATCAACCAGCTCGTTGCCGTAAAGACCGAGCTTCATCACCAGATCGCCGAACGCTTCACCGCCGAAGGTATCGAAATTCCGTTCGCCCAACGTGATATCTGGCTTCGCAACCCCGAAGCCCTGTCGCAATCACAGCCCCCTGTACCAGAGCCTGAGTAACGATGACCCAAGCCCTTTTCCTTGACGATCCCTATCGCAAATCCAGCCCCGCCACCGTCACCGCGTTGACGGAGGAAGGCGGCATCGTGCTGGACCAGACGATTTTCTATGCCCGCGGTGGCGGACAACCCGGTGACAGCGGCACGCTTGATTGGGACGGCGGGCGCATCCCGATTGCGACGGCGGTGAAAGGCGAGCGGGGGAACATCATCCTTGTCCCGTCCGAGCCCAGTGCCCTGCCGCCGGTCGGCGCACAAATCGACCAACGCCTCGATTGGGAACGCCGCTTTGGGCATATGCGCATCCACACAGCGCTGCATTTGCTGTCGGTCGTTATCCCCCTGCCTGTCACTGGCGGGGCTGTGGCTGCCGACAAGGGACGGCTGGATTTCAACATGCCCCATCCGCCGGAAGACAAAGCGATTGTTGAGGGGCAGCTCAACGCGCTCGTGACCCGCGATCTGCCGATTTCGGTGGATTGGATCACGGACGAAGAGCTGGACGCCAATCCGAGCCTCGTGAAGACGCTCTCGGTTCAACCCCCACGCGGCGCGGGCAAGGTGCGGCTGGTGCGGATTGGCGAAGGCAAGGATCAGGTTGATCTGCAACCCTGCGGCGGCACCCACGTGGCGCGCACGGGAGAGATCGGCAAGCTGACCATTGCCAAGATCGAGAACAAGGGCAAACAAAACCGCCGCGTGACCATCGAACTGGCCTGACGCCGCGCAAACCCAATTCCGTGCTATCCTCGCAATGCATCGCTTGGAGACACGGACATGACCAACTCAATCCTTCGCACCGCCGTCTGGAACCTCGCCTCGAATGACCGCTTCGGTGGCGGGGCAGGCGATGGCATCTTGGCCGAAGACCCACAAGCCGCACGGCAGGCCCTTGGTCTTGCCCATCTTGACGCTGATCTGGTTACGCTGGTTGAAGTCTTTCCGATTACCCATATCGAGCGTTTGCGTGACCTGCTGGCCGAGAAGGATCTGACCTATGACATCACGATTCTGCCTCAGCCCGACAGTCACCTGCACATCGGTTTTCTGCACAAACCTCATGTGCAGGTCTCCAATGTACGGTTCATTCCCGGCTCGGAAGGCACGTATCAGGGCGGGCGTCAGGCTATCGCGGTGGATGTACGTGCCGGGCAGCGGTTCAAAGCCGTGGTGATCGGCGTTCACCTGAAATCCGGCCGCGACAAACCCAATCAGGACAAGCGCGATAGCCAATGCAGAGTGATTGGCGACTGGATCACCGATCTGCACAACACCCCCGGCTACAAGCAGCACACGATCTGTCTGATGGGTGACTTCAACATGATCCCGGGCCAGGACGTGTCGAACTTTCACCATCTGGGCGGCGACGACGTGATGGATTTCACCTCCTCCTGGGACCTGCAGGATCGGTGGAGCCATATCCTGTCCAGCGGACGGGCCAACCTGCTGGATGGCTTCGCCGTCTCACGGCGCTTTTCAACGCGTTACATCCAAGGCTCGCTCAGGCTTTTCCCGATGCATTGGGCGTTCAAGATGGGGCGGGCCAAGTTCCGTGATCACGTCTCGGATCACTTGCCGTTCACCGCCAGCTTTCGTTTATTCTAACCCCTTGCACATGGCCCGCAATCGCGGGTAAACCCCGCCTCGGACAGGTGGCCGAGTGGTCGAAGGCGCGCGCCTGGAAAGTGCGTAGGCGGGAAACCGTCTCGAGGGTTCGAATCCCTTCCTGTCCGCCACCTACTTCTTTTAAGATGCTGATTTTCATATTAAAATTAGTAGTTGATAGGATTGGTTCCCACACTTGTTCCCACGCATGATGCCCGCTTGCGCTGCCTATTAAGTCACTCGCTTTCCCCGGTGATAAGGCGTCGCTGGGCGTCTCGGCTGATTTGCCCATAGCTTCGCAGGGTAATCAGTGGGTCCGAGTGGCCCAGATTCTGAGCGTTGGCGATGAACTCGGCTACGGATTTGCTGTTCTTCGCGGCGTGTCGCGCGAGCATGTGCCTGAACGCGTGTGGGCCATAAGCCGGCAAACCGGCGGTCTCGAACGCGCTGTTGACGATCTTGCGCACAGGTTCAGTTGTTTTCCAATGCGCGCGGGTGAAGCCAGAAGCCTTGAACCCTCTGTTTGACTGTGCTGTCAGGGCCGTGGCGGGAAACAGCGGATCGTCGGGGCTGTAGAGCGCAATCTCGTCGAGGTAGGTCATCCATTGGCGCAGCGGGGCTTCGGCCTCCGTGAACTCCTTGGCAAAGAACGTGTCGATCCGCCTGCCGAACTTGGTGGCCACCTCACGTGGGTTTTGAGTGACGGATTTTTCGTCCAAGTCCACATGCTTGATCTTAAGCGATGTTAGCGCCTCGACGCGGATGCCGGTTAAGCACAGAAGTGCGAGGATCGCCTTGTCCCGCATCTGGCGCGGGGTCTCGCTGGGCATCATCGCTAAGGCGCGCTTGGCTTGGCGAATGCTGGGCGCGGGCCGTTCGGGGGCGGCGCGGGCTTCGGCTTCATCGCGTCGGGACAGTTGGAAATAGCTTGCGTCGGCGGCCTTGATCCTGCGTCGGAACCCGTCTTGCTGAGACAGCCAAAGGGTGAACTCACGCATCGTGGCCATGATCGCGCGGGTCGTAGATTTGGCGAGGGGTTTGCCGTTCGTGCCCTTTGCGTGATCGAGGTGCTCGCGAAAGCCCACGGCCCAGTCAATGTGGAACTTGGCGAAATCCTTGCGTCTGTTCCAAGCGTCGAAGCGTTCAAGATGGGCAATCTCACGATCCAGGGTCTTGTTCGAAACCTGCTTTGCGTGCTTGCGAAAAGTCAGGAACTCTCGCTTGGTCCGCTCGTTTTTCTCGTTGAGTTGGGTGGTCATAAGAACCTCCAATTTGCTTTAGTTTTGCCAGTCAAAACCCCTGCCAATCGCGGCAGGCTGGAAGTGGAAGATCAGGGGGGCATCTGTCCGCCTCTTTAATGTCGATTCTGAGCGGTTGTTTCGAAAGTGTCGTTGGCCTTTTGGGAAGGTTCCCCGCGCAACGTCACATCGAATATTTTGGCGAGGGTCGGAACGCTGGCAGGCGGAATTGGCTTGTGCATGATCGTGTCGCAGGTCGCGCAGATCGCGGAGAGTTTTGCGCGGTTGCCATCCGTCTCGCAATCGACCAGCCCGCCCGCCGGTTTCCGCGCTGCGCGGCATTTCATGCAATAGAACTCGTCAAGCGATAGGCGCAATTTTCGCCCCTGTCTCTGGCGTTGGATGTAGCTGATAAGCGCGTCACCACGCACTAGCGTTGGTCGCTCATCCGTCATGGCCGTCAGGCCTTGCTTGATCCACGCCCGGATGGTGCGGTCAGAGACGCCGGTCACACCCGCCGCCTCTGCGATCGTGTAGCAGCGCAGCGATTTGATACCGCTGAGTTTGGCTGACTTGGGCATCTGTTCTTACGCCTCATGCCGAGCCAGCCATTCGCGGATAGCCTCCACCCGGACCAGCCGTCGCGTGCCGATTTTGATGCTGGGAAGATCGCCTTTAGCCAATGCCGCGTAAAGCGTCGTGCGCCCGATGCCCGCAAGGCGCGCCGCTTCGTCCGGGGATACGGCGATAGGGGCATGTTTCGGGGTTGGTTCATTCAGGTCTGTCATGGATCAAACTCCATCGTTTGAAGATGGGTGAACCGTCGCGGACGTTGGGTGGATCAAAACAGGGCTTGGGTTTTGATCCAGTTATGATCCAGCTCTAAACCTGGTGACACTTCGTTGAACGGTCACGCGTGAGGGCACTGCATCGCGTGGAAAACGCTCAACGTAGGCATTTAGCACAGCGGCTGCCTCCTCGTTGCGCCCATCCTCTGCCAATCCTTGCGCAGCACGTTCCGCAAGCAAAGCCTGCAAGCGCTCGCGGTAAACACTCGGTCGCCCACCGGTAGGGGTTGGCGGCGCACCTACGGCTTCGGCCACGCTCACACTGTTTCGCAGGTGCGCGGTCCCCAAATCCAACTGCACCAGCTGGGCGAGGGTGCAGGTTGCGGCCTCACGATACGGCAAATGCCCAGCGGCGGTGACGACAAGGACGTAGTCGCGCCGGATTTCAGCGCGCAGCGCATTTTCAAGACTGACTAGATCATCGTCATTTTGAAGGCAGGTGTGGAAGTAAACAACCGCTCGACCGCCGGGTGTGTCAGCCAGCCCGACGCGCCATGTGCGCGGCCCGAGTTGTGAAATGCCCCCCGGCGGACACTCAAAGGCGGCGCGTAGGTGTTCCACCAGCGCCGAAATGTCGGGCCGGATGGCGACAATGTCCTCACGCTCAACGGAAACAAAGCCTAGTTCCGGACAAAAATGCCCGTATGAACCGCCCTCGAAGACGATCTCGGCATCGTGCGCAACATCGCAATTCTCGCAGAGCACCGCTTCCACCAAGCCGTCGCCTTTGAGCAAACCTGCATCCAGCAAAGCGCCATACCCCGCATCATCACGACATGCCTGCGCCGCGACTTTTCCCGTTTGCCCGATGATCTCACAGAGTAAGGAAACCGCGTTCAATCAATCGTCCTCGATCACGTCAATTTCAGGCGCGGGCGGCGCAATCAGGTTCCATCGTTCCAACAGGTTGAGCACCAGTTGGCGGTCCGCTTCCGTCTTGTTGGGGATCGTGGTGATATTCGGACTTCGCAAGGTTACCGTCAGCGTGCGGCGGCGCTTGCCACCTTGCGCCGCCATGACAATCCGCAGCGTGGCAGAGACGACCTGCCATCCACCGGCGTTGAGCGGGGACACATGCCCGAACCGTCGGTCGAGAAACTGATAGATCGTTTCGTCATCACCGCGTTTCTCGAACCGGGCAAAGCCGCCGCCAGTTGAGAAAAAGTCGAGCGACGACACTTCAACCCGCTCGATGCCATCTGCCGGTTCAACTGGAAATTCGGGGCTTGAGCGCAGCGTGTTCAGCAGAACTTCTCGACGCGGCGCTTCCACGGGCGGTTCTGAACCCGGTGCGAAATGCTTTGAGAATGCCTGCGCATATTCATCGCGGACCTTTTTCCCACCGGTGGCACAAATCTCGACGATACGCTCGGCAGGATTGCACGCGATTCCCACCTCCAAGACCCGCTGCACCACTTGCCGCTCCAAGCCCTCTGACGGTCCGAAAGTCAATTCGCTTGCGGCGCGGTCTTCTACGTAGATCGTTGCCTGAACGATCTCCGTTTCCTCGCCCGTGATGGGGTGAACTCGCACAGCCCGATACCAATCCGATTCTCGCTTGCGATGTTCGGGTAGGTTCAGAATTGCAATCGCGTCTGCCACGAATAACGCGCGCGCAGTTTGATCATCCAGAGCCCACGCCTTTCCACCATCATCGAACTGGAACGCCGACCAATTTTTGCCGCCTGTGCGCCGGTTAAGCGAGGCTTGCACGGCCACGCGTTCAAAGGCCTGCGGGTGATCAAGCGCCAGCATCAAAAGCACGTCTTGGACGCCTTCTAGGCCCTCCAGATCAATGCCCATAATCGGGCAGACTTGCTCGGCGCTGACCATCACCGCGTCACTGGTCAAGCTGGCCAGATGATCCAACTCGGCCTTGAGCCGATCTTGTTGGCGCGCAGGCAAGCCATCAATGACCGCATTCAGACCTTCGACAAACGCTGTGCCGCGCCCAGCGCTATTCCAGTCGAAATCCTCAGGCACCTGAACACCGTTGGCGGCGAGAAATGCCTTTAAACGCGCGCTGGGCGCTTTCCGTAAGAACCCACTGTAAGACGCCATGTATCTTGTGCCTGGTCGGAATGGTTAGTCACAATGTGGTGTTCGTGGGCGTTCAATGCAAGTTTGTAGTATTCGATGCAGACCCGTTTTCTCCTTCGAATCTCTTGGTCATCGTTGTCCATTCTGTAACAGTTGCCTGATGGTGCTGATCCGCTCGAAACAACGTGTCGCCGACCACGGCGAAGTCTTTACCCCCGAATGGATGGTGAACGCTATGCTTGACCTCGTGAAGGGCGAAACCGAGCGGATCGATGCCCGCTTTCTTGAGCCTGCGTGCGGCAGCGGTAACTTTCTCGTGCCGGTCCTGCAACGCAAGCTTGCGGCTGTGCAAGTAAAGTTTGGTAAGTCCGATTTCAACCGGCGCCACTATGCGCTGTTGGGGCTAATGTGCTGCTATGGCGTCGAGATCCTAGCCGACAACATCGACGAGTGCCGGGCCAACATGCTCGAGGTGCTGTCAGAATATCTGCGTCTTTCGCCAGATGATGACCTATACCGTGCCGCGTCACATGTTCTTTTGACCAACCTAGTACATGGCGATGCGCTGAACATGCAGACTTCTCAAAGCGTTCCCATTTCATTTGCCGAATGGGGCTATTTGGGAAAGGGTAAATTTCAACGCCGCGATTTTCGATTAGATGTTCTGACCGGTGCGTCTGCATTTAATGCAGAGGGTTCGCTTTTTGCGGCTCTTGGAAATCATGAAATATTTAGACCGACAAAGACATATCCCCCAATGACAATAAGAGACTTAGCAAGACAGATTGACTTACCCCTTGAGGTTAACGAATGAGTGTTGGAGCGGCCTTGGGGCGAACCATTCAACTTTTTCTCGTGGACGGAAAGCCAACGGGACTTCGCAAAGCAACTATTCACGGCTGGACCGGCCTGCTCTTTGTTTCAGGCGCATCGGCATTTGGAGAGATGACCGCTCGCCATGAAGTTGACCGGACAGGAGTTTACATTCTGGCCGGTCCCGACCCTGAAAGCCCGGGTGGGACGCGCGTTTACATAGGATCAGGAAATTCTGTTGCAGAGCGCATCAAGCAGAGTGCGCTAAAGCGAGACTTCTGGGAAACGGCCATTACCGTAACGACCAGTGACGATGACCTTTCAAAGGGCCATGCAGAATATCTTGAAGCCAGACTGATCCAAGTCGCCAATGATGCAGGTCGCGTCGTCCTCGACAACGGCACTCAGCCAGACACTACTCGCCGCCGATTGCCTGAGGCTGACGTTGCGAACATGGAACAGTTCCTCGCGAACTTGCAGGTTGTTCTGCCGGTGGTCGGTCTGGACATGCTGAAGCCGCAACCGAAGGCCGTCACTCAAACGGCCAAATCTGTTGAAGAGCGCACATCCGGCGAGACACAATTTGAAATACGCCACAAGAGCGGGGTTCAAGCGACTGCGGTCGAAGAAGACGGTGAGTTTGTGGTTCTAGAGGGATCAGAGGCGCTTTCGGACACCGGTTATGTCCAAAATCCTGGGTATGCCTCACTTAAGGACAAGCTAGTGGCCAACGGGGTATTGGTTAGTGACGGTCCGGGCAGAATGCGCTTTGTCAAACCATGGGGGTTCAACAGCCCTTCCGCCGCTGCCGCCATCATTTTGGATCAATCCAGCAATGGCCGTGAACGTTGGAAGGTAAAAGGCTCCAAGCAAAACTATCATGAATGGCAGCAAGCAATTGCTGAGCGACAGGCGACGGCACCATGACCAAAGCTGCTTTTGCGCTCCGGGGCAGGAACCCGGACGTTCTGTCCTGTATTGCAAACTTGTCCAACGACGAAGTGTTCACGCCTCCCGAGTTTTCCAACCGAATGTTGGACACGCTGGCAGAGGCATGGGCAGCGGACAATGACGGCGCAAACATTTGGGCCGACCCGTCCGTCAGGTTTCTTGATCCATGCACCAAGTCAGGGGTGTTCCTGCGGGAGATCACAAAACGCCTGATAGTCGGCCTTGAGCCACAGATGCCCGAATTGCAAGCGCGCGTGGATCACATCCTGACGCGACAGGTCTACGGCATTGGCATCACCGAATTAACGGCCATGCTGGCGCGGCGCTCGCTCTATTGCTCGAAACACGCGAACGGGCCGCATTCGATTTCACGCGGCTTCAATTCCGAGGCGGGCAATATCTGGTTCGAACGGGTGGAGCATAACTGGAACAAACAAGGCAAGTGCACCTTCTGCGGTGCGAGCAGATCGACGCTGGACCGAGGCGAAGACCGAGAAAGTCATGCCTATGCGTTCATTCACACCAACAATATTAGGGAGCGCGTTTCGGCGCTTTTTGGAGGCGACATGCAGTTCGATGTCATCGTAGGGAACCCACCATATCAACTCGCGAGCGATGGCGGTACGCGTGACGTGCCAATTTATCAGCACTTTGTCGAACAAGCCAAAGCCCTTCAGCCACGGTATCTATCAATGGTTATTCCATCTCGTTGGATGGCCACTGGGCTTGGGTTGAACGATTTTCGCAACACGATGCTAAACGATACTCACCTCAAAGTCCTCGTCGACTATACCAATGCTGCGGAAGTATTCTCTTCGGTCGGCATTAATGGAGGGGCATGTTACTTCCTGTGGGACGCGGAGCATGACGGCCAATGTATGGTTTCAACGGTTAGGGGTGGAGAAATCTCTGGGCCATCGCTTCGAGACCTCAACGAATTTGATGTTTTGGTTCGAGACGACCGAGCGCTCGACATCCTGCGAAAGACACTTAGTCACAGTGAACCATCCGTTAATACTATTCTCGCGAGAGACAAAGAGTTTGGCTGGACATCCAATTTTGATGGATTTCACAAGACAGAAAAACCGGGGGACGTTCCGCTCTACTACATTCGAAAAATGAAGCGTAGTCATGGCTTCATTGAGCGTGAGAAAATTACCAAAAGTGCACATCTGGTCGATACGTGGAAACTTCTAGTTCCGGCTGTAGGATCGGGGCGAGAGAGAGAAAAAAGCGGCGTGGATATTGTACTTGGACCGTCGCAGATTGCTCCAAATCCTTCGGTCTGCACTCAATCATTTTTGTTCTTCTACGTGGACTCACAGGCAGCGGCAGAGAGCATCCAGTCCTATTACAAGACCCGTTTCTTTCGGTTTTTGGTTTCTCTACGGAAGATCACACAGCACGCTACGCACGGAACTTACTCGTGGGTCCCTATGCAGTCTTGGGACCGTCACTGGACAGATGAGGCACTTTTCGAAAAGTATGCGATCACTAGCGAAGAACAGAGCTACATCGAAGCGCTTATTCGGCCAATGGAATAGCGATGTCCGTGACTGTTGACGACATTCTAGAGCCAAAACCAAAGGCTCGCCCCCGCATTTACGCTTATTCGATTGACGATGCCGCCCACGCGGGTCTTCTCAAAGTCGGGCAGACCACACGGGATGTGCGGCAACGGGTAAACGAGCAACTCGGCACCGCCGCAATCAAGAACTTCACCATCGAACTTGATGAACCAGCAGAACGTGCGGATGGTTCTTTCATAACCGACCATGAAGTGCGCGCGCGGCTTGTCAGCAAGGGATTTGTGAACACTGAAAAGGAATGGATGCAGTGTTCTCTTGCGGATGTGCAGACCGTCCTGACCGAATTGCGCACCGGG